>NZ_PGFJ01000001.1:1684795-2021754 GCF_002797815.1 Mucilaginibacter auburnensis
CGGGCTCATCAAGCCGTAAGTGCAGGTTGTCGGATGTTATATTGTTGACGCTATGAATGATCTTACGCACAGGAGCGAAGGTATAGTTGGAAAAAGCCCTCCCAACAAAAAACACAATGATCAGCGCGCCAAAAAAGCCTATCAGCAATATTTTCTGAAGCTCGTTTATTTCGTTTAAACCGTATGCGTTGAGGGCAGTGGCTATAACAATGTAGCGGTCTGCTCCAATTTCAAATATTTTGCCGGCAAAAAACTTGTTGCCTTTACGGTAGGTAGAGCTTTTTAGGTTGATGATATCTCTAAAAAATGCTTCAGGCACGCCCGGGTTTTTATAGTTGCCTTGTTTGTCCGCCTTAACAATATATTCCGTTTCACCGTCAAGCCTTTCCAGGTAGCGGTTCCGCACTTCAGCATATGCAGTTTTGTTTCCGCCCGGAAGTAAGTTTATTTCAGCGGTAATATTGGTGCGGGCTTCCAACCGCTTAAAAAAGTCGCGGTAATTGAACTGGTATTCAAAGTAAAGAATAAAAGCATTAAGGAGCAGCAAGATACCCGTTGACAGGCCAAGGAACAGCAGGGTTATTTTGCTGGTTATTTTCAATTTACTCTGCCTCCTTCAGCATGTAGCCCATACCAAAAACGGTTTGAATGTAATGCGTAAGATCCTCTTTATCTAATTTTTTACGCAGATAATTGATGTAAACGTCAACCACGTTGGTGCCCAGGTTAAAGTTTATATCCCAAACTGCTTCCAGTATTTGTATCCGCGATAAAACCTTCCTTGGGTTCTTCATAAAATACTCTATCAGCCGGTATTCGGTAGGAGACAGGTTAAGCTGTTTGCCACCGCGCGTTAAAACTTTTGCATCAGTGTCTAACTCCAGGTCGCTCCAGCTAAAAGTGGTGTTTTCAACTTTGGTGTCGTTGCCGCGCCTTCTTAAAAGCGTTTTAAGACGGGCCGCCAGTTCGGCTATTTTAAAAGGTTTTACCAAATAATCGTCCGCACCGCTTTCTAAGCCCACTACAATATTTTCTGTTGAATCAAGTGCGGTAAGCATTAAAATGGGTGTCTTCTGGTCGGCAGTACGTATGCGTTTACATACTTGTATACCATCCATATTGGGTAGCATTACATCCAGTATAATAAGGTCAAACGGATAGCCTGTAGCCATTTGCAAACCCGTAAGCCCGTCATTAGCCACACTTATGTTGTTAAAACCATATTCGGCCAAACCCCGCTTTAATACCGATACCAAAGCCGGTTCATCTTCTACTAACAATACTGACATGCAACTAATAGATAGTTAGTTTAAACACTTCACCAACATCAAACCTGCAAATGCAAATAAGCAATATTGGCTGCAAAGAGGCTAAAAGTAATAAAATATTGCTGCTTTAAAATTCTATGATGGCCACCAATTGAATTAAATCTTTACTACATAAGCTTTTAATTCGGCCATTTTGCCGTCTTTAAAGCGCCAAACATCACAGTAAGCGTAATCTGTCATGTGGCCTTCTGCATCTTTTAAACTGATATGCCCAATGGCGGTAACAAAGTCGCCTTCAGCTATCATACATTCGGTTGAGAATTTCGGCTCAATATATGTTTGCTTCATGTAAGCTCTCACAGCTTCTTTGCCCTCTAAAATTTGATCGCCCATAAAGTTCCACAATGTATCCTCTGTGCAGTATGCCAGATAGCCTTCATTGTCGCCTGCAGATACCGCTGCATTTGCTTTTTCCAGTATAGATTTATTGTCTGTATGCATCATTATTAACGATTAAAATTTTTGGTCAGCTTAAGCAACCTTGTAGACACCGTTTTGTTTAACTCATCCCCGTTTAACTGCCAGCCCCAGTTGCCGCTTGCTGACGAAGGTACATTCATACGGCTTGCGCCATCCAGTTCCAAAACATCCTGAACCGGTAAAATTGCCACTTTAGCCACCGAAGCAAAGCACTGGCGGATCAATACATCGCATATGTTTTTCTCGGTAATTTTTTGACCGGTGTATTCCCGTATGGCAGTTTTAGCAACAGCGTCAGCATCCTGCATAAACCATCCTTTTAAGGTATTATTGTCGTGCGTTCCGGTGTAAGCGAAACTATTTTGGGTGAAATTATGCGGGATATGGTCTGATACCGGTGTTTCGCCACCGAAGGCAAACTGAAGCACACGCATTCCAGGCAGTCCAAATTCATCACGAAGTTGATAAACCGGCTCATCAATTTCGCCCAGATCCTCAGCCACAAAGGGCAGATCGCCCAGTTCATTTTTTATCACCTTAAAAAAATCAACGCCGGGGCCTGGTTGCCACTTTCCGGTTATGGCTGTTGTTTCACCACCGGGAACCTCCCAATAATCAGAGAAAGCCCTGAAATGGTCCAACCGTATCAGGTCAAAATACTCCAGATTTTTGCGGATGCGTTGCAGCCACCACTTATATTTTTGCTCTTTTAAAATGTCCCAATGGTAAACAGGCATACCCCATAACTGCCCTTCAGCAGAAAAGTAATCGGGAGGAACGCCAGCCACGCCCTGAATTCTGCCCTCTTTATCCAGTTTAAAAAGTTCGGGATTTGACCATACATCAACTGAGTCATAACTGATGTAAAACGGCATATCACCAAATAAAACTACACCTTTTTTATCAGCGTAATTTTTAAGTGACTGCCATTGTTGACTGAACAGGTATTGCAACCATTTCTCCTTTTCAATAGCAGTTGCATTTTGTTTTTTAGTCTTTTCAAGCGCTGAAACTTCCCTGTTACGGATTGGTTTAGGCCACTCGTACCAGGGTTTATCTTTATTGTTTTGCTTTGATACTTGGTACAATGCAAAATCATCCAGCCACCAGTCTTCTTTTAATTTAAATGCTTCAAAGTCTTTTTTTTTAGATGGGGCCGCTTCAATAAATTTTCGCCAGGCCTTGTCAAATAGTGCAGTTTTGATTTCCATAGCGCTGTATAGATCAGCGCGTGATGTAGAAGGCAGGTTGATCCCTTCAATATCACTTTTACCCAACCAGCCGTCTGTAACCATTAGTTCCGGACTTATTAATAATGTATTACCTGCAATGCTTGAAGTGGCACTGTATGGTGAGTAACCAGCTCCTTTATCAACCGGATTAACAGGCAGCATTTGCCAGTACTGCTGACCACTATTGTACAGAAAATCTATAAACTGATGAGCCTGCGGCCCTATATCGCCTACACCAAAAGCGGATGGGAGAGAAGTAACATGCAGTAATAAGCCTGCGCCCCGGTCAGTTGGTTTTTCTAACTTGAGCAGTGCTACAGGTAAGGCGCATAAAAGCTTTGAAACGCTTAAATTCTCTGATGTGTAGCCGTGATCTCCTGTTAATATGTTGGTCCACGTACCGGGAGCAGCGTTAGGCAGTGTTACAGCGGTATCGCGCCAGTCTATTGCGCAAGGATCGGTACCGTCTGCGCCAATTGCAGCAAGGTGCAAAGGCACAATAGTAACATACCAGCTTTTACCCAATTGCCGGGCAAAGGCCAAAATATTGTCTTTATACCTCCCTGTAGTAGCTAAAGGCAGGTAGTTGCCATCTGTAAATACTTTTGAGCCCTCATTGCGGATATTAAGTAGCTGCCTGGTTAAAGTGATTTTTATTTCACCATTATATCGGTTTTGCCATAACTGTTTCCAGTTATTACCGGTATCATCAATTTTTGCCAAATATTGATCACGAAGCTGATAATCAACCTGTCGGCGGTTATCGGGGTCAACCATGCTCAAATCCCATAATTCACAACCTTGATAAATATCAGGTATGCCAGGGCAGGTAAACTTTAACAAAACCTGCGCAAGGGAGTTGATAATGCCATAATCAGCAACACGCTGATGGAAGTTTTTAAAGCTCTTTGTGAAGCTGCTTTTTTTATTAAGAAGTTTTGCAATGAAACTTTTAACAGCATCCTCATACGCCTCATTCGGTGTAGCCCAATCTGAGTTCTGCTTGCCTTCCCGAAGCGCTTTGATCAGATAGTCCTGCAAACGTTGCGCGAAGTTATCATCACCACTTTGCGGCATGGGGTGCGCACCTAATATGGTTTGATAGATAAAGTATTCATCATTGCCATCGGGCGCGTTATTGGTTTTTAGCTTAGCTGATTCTTTTCGCCACTGCTTAACCAGTTTTAGCCACTCCTCAGGCATATCGGTCAATGCGTTCAATCGCGCTCTTACGTCTTCTCCACGTTTGGTGTCGTGTGTTGAAGTACCGTTTAATGATAATGACCAATAATGCTGCCTTTCCAGCATCAGTTGATGAAACTCTTCGCTTGACAGTCCGAAAGCTGCTGGTGAATCGCCCACTTCGTTATGACCGATAAACCGGTTGTAATTGTACATCAACGTATCTTCAACGCCCTTAGCCATTATAGGGCCGGTAAATTGCATACAGCGTTGGTAAAAGCGCAACGCGCGACCATTATAATCAGCATCACCTTTGTTGGTACGGTCAAGCATGGCAGTTCGTAATAAGTTGAAGGCGCCGCCTAATTCCGGATGAGCTTGAGCTGCTGATGTTATCAGGTCAGAAATAGCCGAAGATTCATCATCGCTCAAAGGCATGGCATTTCCATAATAACGATACACGGGGCAATGGATAAGTAGTTGCGCAATGGCTTCTTTCAACTGTTCATCGCTAACTTTTGGATCGATTGGTAGTTCTAAACTTTTATAAAGCTGAAACAAGTTTTCCAGTTCGCCGGCCATGTGCTGTTGTAATATAAAAGCCTTCTTTTCCAGCGTGCTCTGTTCTATGTCTGTTTTAGTGCCTGTCAGTTTTTGGTAATAGTCGGTAAATGCCTGCTCGTTTTGTGCATTAGTAAAAACGTTATTTACAATGGCTAAGAAATCATAACCTGTATTGCCCTGTACCGGCCAAATTTTTGGAAAAGGCTCACCGGCTTCCAATATTTTCTCAACGGTGATGTAAGTTTCGGCGCCGGCCAATTCTCTTAATTGTTGCAGATAACCCTCAGGGTCATACAATCCATCAATATGGTCAACCCGTAAGCCCTGGAATACTCCCTCATTTAATAATTGCTTTATCAATTGATGGTAGTGATCAAAAACTTCTTGGTTTTGTATGTTTAAACAAATCAGCCCATTGACCGTAAAAAACCTGCGGAAATTGATCTGCTTATCGGTTTCCTGCCAGTGGCAAAGCTGGTAAGCTTGTTTGTCTGACAGTTTTTTAAGTTGCTCAGGATTGTTGTTGATTGCTTCGATTTCTGCGGAAGTGGTTTTTTCTGCCTCATCCACCTGTACCGGATATTGTTGGCCGTAATAATCAAACCAAAAGCGACCGTCTTTTTTAATCAGCTGGATCTGTTTCTGTTTAATAGCCTCTTCAAACGGAATACCCAAAAAAGGCACCATAATGCGTCCACTATAGACATCGCTGTCCCAGCCAATGTCAAAGTAGGAAGCATATTTAGAGTCTTTGCCATTTTCCAGCACGTCCATCAGCCACTTGTTGTTGGGATGATAGGCCATGTGGTTAGGCACAATGTCCTGCAGCCAACTGATGCCTGATTGCTTTAACTGTGTGCTGATTTCGCGTAACTCGTCAAGCGTGCCAATTTCAGGGTTGATGTTCAATGGATCAGTCACATCGTATCCGTGCGTGCTGCCGGGCGTGGCCTCGAATATGGGTGAGGCATATAAAGTTTTAATGCCCAGTCCTTGTAAGTAAGGAACAATTTCATTTAGCTGTTTGAAGGTAAAATCCTTGTGAAATTGTATGCGGTAGGTAGAAACAGGATCAAACATATTATTGCGCATAAATGGTTGCCGATTGTGGCTGTAAGGTTATACTGTTGCTGTTAACTACTTGCGGGGCATCTGCCGGGCCACCCCATTGTGTTGATGCCGAATCAAATATCTTAGTCCAGTTGCCGCTAACGTCAACGCTTTGTCGCTGTTCTGAAAAATTTAGCAGGCAAACTACTTCCTGCTCAGCGGTCCAGCGTTTTACTATCAAAACATGCTGTTCAGCTTTTAGCGTGGTTTGAAGTGTGTCGCGCGTTGTGGTTTTCAATACCGCATGCGTCTTACGAAGATGGATCAATGCTTTGTAATAACTGAACAGCACTTGATGGTGTTGCTCTTTTAACAACTCCCATTGCAATTTTGAACGCTCGAAAGTGTCGATAGCTTGTGGGTCGGGTGCTTCCCCCTCGCTTTGGAAGTTTTTGAATTCTTCTCTGCGTCCTTTTCTAACGGCTTCAACCAATTCAGGGTCGGTGTGGCTTACAAAGTATTGAAACGGATTTGGCTCACCGTATTCTTCACCCATAAACAACAGCGGCAAATACGGACTAACCATTACCGCAGCCACCAAAAGTTTTTGCATTTCAAAACTCAGCAGCGTACTGGTACGTTCGCCTAACATGCGGTTGCCTATGTGATCATGATTTTGAGAGAATACAACAAACTGTTTTCCATCAAGCCCTGTTGCCTTTACACCAAAGGTTTTATGTCTTTCTTCAGAATATTGCCCATCGTAAACATAAGCGTCTGCATAAGCCTTAGCCATATCTTCAAGTCCATTGAAGTCGGCATAATAGCCATCGCGTTTTTGGCCGGCTGCAACACGCAACGCATGGTGAAATTCGTCCGTCCATTGCGCGTCCATACCAAAGCCACCCTCGGCAGTTGTTTTGATATAGCGGGTATCATTTAAGTCGCACTCAATAATGAGGTAATGCTCGCGGCCTGTTACCTGTTTTAGCTGCTCCACATACTCTTTCATTTCCTGCAGAATATGCTTCGGACTAAAGTCTTTGATAGCATGTACCGCATCCATCCTCAGTGCATCAATATGAAAATCCCTGAACCACATCAATACGTTCTCGATAAAGTATTTGCGCACGCCATCGCACCAGGCATCATCAAAATTGATTGCGCCTCCCCATGGTGTATTGTATTTTTCAGTAAAGTATGGCCCGTATTGCCCAAGATAATTACCTTCGGGTCCCATGTGGTTGTAAACTACATCCAGTATTACTGCCAAGCCTTTAGCATGGCAGGCATCAACCAACTTTTGCAGGCCATCGGGGCCGCCATAACTGTTTTGTACCGCAAATGGAAACACACCGTCGTAACCCCAGTTGCGCTCTCCGGCAAACTGAGCCACCGGCATTATTTCAATGGCGATTACACCCAGTTCAACCAAGTAGTCCAATTTTTCCTCAATGGCAGTGAAATTACCTTCGGGAGTAAATGTGCCCGTGTGTAGCTCATATATTATGTAGTTGCCCAGGTCTGGGTTACGCCAGCTTTGGTCCGTCCACTTAAAATTATGTAAAGGCGTTGCTGCCGACTGCCCATGCACGCTGTCCGGTTGAAATAATGATGCAGGGTCAGGCAGGGGGGCTTTGCCATCAATAGCAAAGCCGTACCGCATTCCGGGTTTAAGTTTGGCGGTGGTTAGCTCCCAATAACCCCTGTCGGCCTTATTCAAGGCAAATGTTTTATTATCAAAGCTCACCTCAACTTCTTTAGCAAAAGGTGCCCACAGCTCAATTCTAGCTAAATGATCCTTGTTGAAGTTAACGCCAATGGTGCGCTTATAAACGTTTATTTCCATTTTGTATTAACTCGTGTTGTAATAAAATTACCGACCGGCCCTCTACCTGTATTACTTCTCCGGCCTGGTAAACTTTATCTGTCGGTTTGAATGTGGGCTTGCTGGTGTCTATCAATACGTTCCAGTCTGCTGAGTATTTTGACTCAGGTAGCTTGTAATCTAATGTGTCATGGTATGCGTTGAAGATGATGTAGAAATTATCATCAATTACCTTATTGCCTTCGGAATTAACTGCGTGTAAACCCTGCCCATTTAAAAACACGGCTACAGATTTGGCGTAACCTTCCTGCCAGTGCTCATCGTCCATGTTATTGCCGTCGGGTAAAAACCATGCTATATCCTCAATGCCGTCTGCTTTTACCGGTTCGCCTTTAAACCAACTCTTTCTGGAGAAAGCGGCATGTTCGCGGCGTAGATGAATGAGCTGACGAGTAAACTCCTGCAGCTCCGTATCTTGATTTTCCCAATCCAACCATGAGATCTCATTGTCCTGGCAATAAGCGTTGTTGTTACCTTGTTGTGTGCGGCCCATCTCATCTCCGGCCACCAGCATTGGTACCCCTTGCGATAAGAATAGTGTAGTTAGAAAATTACGTTTCTGCCTCGACCGTAGCTCGTTAATTGCGGCATCATCAGTAGGGCCTTCGGCGCCGCAGTTCCAAGATCGGTTGTGGCTTTCACCATCATTGTTGTCTTCACCGTTAGCTTCGTTGTGCTTTTCGTTGTACGATACCAAGTCGTGCAGTGTGAAGCCATCATGCGCAGTAATGAAGTTTATGCTGGCAGTAGGGCGGCGGTAGTCCTCATACAAATCGGCGCTACCGGTTATACGGCCGGCAAAGTCACTTAGCATATTTTCGGTTCCGTTCCAGTAGTCGCGTATATCATCGCGGTATTTGCCGTTCCACTCGGCCCATCCCGGTGGAAACTTACCCACCTGATAGCCACCCTCGCCGATATCCCATGGCTCGGCTATCAGCTTAACCTGAGAAATAACCGGGTCCTGGTGAATAATATCAAAAAAGGCGCTGAGGCGGTTAACCTCATGCAGTTCGCGCGCCAACGTAGCGGCCAGGTCAAATCTGAAACCATCCACATGCATTTCGGTGATCCAGTAGCGCAGGCTGTCCATCATCAAACGTAATACGCTTGGCAGGTTGGCGTTAAGGGTATTACCGGTGCCTGTGTAGTCATTATAGTATCTTTGGTTATCTTCAACCATGCGGTAGTATGACAGGTTATCAATCCCTCTGAAAGATAGGGTAGGTCCCATGCGGTTGCCCTCTCCGGTATGGTTATAAACCACATCCAGTATCACCTCCATGCCTGCTTTGTGCAGTTCCTTCACCATATTTTTGAATTCCTTCACCTGGTCATTTATCCTGTCGCCGGCGGCATAGCTGGGCTCGGGTGCAAAGAAGTTAACAGTGTTGTATCCCCAGTAGTTGGACCTGCCACCGTCACGCAAATACCTATCGCTTAAAAAGTAGTGAACAGGCATCAATTCAACCGCGGTAATGCCCAGTTTTTTAAGATATTCTATACTTGCCGGATGCGCCAGGCCCGCATATGTACCGCGCAGATTTTCGGGAATATCCGGATGGCGTTTGGTGAAGCCTTTTACATGCGTTTCGTAAATTATGGTGTTGTAGTAGGCTACTCGTGGTGGTCTGTCATCTCCCCAATCAAAATGCGGATCTATAACTACCGATTTTGGTACATACGGCGCGCTGTCTGAAGTGCTAAAGGTCAGATCGCCATCTGGATGGCCTATCTCATAACCAAACAGGGCATCGTTCCACTCAACCTGACCTGATAGCGCTTTTGCATAAGGATCAACCAGTAGCTTGTTCGGGTTAAAGCGGTGACCGTTCTCAGGCTCATAGGGGCCATGTACGCGGTATCCGTATAACTGACCAGGTTTTATGCCGGGCAGGTACACGTGCCATATCAGGTTGTCGTGTTCGGTTACAGGTATTTTAAGGTATTCAAGCTCATCTTCAATATGTTGAAATAGGCATAGTTCAACAAGCGTGGCATGTTCAGAATAGAGAGCAAAGTTTACGCCTTTGCCGTCCCAGGTTGCACCAAGCGGAAATGGGCCGCCGGGGTATACAGGTTGTTTCATAGTTGTTTTTGCAGATGTAGGCCAGGTTTGTTCCGGGCACCCTCATAACATACAACCTGTGGTGATAGTTTAGCCGCTTTCGGTTTTTATTTTATTTAACGTATAAACAACATAGCACTGCGGTGTTACACAGATATCGAGATAACAATTGTAACGCCTGTAATAGGTTTATGTGTTAATGTATTAAAAATGAATTGGTTAATTTTTCGACGTGTAACACGACGCAACAACTTTTAAGTAAGTTTTTTTAGCTTTAAATGGGCCATAAAATTATGATTATCAAATTTTTGAAAAAGTGCCAGTTTTGCTACCTTTTGTGAAACACTTTCCAATAAAAAAAGGGCGAGTGCCTAAGCAGTCCGCCCTTTGCCGACAGGGGTCAGTCAGCCTAAAACACTTATCAATTCCAGCCACCCCCCAGGGCATGGTAAATGCCGATGACTGCGTTCATTTGTTTCATTTTGGTTTCAATCAGATCAAATTTTGATTCGAGTGCATCACGTTGAGTTAACAACACCTCCATATAATCTGCCCTTGCCGAGCGGAACAGGTTGTTAGAGATATTGATCGACTCGGTAAGCTTTTGCACTTCCTTCGATTTGGTATCATAAGCCTTGCCCAGGTTATCAATGTTTGAAAGCTGATTAACCACCTCTATATAAGCATTCAGAACCGTACGCTCATAGGTATAAACGGCCTGTATCTGCTTAGCATTAGCTGTGGCATAGTTGGCTTTTATTGCATTTCTGTTAACCACCGGAGCCATCAGATCGCCCGCCAAAGAGTACAATATTGACGAAGGATTGAACAAGAACTTTGGATTAAATGCGTTATAACCTACCGCAGCGTTTATATCTAACCTTGGATAGAAGTTGGCCTTAGCAACTGTGATATCCAGCTTAGATGCAGCAAGATCTAACTCGGCCTGGCGCACATCCGGACGGTTAATGAGTAATTGTGATGGTATACCCGCCATAATACTTTGCGGTACAATGGTATTGAAAGTTTGGTCGTCACGCTGTATAGGTTGAGGATATCGCGCCAGCAAGAAGTTAATGCGGTTCTCTGTCTCGCGTATGCGTTGTTTTATGCCGTATTGCAAACTTTGCGTATTCAGCACCTCTGCCTCAAACTTACGTACTGCCAGCATGGTTACCCTGGTTGCTTCCATTTGCAGCTTAACCACTTTAAGCGCATTGGTTTGCAGCTCAATGTTCTGGTTAACTATCAGCAGTTGGTTATCTAAAGCAAGCAACTCATAATAAGAGTTAGCCACTTCAGCCACCAGGTTAGTAATAACAAAATTACGTCCTTCAATAGATGACAGGTATCTGTTTAACGCCGCCTTTTTAGCAGTATGCAGCTTTTTCCAAATGTCCACTTCCCAATTGGCCTGTATAGCTAACAGGTAGTCGGGTAGGGGTTCAGGGCGCTCTTCTCCTGGTCTTATCTCGGTATTAGCTTCTAAAGCGCCCATATTAGTGTAGCGGCCGGGCTTGTCAAAACCTGCACCGGCGCGCACACCAACAAATGGCAAATATTCACCCTTGCGGGCTCTTACCTCATTGCGGGCAATCTCTATCTCCTGTAGCGTTATATTTAATTCCTGATTGTTTTTAATGGCGGTATCAATCAGGTCTTTAAGGTAAGGGTCGGTAAAGTATTGCCGCCAATTCATCTTACCTGTGTTGGTGGTGTCCTGCGATGCTGTAAGATAGCCCGCAGGTACCGCCTTGTTTTCTGTTTTGCTTACCAGCGTCGGCACTTTACATGCCGTAAACGCTGATAGCAAAAACGCGACCGCTATATATTCTTTTTTGATATTATACATTGTGATCTATTTCTTCGGTTAATGGAACTTCGTCTTCGTCATTGATCATCTTCTTGCCATCGGCCAGTTTAGCGAAAATGTAAAACAGGCCCGGAATGATTATTACCCCGAACACGGTACCCAAAAGCATACCCCCGGCTGATGAAGAACCAATGGTACGGTTACCTATAGCACCCGGACCGGTTGAGAACAACAGCGGTATCAAACCGGCAATAAATGCGAACGACGTCATGAGGATTGGGCGGAAACGGGTTTTGGCGCCCTCAATAGCCGCGTCAACAAGCGTTGCGCCATGCTGACGACGCTGTACGGCAAACTCTACAATCAGTACCGCGTTTTTACCTAACAGGCCCACCAACATTACTAAACCCACCTGCGCGTAGATGTCGTTAGAAAGTCCCATCATTTTAATGAGGATAAACGCACCAAAAATACCTACAGGCAGAGATAGTACTACCGCGAATGGTAACAGGAAGCTTTCGTACTGTGCGGCAAGTACCAGGTAAACAAACACCAATACAATCAGGAAGATGTACAGCGCTTCGTTACCACGGGTGGCCTCATCTTTTGATAAGCCTATCCAGTCAATACCGTAACCACGCGGAAGTGTTTTTTCTGCAACTTCCTGTATGGCTGCTATGGCCTCACCGCTACTATAACCCGCTGCAGGCGCACCGTTTATAGCTGATGAAGGGTACATGTTAAAGCGGGTTATCTCGTTAAGTCCCTGCGTTTTCTTTATCTTCATAAAGGATGAGTAGGGCACCATCTCATCACGGTTGTTTTTTACATACAGCTTCAATACATCATCAGGCAGCTGTCTGTACTCCGGTGATGCCTGTACGTAAACTTTAAAGAAGGTACCAAAACGAATAAAGCCTAATTCATAGGTACTACCTATTAAAATAGAGAGGTTATCCATTGCTTTTTCAATTGATACACCCTTCTGCATGGCTGCCTTATTGTCAACAATTAACTCATATTGAGGATAGTTGGACGCAAAGAAGGTAAACAAACCGGTAAGCTCTTTACGCTTGCGCAGGGCAGCCATAAAGTCGTCATTCACCTTGCCTAACTCTTTATAGTTACCGGTGTTGGTTTTATCTAACAAACGTAAGGAGAAACCGCCTGCTGCACCGTAACCCGGTACTGCCGGTGGTTGGAAAAACTCAATAGTAGCTCCCGGAATTTCTTTAGCTTTTTCTTCCAGTTCTTCAATGATCTGAACAGCGGTTAGTTTCCTGTCATTCCATGCTTTCAGGTTGATCAAACACGTACCGGCGTTTGAACCACGCCCTTCCGTCAAAATTTCATAACCTGCCAGTGCAGATACAGATTGTATACCTTCCACATGTTCGGCTATTTCCTGAAGCTGGCGTGCAATATCATTGGTACGCTCAAGTGTTGAACCCGGAGGCGTTTGAATAATGGCATAGATCTGTCCCTGATCCTCACTTGGGATAAAGCCTGTTGGTAAGGTTTGCGATGTTAACCATATACCCGCGCAAAATGCTATTAAAATACCCCAGGTAACCATTTTACGGTCAACTATTTTAACCAGAAACTTGGTATAGGTACCGGTAACGCGTTCAAACCAGTTGTTAAATCCGTCTATTAATCTGTTTATCGGGTTTTTGCTTTTTGGCTGGCCATGGGTGTTTTTTAATATCATGGCGCAAAGCACCGGTGTAAGCGTTAAAGCCACAAAGCCCGATATTACAATGGACGTTGCCATGGTAATAGAGAACTGCCTGTAAAAGATACCTACCGGACCCGACATGAACGCCACCGGCACGAACACTGCCGTCATTAACAACGTAATGGCTATAATAGCTCCGGCTATCTCGTGCAGTACCTCTTTAGTAGCCAAATACGGACTCAAATGCTTCTCGGCCATTTTGGTGTGTACCGCCTCGACAACTACGATGGCATTATCTACCACAATACCAATAGCCAGCACCAATGCAAACAGCGTTATCAGGTTAATGGTAAGCCCGAAAAGCTGCATGAAAATGAAAGTACCTATCAATGAAACCGGTACCGCAAGGGTTGGGATCAGCGTGGAGCGCCAGTCGCCAAGGAAGATAAATACCACAATAGCCACCAGTATAAAGGCTTCGGCAAGCGTGTGGATTACCTTCTCAATAGATGCATCAAGGAAGTTGGATACGTCATAACTGATCTGGTATTTCATCCCGGCAGGGAAAGATTCTTTTTGAATTTCATCCAGTTTTGCCTTTACCTCTTTAATTACATCGCTGGCATTACTGCCGTAGGTTTGTTTAAGGGTGATAGCCGCAGACGGGTGACCGTCAAGGTTGGAGTAGATGTCATAAAACTCGCTGCCAAACTCCACGTCAGCAACATCTTTCAGGTGGAGGATCTCTCCATCAGGCTTGGCCCTGATAATAACATTCTGATATTGTTCGGGCTTATTGTAACGGCCTTCGTAAGTTAATACATACTCCAGCGATTGTGATTTTTTACCTGTACTTTGCCCCAGCCTTCCCGGCGAACCGATGATGCTTTGCTGGGCCAGCGCTTCCATTACCTCGTCTGTTGATACGTTATAGGCGCGCATCCTGTCGGGTTTAAGCCAAATACGCATAGCGTACTGACGGCTACCCAATATCTTAGCGCTACCTACACCTTTCAACCTGCTTAGTTCCGGTATAATGTTAACGTTGGCAAAGTTGTAAAGGAAGTTCTCATTAGCATTTTTGTCCTCGCTGTAAAGGTTAACATACATAAGCATGTTAGGCGAGGTATAGCTGATAACCAAACCCTCGCGCTGTACAAGCGGCGGGAGCCTGCTGGTTACCTGTTCAATACGGTTTTTTACGTTTACAACCGCGGCGTTGGGGTCAACACCTAAGTCAAAAACTACTTGTATGGTGGCCTCACCGGCGCTGGTAGCGTCAGAGGTCATATATTTCATTCCGGGGGCACCGTTGATGGCTTTTTCCATCGGTATTAAAACCGACTCAACCAGTACATTGGCGCTTGCACCCGGATACGCAACGTTCACCACAACCATAGGCGGCGCTATGGAAGGGAACTGCGAAACGGGCAGTGATGTGATGGCCAGTATTCCCATCAGGACGATCGATATCGATAAGACGATAGCGAACACCGGCCTTTTCATAAATATGTTAAACATGTTTAAATCTTTTGGTGAGTGAGACTATTCAGTCGGTAATTTCAGCTTGTGTATCACACTTTCGGGCTTTTCAAAATCATAGCTGATCTTGTCGCCTTCTTTAACCTTTTTCAGGCCTTCAAGCAAAATTTTATCGCTTGGTTTAAGGCCTTCGGTAACTGCATACAGATCTTCCATTTCGGCACCAACCGTTATCTGGCGAGATCTTACTTTGTTGTCTTTATCAACAACATACACGTAGCGTTTGTCCAACACTTCAAAAGTTGCTTTCTGCGGGATAATGATGGCATTTTTAAGCGGCACCACCATGCGTATATTACCCGTTTCGCCATGGCGAAGTAGGCCTTTAGGGTTAGGGAAGGTAGCCCTGAACGGGATGTTACCGGTTTCATTATCAAAATCGGCCTCAACCGTTTCAACCACGCCGGGATGATCAAACACCTGCTGGTTGGCCATTAACAGGCTAACTGTTGGTTTACCTGTTTCGGCTTTAGCTTTATAATCTAAGTATTCAGCCTCGGGTACGTTAAAATATACCCACATCTGGCTGTTGTCGGCAAGGGTTGAAAGCAGATCGCCTTCGTCAAGTAAGCTACCCGGACGAGCGGCAAACTTGTCAATAATGCCGTCAAACGGCGCGTTTATTTTGGTGAACTGTAAATGCACATTGTTCAAAGCCAGGTCTGCTTTGGCGCGTGCAAGTTTAGCTTTGGCCATGGCCAGTTCATTAGGGGCTACAACGTTGCTGTCGGCCAGGCGTTTGGTGTTTTGATATTCAATGTTGGCAAAGTTTACCTCGGCAGCAGCTTTTTGGGCTTCAGCCTGGTAAATGTTAGGCATTATCTGGAATAGGGGTTGGCCTTTGTGTACAAACTGACCTTCGTCAACATAAACGTTTTGTAAGTAGCCACGTTCCTGCGCACGTAATTCAATGTGACGGATGGAACGAACCTGACCAACATATTCTTTAACTATGGTTGTGTCCATTTCAATAGGACTGGTAACCAGTAGTTTAACGTTTTCTTCTTTTTGTTCTTCTTTTTGTTTGCAGCTTGTATAGCTTAAAAGGGCACAAATACCCATTGGGATAAGATATCTCTTCATAGCGGTTTACGTTGAAACCAATATTTTGATTTGTAAAAATTAAATAAGTAGGAGGCATGGTTAGATCAAACCAAAGCCATACAACCATAGCGGTTGTAAGTATTTAACCGGGCGTAGCCCGTTACAATCAAACTCTTATGCTACGAAGTTGGATATAGCGGGGAAGGGAATTTAAAGAAAGATAAGCGGGCTGGTATTGAACCTTAAGCTTGCTTTGTGTTTGAAAAATAGCGGTAATGCCATAAACAATGGCACAGGCCAATACAGCCAAAGCCGTGTTGCGTTTTACACGCGAGGTTGTGGTATCCTCTTCATCCTCCACGATCTGAAAAACGCGCGAATCTCTTACAGGCTGAACAGGGGTAAATTTTAAATCGTTTTGATAATGTAAGGCTTCATCAAGTGTGATAAAGTTTACGGAACTATAGGTATGAAAAGACGAAGCGGAGCGGCTGGTTCCTGTGGCGAACAGAATCCCTATAAATAAGAAGAATTTAAAAAGCCACTTCATTTGTTCTCAAATTTATATAAAAAAACCTTTTTTAAAGAAAAGTTATCAATAAAAAGAGTGTTTTTATATCAATATTTTTACGCTTTTACTGCAAAAACGTGCAATTGTACGTTTTTATTTTTGGTCTTTTCAAAAAAAATAACAACCTGACACATTAACGACTTGCTGTGTAATTGCTTTTTTACCTATTTTCACCTGCATAAACCAGTATTTTAAATACAAACAAAGAGCTGCGATGCAAGGTTACTTAATTATAAATAACCTATAACATTAAGCCGATATGGGAAAGAAACATGATACGTTTCCGGAAGAGCAGCCAGAAATGCCTGTTCCGGAAGAACGCCCGGAGATAACAGAACCTGCCGATCCGAAAATGCCTGAAATACCTCAGGAAGATCCGCAACGAGTTCCGGACGAGCTTCCGCCTCCCGAGTTGCCAAAGGAGGAGCCGGGTGTAATTTAAATTTATACACCATGAAGAATGAAAATAAATGGATACTTGGACTGGCTGCCGGAGTAGGTGCTGCCGGTTTAGCCTACGCGCTGTGGCCAAAAAATAAAATACCTAAAGACGCGGTAGTTTACCCGTTTGATAAAAATAAATATATCGGCCTGTGGAACGAAGTGGCCCGTTTGCCTAATGTGATCCAAAAAAACTTAAAGGATGTTAACGAGGAGTACAAACTCAATAAGGATGGCTCAATTCAGGTAACAACCCGCGCTTACCACATTGAAAAGAACAAGCCTGTTGAAGCTACAGGTAAAATGAAATTCAAAGGCTCACAAAAGGTTGCGCGCCTGGAAGTTGCCTACATGCTGCCTATTTATTTAGATTATAATGTAATAGGCATAGACGAAGATTATAAATACGCCCTTATTGCAGGTAATAGTTTGGATTACCTATGGATACTTTCGCGTGATGGCCAACTGCCTGACAATATTAAGTCTGCCTTTTTAGAAAAAGCCGCCAAACTTGGATTTAATATTGACAAGTTGCAATGGATGAGTTAATAAGAAAGGCATAACACTGCTTACTTTTTACCGGCCCAAGGAATATGAGATATTTATAAGCCGTAAAAAATAATTTAGTTAGTTTTAGGCCCTTTTTATAAACATATGCTAACGGTAGAGAAAATTGGCGGCACCTCTATGAGTGCCCTTGAAACAGTTATAAATAACATCATATTATTTAACAGAACCGGCAACGAACTATTTAACCGTGTGTTTGTGGTATCGGCTTTTTCGGGTGTTACTAACGTTTTGTTGGAGAACAAAAAAACCAAGGCTCCCGGTGTTTATCAAAAACTGGCCAACGGAGAAGATTATAAAACCGAACTTACCGCTGTTGCCGCTCAGCTTAAAGAGCTTAACAAACAATATGAGTCGCTGGGCTTAGACCTTGCTGCTGCTGATGCAGAGGTTGACCGCCAAATACAAACCGCCCTTACTTACCTGGAAGGCGCCGTTACCATGCTGGCTTCGGGATATTTGAATGAAGGTATTTTGCTGGCTTCAAGAGAGATATTGGCTTCTATAGGCGAGAGCCATTCGGCTTATGTGCTATCTGCCATCCTTCAACAAAAAGGAATAAACGCTGTGTTGCTTGATCTGGCCGGCTTGACAGATGCGCGTGCCTTAACCATTAGCGAGCGTATTAAAGATGCCTTTTCAAAAATAGATCTGAGTACTTGCCTGGTTATTGCTACCGGCTACGCAAAAGGTACAGAGGGTATTATGCGTGAATTTGACCGTGGCTACTCTGAAGTTACCTTCAGTAAAATTGCGGAGATATTGTTGCCTCAGGAGGCTATCATCCATAAAGAATACCACCTTTCAACCGCCGACCCGGGTTTGGTAGGCCTTGAAAATGTGCGTCCTGTTGGCCATACCAATTATGATATTGCCGACCAGCTTGCCGACGTAGGTATGGAAGCCATTCACCCTAAGGCTGCTAAACCTTTGGAGATGGCGGGTATACACCTCCGCATAAAAAACACTTTTGAGCCGGAACACCCAGGTACCTTGATCACTAAAGATTATGTATCTAACATAAAAAGGGTAGAGGTGATAACCGGTACTGATAAACAATTACTTGTTGATATTTACGACCCATTAATGACCGGCAACGTAGGTAGCGACCTTAAAATAATGAAGGCCTTTTATAACCATGGCATTAGCTATACTTATAAAGTTACCAGCGCTAACAGCATCAGCATTATTATTTGGGAGGCCGACCTTAAACAGGAATTGATAGACGAACTGCAAGCTAACTTTGAGCGCGTAACTACTGAGCCTGTTGCTATGGTATGTTTAATTGGCAGCAATATGGATCAGCCGGGTTTGTTGGCCAAGAGTGCCGCTGCATTGGCTAAGGCCGATATTAACATATTAAGCGCGGGAGTTGCAAAGGGCAAGGTTAACATACAGTTTGTGGTAGCTAAAGAACAGTTTAAACCGGCCATTATTGCACTTAACCGCGAGGTTGGATAAAACCTGTTTGTTTGCCGTTGTAAGTAAGCTTTTCTAACCTGAAAACCGAAAACGAAATAGTATTTTATGGGTGTTTTTTTCATTAACTTAAGTTAACTAATTGGGGATAAATGGTATTATTGCCGACCGATAATACACTTAAGTTGATGAAGAATTTTTTGGACGATGATTTTCTGTTAAGCACCAAAACGGCGCAAAAACTTTACCACGAGTATGCTGCAGATAAACCCATTATAGATTATCATTGTCATTTACCTCCTGATGAAATTGCTGTCGATAAGCAGTTTGCTAACCTAACCCAGATATGGCTGAAAGGCGACCATTATAAATGGCGTGCCATGCGTGCCAATGGCGTTAACGAAGCCTATATAACCGGAAATAAAAGCGATAGGGAAAAGTTTGAAGCATGGGCCGCTACTGTGCCCTACGCCCTGCGTAACCCGCTTTACCACTGGACCCATCTTGAATTACAACGTTACTTCGGAATAAAAGATATTCTTTCACCGGCTACTGCGGGGAGGATATATGATGAGTGTACTGAAAAGCTGCAATCGCCTGAATATAGTGTGCGTAGTCTGCTTAAAAAATGCAAGGTGGAAGTAGTGGGTACTACTGATGATCCGTTGGATAACCTGGCCGACCATATTAAAATAAAACAGGATGGCTTTGATGTAAAGGTATTGCCGTCTTTCCGTCCGGATAAGGCTATGAATGCTGATAATGTTGCCGTGCTGAATGAATACATTGATAAGTTGGAGCAGGTGGCTAATGTTACCATAACCAATCTGGATGAGTACTTGTCGGCTTTAAAAGGTCGTCATGATTATTTTGCGGCTAATGGGGGTAAACTGTCTGACCATGGTTTGGATTACGTTTATGCTGCCGATTATACGGAAGCTGAGATAACCAACATCTTCAAAAAAATAAGAAACAGAAGCGAAATTACTGCCGAAGAAAACCTCAAGTTTAAATCGGCTCTGTTGTATGAGTTTGCCCTTTGGGATCATGAAAAAAACTGGGTACAACAGTACCACGTAGGTGCTTTGCGCAATAACAATACCCGTGCGCTGGCTACTTTAGGGCCCGATACCGGTTGGGATTCTATTGGCGATTTTACCCACGGTAAAAGCCTTTCCAGGTTTCTGGATAAATTAGATACCGATAACCGTTTGGCTAAAACCATTCTTTACAACAACAATCCCGTAAATAATGATGTGTTTGCCTCTATGGCCGGTAACTTTAATGATGGTTCTGTAGCCGGTAAAGTACAGTTTGGTTCGGCATGGTGGTTTATGGATCAAAAGGAAGGCATGATCAACCAGCTCAACTCATTATCCAACATTGGTTTGCTGAGCCGCCTGGTAGGTATGCTAACGGATTCGCGCAGCTTTATGTCTTTCCCAAGGCACGAGTACTTCCGCAGAATATTATGCAACCTGTTAGGTAATGATATTGAAAATGGCGAATTGCCTAATGACATTGCCTGGACCGGTAAAATAGTGGAGGATATATGCTACAATAATGCTCGTGAGTACTTCGGGTTTTACGAGTAGTTGAGGCGTAATTATACATACTCATAAAGAAAATTACCCCTTGTAAATGCTTTGGCGGGCTATTTGTTATAGTTATGCTAAACCATTTACTGTTATGAATAGCATTAATCAACAACAACCCGAAGACAACCACAAAGACCTAAACGGCCCTGAAGCCGTAAGTAAGATAAAAGAGCTGGCCGACAAGAGTACCTGCTTTTTTTGCAGCAATATTAAAACGGGCATTCCTTTTTCTACCCGCCCTATGCAGGTGCAGCAGATAGATGAGCAGGGTAACTTTTACTTCCTGTTTGCTAATGATAGCCATACTTACCAGGAAATACAGGCCGATCCATTTGTACACATGCTGTTTAAAGGTTCTGAACATTCAGACTTCCTGAACATTTACGGCATTGCCGAAGCCAGTCGTGATGAAGCCAAAATTGACGAATTATGGGACCCGCTGATGAAAACATGGTTCACCGAAGGTAAAGACGACCCACGCATTGCCGTACTAAAAGTTGAACCAAGCGAAGGTTACTATTGGGATAACAAACACGGTAACGCCGTTGCCTTTGTTAAAATGGTAGTAGGTGCAGCCATTGGCAAAACACTGGATGACTCGGTAGAGGGAAAAGTGGAGGTGTAGGTTTTTAGAAGCAGGAGTTAAGAGCCAAGAATTAAGACGCAATTGATCACCCTCCACCGTCATTGCGAGGTACGATGCAATCCCCTATAGACAGGTAGCCCGCTGTTAATCTGTTGGACAGCCTATCCTTCAGAGATTGCATCGTACCTCGCAATGACGGTTTTTTTTGTCTGTCTGTTTTGTTGGAGGAACTGGAATAATGCCCAATGCCCAATGCCCAATGCCCAATGACCAATGACTAATAACCATCGACCATTGACTATTGACAATGGACTATCGCCTAAGCCCCCACCAGCCAATCTCCCAAGTCCCAACCTTCATCATGCTGTTGCGGGGTGGCGTTTCGCTCCAACATATCATCAACCTTAAAAATAGTACCGGGTAAAAGCAGCTGGAGGTTATGGGCTTTTTGCTGCCATACATCATAAGCCTTTACATCAGGATAGAGCATTACCCTGCGGCCTTTTAATAGTTGGCATTGTGCAGCATTGAGGTTATGCAACCCACCAGTAGCCAGCCACAGGTATTGCGGTAAATGCAGGGCAGCTAATAGCGCTGTTTTTTCGCTCTCAACAATGGCTATGGGCTTATTGGGGTGTTGATCTATCAAATGCAAACCAAACAGGCACTGACTTAAGTAATAGCCTGCATACAGTTTTTTATGCATCCAATGTATGTGATTGTAGGGCTGTTTAACGCGCTTGCCGGTTTGGGCATTGTAGAGCATTATTTTACCAGTTCGAGCACGTTGCTGCTCATCTATCTGCCAAAAAACGGTTGCACCGGGCCAATGGTTGGTGGTGCCAACGCGGTAGGCTTTCAATACATCTGCCACATCATCAGCATTAAAAAAACTATTGAGCCATTGCACAAGGTTGTTTTGCCCATAGTTGTTAAGGGTGGCCAAAACATCCTGCGTGGCTATGGTTGATGGGTTGATGTTAGGCAGAGTAACCAATGGGTCAACCGGATGATGCTCATTGCAAACGCCCGCTTCGGGGTGGTTGGTAAAGTACTGTTTTGGCGTGTAGTGGTAGCCGCAGTTGTTTTCGCGGCTGCAACGCCCTACCATGTGTGCCAGTTGTTGCCCGCTTTGCGTATCAATATAACGCGTAAAGCTGCGTGGCGTGCTGCATTGCGGGCAAGCGTACCTGCTTGCAGGTGTTTTATAGGGTTGTAATTGGTAACGGTGTATGTTGGTTGTCATGTGGTTATTGGTCATTAGGCATTGGTCATTGGCATTAGGCATTGGTCATTAGGCATTGGAGGTTTTACCGCAATGAAAGTGGTAGGAGAAGTGTCTCGTCTGTCTCGGCTTGTCTCACTTTTTAAAACCGAGACACTTCGAGACAAACCGAGACAGTGGCGATGTTTATATTTCTGAAAAGCGCACAGGCAACAGGGAAATCGCTTATAAAAATTTTGGCCTTCGCAGTTTTGTGCTAAAGCCTTTTTTTATTTCAATTTCTCCGTTGGCTAAAGCCAACGGCAACTAAAAGCGGCTTTTTAAGTTCATTGCCGTCCCCTTTAGGGGGCGGACTATCGAAAACAGACACGTGGCTTTAGCCAAATTATCAAAAAGTTAAAAGCGATTGACCTGGCACAGACAATAACTATATATTACTTTATTTATATTTTGATATGATAAGAGATGGGTGTATTTACATCACCATTAATAAAAATGCACACCGTTATATATATGGGTGTTACATTTAAATACTATTAAGCGTAGCGGAACACAAAACAAGGCTTATGCTACAAGTTTTATTGCTAAGTGTAATTATAAAAAGTTAGTGTATTAGTGTTTTGCTTATCGCTTCAAAGATTGCCTGGTGCCTTACAGTAACGTTGGGGAGCGTGTCTCGAAGTGTCTCGGTTTTGCAAGTAAAGACAGTTCGAGACAGCCGAGACAGTAATCAGGCTTTTAGTGTACGCTCTACTTTACCTCGAGATATTTCCAACAATGCCGCAATTTCGCGAATAGACTTGCCTTGCTCATGCAACTCATTAACTTTGGTTTTTAGGTACTCTTTATCTTCCGGCGATCGTTCCTTCAAATGTTCCCACTCACGGCTGTAGCCAACAAAATCAAACTGTAAAAAACATTGGGGTTTGGTAATTTGGAAAAGGCATACATTATCCTCGCCATAAATTTCTTCGGTATTGCGTTGTTTTATTTGTTTAAGGTAGCGCAGGCTGCGGTCTTTCTGGCTCTCGCCAATGCTAAAGGCGCTATCGCAAAAGTTCATCAGCATTTTACTGCCTTGCAAATCATTACGTGTTATGGGGCGTGAGGGGTCTCGTTTAGGCGTATGGGCCAATACCAGTATACTTAAATTATACTTGCTTTTCATTTGCTTTAAGTGCTTCATCAGCGGTAAAGCATCTTTGGCCTTTTCGGTCTCGTTACTTAAATAAGTAATATTATCAATTATAAGTATATGCGCCTGAGTGTCTTCTACTGCTTTTTGTAGTGATAGGTAAAGGTAATCTTCAAAACTTAAGTTGCCTGTTGGCGATGCGTTGTCGTGGTCAATTTCGGCCCTTACAAACAAAGGCGACCATTGGTGGCGTAAACCCTCTGTGTTTTGGTAGCGGTGCTGAAACTGTTTTTTACTCAGCTCAAAATCAAAATAAACAACTGCTTGCGCAGGCGTTTGTAAGGTAAGCGGCGCAATGCTTTTGCCATGACTAATACTATTGCCAATTTGAACGGCAAGTATTGATTTGCCCAAATTGGTATCAGCAAACAGGATGCAGAGTTCGCCCTCGTGCCAAAACTCGCCAAAAAGCATACGGCTTTCGGGTTCGGTAAGGGCATCGTCCATCCAGTCGTCAGCACTGCGCAGCACAAATAAGCCGGCGTTTTGAGGTTGGTTTTTTTCATTCATTAACAGAAGTGCCTGTTCTTCCGCATACGCCAGAATTTGCGCTTTGGTGATGCCCGTTGCGGGCTGCGGGTGTGGTTGGTTAGAATTTAACATGTATAAAAATTAAAATATGTGGCTTGCAGCAGGGCCAAACAGGCAAAGAGTTATGCCTTATAAGATGAGTTTGCGGCCCTATGGCCCCAAAGTTACAGTGCTTATTTTAATAAAGTGGTGACACAAGTGTGTCAGTAGATTATTTTTTAGAAGTAGGAGTTAAGACGCAGGAGTTAAGAAGTAAGAGTTAAGAACCAAGAATTAAGACGCAATTGATCACCCACACCGTCATTGCGAGATACGAAGCAATCGCCTATAGACAGGTGGTCCGCTGTTAATCTGTTGGACAGCCTATCGCTTCAGAGATTGCTTCGTACCTCGCAATGACGCTCTGAGAAAGCTCTTAACTCCTGCTTCTTAATTCTTGTCTCTCTTATAAAATCCCTGCCTTCTCTAACTCCGCTTCCATTTGCTGCTGAATGGAAAGGGCTTCGGCGCGGGCGGCTTCGGCAAAGTCGGGGCCGTTGGAGGCGTAGATGATGGAGCGCGACGCGTTAACAATCAGGCCGCAATCTTTAGTGATGCCGTATTTACAAACATCGGCTAAGCTGCCGCCTTGCGCACCAACGCCCGGCACCAGCAAAAAGTTATCGGGCGCGTATTGGCGTATGGCGGTAAACTCGGTGCTTTTGGTAGCGCCAACCACATACATCAGCCTATCGGCACCGGCCCATGTGTTGGCTTTTTTAATTACGGTTTCGTAGAGCAGGCCCTCGTTAGTCTCCAGGTATTGAAAATCTTTACTGCCGATGGATGAGGTAAGTGCCAGTATAATGATCCACTTACCATCGTATTTTAAATAAGGCGTAATGCTGTCATTCCCCATATAGGGTGTAACAGTAATAGCATCAAAGCTCATGCCTGATGATTTTTCATCTAAAAAAGCTTGCGCGTATTTATCGCTGGTATTGCCAATATCGCCACGCTTAGCGTCAATAATACTTAAAATATCTTTGGGCAGATACTCCCACGTAGCTACCAGGCTTTGCAACCCTTTAACGCCCATGCACTCATAAAAAGCAGAGTTGGGTTTGTAAGCAACGCAGAGGTCTTTTGTAGCATCAATAATGCGTTTATTGAACTCAAAAACAGGGTCGGGGTAGTCTAATAAAAATTGGGGTATTTTGTTAATATCGGTATCAAGGCCTACGCATAAAAAAGAGCGTTTTTGTTTTATTTGGTCAATTAGTTGCTGGCGCGATATCATATCAACAGGAAATTTAAATTATTGAAGGCCAAAAAAACTAAAAAATAGGCTAAGTGTTATTGCATTGTACATTTTTTTTCAAAAAGTTTGTTTTATAAAAATTATTAATTACAATTGCACTGTTTTCCTGAATTTTTCTTGCACTAAAGAAACAAATTTTAAATCCCACGTTTTATAGTTAATAATTTGTCCGGGTTTAAATGTTGAAAAACAAGCTGCAGATTAAATTTCTTAAGTAATTGACTATTCCGCTAACCTTCGGTTAACGGGAGATTTAAGCAAAAATAAGCTCTTATAGCCAAAAAATGCGTATACATAACGCTTACACATACAACACACACACAACAAGAATCCCCTTTTGAAGTAATTCATATATGTTTGATAAAACCGAATTGAACGATAAGCTCGTGTCTGAGCTACGCGAAATTGCAAAGAGTTTAGGCATTCCCGATGCTGACGAACTACGTAAACCGCAATTAATATCTGGCATTGTTGAAATGGAGCAGCTTATTGAAGCAGCCCGCCAACAGCAAGCAATAGTAGAAGATAACTACAAACCCATAAATGCCCCTGCCGATGAAGCAGGCGATAAACCACGCAAACGTAACCGCGTGGTAAAAGGTGCAACAAAACCTAAAGTTGAAGTTCCTTTAGATGATGCCAGTTTGTTTGACGTTGAAGAAGAACCGGCTGCTCATGATGATGAAGAAACAGCAACAGAAGCAGCACCGGTTGTTAGCGAAGAGGAAACACCGGCCCCTGTTGCAGCCGGAGCAAACACAGAGAGCCGCCCGCAAAAGTTTGAGCGTGAGCGCAGGCCTAACAACCAGCCTAAGCAACAACAGCAGCAAGAGCCGGCCATTAACCTTGATTTTGACAACGTTATTGTTAACGAGGGGGTATTAGAAATTATGCCTGATGGTTATGGTTTCCTTCGCTCGTCAGACTATAACTACTTAACCTCTCCTGATGATATTTACGTATCACAGTCGCAAATAAAACTATTTGGCCTAAAAACAGGCGATACCGTACGCGGTAGCATCCGTCCGCCAAAAGAGGGCGAGAAATACTTCCCGTTAGTTAGGGTAGAAGCCATTAACGGCCGTATACCAGCCGAGGTGCGCGATAGGGTTCCGTTTGACCACTTAACTCCGTTGTTCCCGTCAGAGCGTTTAAATTTATTTACTGACGGTGGTAATTATTCAACCCGTATAATGGACCTGTTCTCACCAATAGGTAAAGGTCAGCGTGGTTTAATTGTGGCGCAGCCTAAAACAGGTAAAACCATGTTGTTAAAGGATGTGGCCAACGCCATAGCCAAAAACCATCCGGAAGTATATTTAATTATATTACTGATTGACGAGCGTCCTGAGGAGGTTACCGATATGGCTCGCAGCGTACGTGCCGAGGTTGTATCATCAACATTTGATGAGCCTGCCGAGCGTCACGTAAAAATAGCCAATATAGTTTTAGAAAAAGCTAAACGTATGGTTGAGTGCGGTCATGATGTGGTTATACTGTTAGACTCCATTACCCGTTTGGCCCGTGCATACAATACAGTTGCCCCGGCATCTGGTAAAATATTGTCGGGTGGTGTTGATGCCAACGCGTTACACAAGCCTAAACGCTTTTTTGGTGCGGCCCGTAACATTGAGGATGGCGGTTCATTAACCATTATAGCAACGGCCCTTACCGAAACAGGCTCAAAAATGGATGAGGTTATTTTTGAAGAGTTTAAAGGTACCGGTAACATGGAGCTGCAACTGGATAGAAAACTTTCAAACAAACGTATTTTCCCTGCTATAGATATTACCGCATCAAGCACACGTAGAGACGATCTGTTATTAGACCGCGATACCCTGCAACGCATCTGGATTTTGCGTAATCACCTGGCCGATATGAACTCGTTAGAGGCTATGGAATTTTTACAAAGTCAGATAAGGGGCACAAAATCTAATGAAGAGTTCCTTATTTCGATGAATTCTTAATAGTTTTGGGGTTAGAGATTAGTTGATTAGAGATTAGACTGGAGATTAGTGAAATACATAAAGAAGAAACTAATCAACCAATCTCTAATCAACTATCAATAATTTAACACAGAATTAAGGTATTAGCCGTAGCTTAGCGCCAGCAATGAGGAGAAGAGTAAGAAAACACATTCCTAATTTTATCACCTGTGCCAATTTGTTTAGTGGTTGTGTGGGGATAGTGTTTGCTTTTCAGGAGAACTTGTTAGGGGCTGCTTATGCCATATTCCTTGCAGCCATATTTGATTTTTTTGATGGCTTTGCCTCCCGGGTGTTAAAATCCTTCTCTACCATAGGTAAAGACCTTGATTCGCTGGCCGATATGGTTAGCTTTGGCGTGCTGCCTTCCATCATACTTTATCAGCTGTTTTTACAGGCACCGCAAATTGATAAAGTGAGTACCTTTTTAAACTTCTCGGCCTTTTTAATACCCGTTTTTTCGGCTTTAAGGTTAGCCAAATTTAATACTGATACCCGCCAGGCCGAAATATTTATAGGCTTACCAACACCGGCTAACGCCATTTTAATAGCATCCTTCCCGCTTATAATTGACCAATATCCTACGCTGTCAAGGTATATTTTAAACCCTTATGGCTTAGCGGTTTTTGTGGTGGTGATGAGTGGTTTGCTCGTAGCGGAAATGCCGCTAATGTCGCTAAAATTTAAGAATCGCGATTTTCAAAGGAATATTTACCGTTATTTATTGCTGCTGTTTTCGGCAATATTGATACTATTTTTTAAATTTGTGGCTGTTCCGGTGGTGATATTTTTTTACATCACTTTGTCAATAATTCAATTCAAATTTGCAAATGATCGTATTGTAAGCTCAAAAAAATAATTATAGCTTATAATACCTCATTACCATTTAAAACACATAAATCAATGAAAACGTTCCAGGCTGAAATAGATGTAATGCCAAAAAAAGAAATTCTTGACCCACAAGGTAAAGCTGTAACCGGAAGTATGAAAAACTTAGGTTTATCAGAAATTCAGAATATACGCATTGGCAAACACATCTCTTTACAAATTGAAGCCGAGAGCGAGCAGGTAGCAAGCGAGAAAGTTGAACAGGCATGTAAAAACTTGCTGGCCAACTTAATTATGGAAAGCTACAGCTTCAAAATAGAGCAGGTTTAAACACCTGCTTCTTCTTTAAATTTTAATAGTTTTTCTATGTTTTGGGCTATGTTGTCCTTAACCTGATTAAATGTTCCCCTAACCTCGGCTTCATCAGGCGCGCCTTTTTTGCAGCTTAACTCAACTTGTTGCACCAGTGCCTGGCTTTCTAACATGCCAAAAAATCCTAATGTTGATTTCATTTTATGAGCAGCAGAACCAGCCGTAGCCCAGTCTTTAGCGTTCATGGCATCATCAACCTGTTGAATTGACTCTGGTGTTTGTTGCAAAAACATATCAATAGAATCAACTATAAACTCGGTGCTACCGTCAGCAATTTCGTTTAGTAATGAAAGATCAAGGTCTGGTCCGGGTTGAATTTCTGGCATAATAAAGTTTAACTGAGCAAAATTATAATTTTTTTACTACCAAATCGTCGTTGAGCTCGTTTTTCAACGCCACTATAGTTTTGTTAAGTACCGGATGCATAAAGTTGGGCGCTATTTCGGCAAGTGGTTCTAACGTGAACCTACGTTTTTGTAGCTGTGGGTGGGGGATGGTAAGGTTATCCTGTTCAATAATATCATTATTAAAAAACAATATATCTATATCAATCAATCTTGATCCCCATTTTTCAAAACGTTTGCGCCCTAATTGCAGCTCTATCTCCAATATTTGGTTAAGTACGGTATTTGCAGGCATTTTGGTTTTTGCGGTAATTACCTGATTGAGGTAGTCGGGTTCATTTTCACGCCCCCATGATTGAGTTTCGTATACAGATGACTGTTGCGTAACCTCACCAACCTGCAAAGCTATTTGAGTAATGGCCTGTTGCAGCAGCAGTTCCCTTTGGCCAAGGTTGCTTCCCAGTAATAAAAAAACGTTATTCATTGTTGTAACAAATATAGTTGGCTCCGCTCTTAATAATGATTTAGTAACTTGCCTTTTATTAAGTTTGCATAGATATATTAATAATATTAAATGAAGCAATTTTTCAAGTTTGTATTAGCAACAATTTTCGGTATAGTAATTTCTTTCGTCATCCTGTTCTTTATTTTGGTAGGCATCATTGCTTCAGCAGGTGGAGAGAAAACAGTTACTGTTGACGCTAACTCAATACTTTACATATCACTTCAAAAAACAATAGAAGAACGCACCCCTGATAATCCATTAGGCGGACTGGATTTTTTAGGCTTGGGCAGCGACAAGGCTATAGGTTTAAAGGATATACTGGCCAATATTAAAAAAGCTAAAACGGATGATAACATAAAAGGAATTTTCCTTGATGAAAGCTATATGAGTTCGGGGCAGGCCACCACCGAGGAAATACGCAATGCGCTTATCGACTTCAAAAAATCGGGTAAATTTATCATTGCATATAGCGAGGTTTATACCAAAGGATTTTACTACCTGGCATCGGTAGCCGACAAAGTTTACCTTAACCCTAAAGGTATGGTTGAATTTGATGGCTTTAATTCTGATGTTACTTTTCTGAAAGGAGCATTGGATAAGTTGGGTATTGAAGTTCAGGTAATAAAAGTAGGTACATTTAAAAGCGCTGTTGAGCCTTATGTTTTAACTAAAATGAGTGATGCCAACCGCCTGCAGGTTACATCATACGTTGGCTCTTTATATGATCATTATCTATCAGGTATAGCTAAAAGCCGTGGCATCAATAAAGACTCACTATTTAAGTATGCTGATAACCTTACAATCAGAGAGCCGGAAGATGTTGTTAAATATCGTTTGGTTGATGGCCTTAAATACAAAGACGAAATAATAGCAGAACTTAAAAAACGTACAGGCACCGGTGATAAATCAGATTTAAGCTCAGTTGATCTGGGCGATTATACCAACGCGGCAGAAACCGATAAAGACACCGAAACTTCTACCAACCGTATAGCGATGGTTTATGCTTCAGGGGAAATTTCCGGTGGTGAGGGTAATGACAATACCATTGGTTCAGAAACCTTGTCGAAGGCCTTGCGCAAAGTCCGTTTGGATGATAAGGTTAAAGCTGTTGTGTTGAGGGTTAATTCTCCCGGTGGCAGTTCCCTGGCATCAGATGTTATCTGGCGTGAGGTAATGTTAACACGCAAAGTAAAACCTGTTATTGTTTCAATGGGTGATATGGCAGCGTCAGGCGGCTATTATATTGCCTGTGCAGCCGATTCTATTTACGCGCAACCTAATACTGTAACGGGCTCAATTGGCATATTTGCCGTATTGCCTAATATGCAAAAGCTGTTTAATGATAAATTGGGAGTAACTTTTGATAATGTAAAAACAGGAAAGTACGCAGATATGGGCTCGGTTGATCGTCCGCTTACTGCTGACGAAAGGGCAATTTTACAGGCACAGGTTAACAGGGGGTACTATGATTTTACCAAAGCCGTAGCCGACGGCCGCCATAAAACGCGCGCGTATATTGACAGCATTGGCCAGGGCAGGGTGTGGACCGGAAGCCAGGCTTTGAAAATAGGTTTGGTTGACCGTTTGGGTAGTATTAATGATGCAGTAAAATCTGCCGCAAAAATGGCTAAGTTGAAAAAATACCGGGTGGTTGATTATCCTGAACAAAAAAACGTACTAAGTAGTCTTAGCTCCAGCCTGAGTGCAAGTGTGCGCGAAAACGCTGTTAAAGCAGAGTTAGGCGAGCAATACAGTATCTACAAACAAATAAAGGGCGTTACGCAAATGATGCGTGTTCCGCAGGCCCGTATGCTTTATAGCGTTGAAATAAAGTAGCTTACGTTAGTTTTTTAACAAGTGTTGCAACAAACAATTGCCCTGCTTGTTAGTACTATGAAGTAAGCGGCAGCTTTTGTACTTTTACCGCTCTCAGCTAAATTATGGAAAACAAAGCCATAGCACGTAAACTTCGATTGCTTTCGCAGTTGATGGAACTGCACGATGAAAATCCTTTCAAAATAAAATCGGTTGCTAACGCCGCCTTTAAAGTGGATAAGCTGCCTTTTAAACTGGCTGAGAAAGATCCAACTGAAGTGGAAAAAATTGATGGCATAGGCAAAAGCTTAGCCGGAAAGATAGCCGAGTTATTACAGACAGGCACCATAGCCGAAATGGATACCCTGATCAATAACACTCCACCGGGAGTAGTTGAAATGATGGGTATAAAAGGCATCGGTCCAAAAAAAGTTGCAGCTATATGGCGCAATATGGGTATTGAAACGGTTGGTGAGCTATTTTACGCCTGCAATGAGAACCGCCTGATAGAAGCAAAAGGTTTCGGTTTAAAAACCCAACAAGATATATTAAAGGTGATTGAGTTTGTTATGGCCAGCCATGGCAAATTCCTGTACGCGCAAGTTGAGCCAGAAGCTAAAATGCTGATGGATGAACTAAAAAGTATTTTTGCTAATAACCTTATCGAATTTGCCGGAGAATACAGGCGCAAATGCGAGATCATCAACGAATTGGTAATTGTTGTAGGCACACGTGATGTGGAGGTAGCAGCCGGTACTTTATTAACTTTATCTTTACTTAGCAATATTGAGCGTGAGGGCGATTGCATTAACGCTGTAACGGCCTCCGGTCTTAAAGTTAAGATATACGTGGTGGAGAGGCGCTATTTTTACACAACGCTCTTCATTAAAACCGGAGACGATGAGCATGTTAAAGCAGTAACAGAGCTGGAGGTAGAAGAATCAGACCAACCGGAAAGCGAACTACTGATCTACCAAAAATCAGGCTTAACCTACATTCAGCCGGAGTTGCGGGAAGGCAAAACCTTTATTGAAAAGGCCGCTGCTGACAAGTTGCCAACGTTAATTACTTTTGCTGACCTGAAAGGTTCATTGCATAACCACAGTAACTGGAGCGATGGCGTAAACACGCTACAGGAAATGGCTGCTTATTGTCGTGATACCTTAAAGCTGGAGTATTTAGGGATATCAGATCACAGCAAGACTGCGGTGTATGCTAAGGGCCTAAGCATCGAGCGCGTATTGCAGCAGCACGAGGAGATAGAACATTTTAATAAAACACAAACGGGGTTCCAAATATTTAAAGGCATTGAATCGGATATTCTGAGCGATGGATCGTTAGATTATCCGGAAGATATATTAAAACGTTTTGATTTTATTGTGGCATCCATCCACTCAAATATGAAAATGGATGAAGAAAAAGCTACTGCCCGTTTAATCAAGGCAATTGAAAATCCGTATACAACCATATTGGGGCATCCAACCGGGCGGCTTTTGTTGGCACGTGGCGGATATCCCATCAACTACAAAAAAGTTATTGATGCTTGTGCAGCCAACAACGTGGTTATTGAAGTAAACTCCAACCCGTTGCGTCTTGATCTTGACTGGCGCTGGCACCAGTATGCCCTTGATAAAGGCGTTTGGTTGTCTATTAATCCTGATGCTCACCGTAATGAGGGTTTCAACGACATGCATTACGGGGTATTGGCTGCCCGTAAAGGCGGGTTATATAAAGAAAGGTGTTTGAATGCACTTTCTTTGCCTGAAATAACGCAATTCTTTAAAACTAAAATATTAACCGAATCCGCAATAAATGCTTAAAGAAAAAGTACTTAAGGTACGCAATACTAAGCAGGTACCTACCATTTTGGTAATAGGCGACCTGATGGTTGATCATTATATATTTGGCAGTGCAACCAGGCTTTCTCCGGAGGCACCTGTGCCTGTGGTAAATGTAAAAAATGAAACTGTTACGTTGGGTGGTGCAGCAAACGTAGCACAGAACTTAATATCATTGGGTGCAAAGGTTGAATTAGCAGGTATTGTTGGAGACGATGTCTCGGGCGCTCAGTTAAAGGATATATTAAACGCAGAAAGCATACTGACGGATTGTATTGTTACGGATAGTAAACGACCTACCACGGTTAAAACCCGCGTAATGGCAGGGAGCCATCAGTTGGTTAGGGTTGACAGGGAAATTACCGATGCTGTTGATGCTGACCTGGAAAATGAGCTGGTTAATAAATTAAGCGGAAGCATAGAAAAAGCAGATATAGTGATCTTCTCGGATTACAACAAAGGCTTGTTTTCGCATACACTTACGCAAAAATTACTTGACGTTGCAAAAGCTAAAGGTAAAAGGGTAGTGGTTGATCCTAAAGGTTTGAATTATGCTAAGTACAATGGCGCTTACCTTATCAAGCCCAACCGAAAAGAGTTGACCGAGGCCGCCAAGTTTGAAAAAATAAAAGGAATTGATGACCTGCAACAAGCGGCTAAAATTATTTTTGATCAAACGCAAACAGATTACCTGGTTATAACCTTATCAGAAGAGGGTATGGTAATATTGAGCGAGCTTGCTTATAAATTATTGCCCGTTAAAGCTACCGAAGTTTTTGATGTTACCGGAGCTGGTGATACAGTACTTGCCGTAATTGCATATTTCTTAGCTTTGGGCTTTGATGTTGAAGAGGCTTGCGAGTTAGCTAACCATGCCGCCGCTATTGTGATAAGGCGTGTTGGAAGTGCCTCAACAACAATTGACGAAATATTAAATGATATGGCTGAATAGCCTTTGGTTTTGAATATGATAACAGCGCAACTTTGGGAGCATTTGCAAACCCTTGAAAAAGTTATTGATAGTTTAGTGCCTGATATTGAGAAGGCCTGTAATATGGTTAATAATACCATTTCAAACGGTGGTAAAGTGCTCATTGCGGGCAATGGTGGCAGCGCGGCAGATGCGCAACATATTGCGGCGGAGTTAAGCGGCAGGTTTTTAAAGGAAAGAAAAGCGCTGCCGGGCATTGCATTAACAACAGATACATCTGCACTTACTTCAATTGCTAATGATTATGGATATGCCTATGTTTTTTCCCGTCAGGTAGAGGCTTTGGCTCGTCCCGAAGATCTTTTTATAGGTATATCAACCAGTGGTAACAGCGAGGGTATTTTGAATGCATTCAAATCCGCTCAGGAAGTAGGTTGTGCTACATTGGGTTTATCCGGTCGAGATGGTGGAAAAATGAATGAACTATGTGATCTGAATATTGTTATCCCATCTGACGTTACAGCACGTATTCAGGAAATGCACATTACCATTGGTCATATTCTTTGCAAGTCGGTTGACGATCTTTTTTAATATTATATCTATCTATGAGAACTCAGTTAGAACATACTCTACTTAATAAAATAACTGATATAGCTTCCTTAAAACGGAAGATAGCCATGTGGAAATTTCAGGGTGAGAAGGTTGTTTTTAGTAACGGTGTGTTTGACCTGCTACATACCGGCCATATTACTTACCTCACAAAGGCTGCTGAGTTAGGTGAAAGATTGATAATTGGTTTGAATACCGATAGTTCTGTAAAGCGCCTAAAGGGTCCTGAACGGCCAGTTAATGATCAGAATAGTCGTGCACTACTACTGGCTGCCCTGTTTTTTGTAGATGCTATTGTGTTGTTTGATGATGACACGCCCCTCAACCTCATAACAGAGTTACAACCCGATATTTTAGTTAAAGGCGCCGACTATACCATTGACAAAATTGTTGGCGCAAAAGAGGTTTTAGCTAACGGCGGTGAGGTGAAAACTATTGATTTTGTTGATGGATTTTCTTCTACATCTATCATACAAAAAATCAAAGGTAACTTAAGCTAAAGCGCAGTTAACTTAAATGTTTATCTTTGGCTTTGCTATTAATTATGGTTAGCCAAAACTGCAACAAAATATTTGAACAGGTTATTACAGACTATCATCAGTTTAATGATATTGACCTGGTCCCTCAAAATCCTTTCCAAACAGGTACTTTAGAAAACCTTTTGTATGACAAATGCTGGATAGATACAGCGCAATGGCATATGGAGGATGAAATACGCAATCCGTCAATTGAACCAGGGGCCGCCGTTCAATGGAAACGACGCATAGATAAATCAAACCAGGATCGTACCGATATTGTAGAGGTTATAGATGACTATTTTTACACCAAATATCAAAACATCCAACCTAAAGAGTCTGCCAGGTTCAATACCGAAAGCCCGGCCGGAGCAATAGACCGTCTTTCAATATTACAACTTAAAATATACCACATGCGCGAGCAAGCCGAGCGTACGGATATTAGCGAAGAACAACGTGAAAAGAATACCACTAAGCTTGACATTTTGTTGCAACAGCGCGAAGACCTTTCGTTAGCTATTGATGAGTTGTTGGAGGATATAGAAAAAGGGGATAAGTATATGAAGGTGTACAGGCAAATGAAGATGTACAATGACCCTGATCTCAACCCCGTGCTTTACAAAAAATAATAAATGAGTACCCCCAGGCACATACTGGTGATGCGTTTTTCGGCAATGGGCGACGTTGCCATGACCGTGCCTGTTATTAAGGCTTTATTAAACCAGCATCCGGATGTCGTTGTAACATTTGTTTCACGTGCCGGCTTCAGGCAGTTTTTTGCTGATATTCCAAGGCTTAATTACTTCGCTGTTGATTTGAATGGCGAGCATAAGGATTTTCCGGGAATCTTAAAATTAAGCAAACAACTAAAAGCCCAAGGTAAATATGCCGCCGTTGCCGATTTACATAACAACCTTCGGTCAAATATCCTGGGCTTTTTGTTTAAATTTTCGGGTGTACGCGTAAAGCAGGTTGATAAAGGCCGAAACGAGAAGAAATTACTTACCCGTTTTCCTGATAAGGTTTTAAAACCCTTAAAGCGAACCGTTCAGCGTTACGCGGATGTGTTTACTGAACTGGGCTTCCCCGTTGTTTTAGACAATCAGCTTATCAGGTCAGAACAGTCATTACCTACAGCAGTAAAAGAGTTATTCGGAGAGAAACAAATGGCCTGGATAGGCGTTGCGCCCTTTGCCCAACATGTTGGCAAAATATATCCTCCCGAAAAAATGGAAACGGTGCTGCGACTGTTGCAGCAATGTCAGGTTAAAGTGTTTCTGTTCGGTGGATCGCCGCGCGAAAAAGAGATCTGTGAGCAGTGGGAAAAAGATTTTACTAATGTAATATCAACGGTAAACCGTTTAAATATGCAACTGGAGTTGCAGTTGATAAGTAATTTAAACGTTATGCTGAGTATGGATTCTGCAGGTATGCATTTAGCCTCTTTATGCGGGGTGCCTGCAGTGTCTGTTTGGGGAGCAACCCATCACTTTGCCGGTTTTTTAGGCTATGGCCAGTCCGAAGAGAATATTGTTGCTGATGATTTAGAATGTCGCCCATGCTCTATATATGGTAATAAACCTTGTTTTCGTAAAGATTACGCCTGCATGCATAACATAATGCCCGATGTAATTGTAAATAAATTGCTCAAATTTGTATAATGGCAAAGCGCTTATCGTTTTTAGCATTTTTCATATTATTAGGCTGTACAACCTTAAACGCCCAGATATTGTATGGTGTGAGGGTTGCCGGTGGTTTTGCTTACCAGCAGGTTAAAAGTACTTCAGTTAGAGTAACAGGCGGTAGTGTTAAAACGTTTAACATTTATGGTTTTGCTCAAGCTCCGCTAAACAATGATTTTTGGTTAAGTGCATCTTTAGGAATAACCAATAAGGGCTCAATTGTATATGATGATGCCCTTACTACTACCACCCGTTTAACTTATATTGAGTTGCCAGTTAGCGTGCTTAAAAAGTTTAATATACCTAACACCGGTTGGTTTTTTATAGGGGCAGGTGGGTATGCAGCTATGGGATTGAAAGGACGGCTTGATTTTGAAACGCCCGGAAGTAATACATTCGATGTTGTGCGGTATGGTAAAGACAACGATGCGAAGCGTTTTGATACAGGACTTTCTTTTTCTACCGGCTTTGAGCTAAGAAATAAGCTGGTTTTTAATGTTGGATATTCTTTAGGCTTAAATAATATTGCTTCAGAGCCTCAACAAGCCACCGGCACAAGTACCGTAAAAAACAGGATATTTACCGTAGGTTTAGGATATATAATTAAATAAATATCGCTATGAAAAAACTTATAATTATAAGGCATGCTAAAGCTACACATGAAACAGGTTATGAAGATTTTGAGCGACCGCTAACCCAAAGAGGTTTACATGATGCCGCTGTGGTTGCCGGGCGTTTAAAAGAGACGGAGCACGTGCCACAGATGCTGGTATCAAGCCCTGCTTTAAGAACTATTAGTACCGCCCATATCTTTTCACAGCATCTTGACCTGTCCGCGGCAGGAGAAATAAAAGCTATTTATGAGGCTGATGTTGACGATCTGTATGAAGTAGTAACGCAATTGCCTGATGAAGTTGATTGTATAGGACTGGTGGGGCATAACCCGGCTTTAGGTCAGTTGTTGTATTATTTTAGCGGTGCCGCGCATGATGTACCTACCTGTGCCGTGGCTGTTATTGAATTTGATACCAACATTTGGGAGGCCGTAACAGCCAACAGTGGCCAGCTTGTTTATTACGATTATCCTAAAAATATTTAACTGCCTGCATCTTCGCGACCTTTTAAAATCAGCTCCGCAATAGCGATGTCTTCCGGGAAGGTGATTTTGATGTTTTGATTGTCGCCCTCAATAAGGTGTATTTTAAAACCTGCAGCTTCAACTACGCTTGCATCATCAGTAAACACATCGCTGTAGGTTTGCAAATAGGCCCGCTTTAACTGTTTGTATTGAAATATTTGAGGTGTTTGCACCAGGTAGATCTCATCGCGTTTCAAACTTGCTGATAAACCGTTTTTTAGTTGACGTATGGAATCACGACTTTTAACGGCTACAATAGCGTTTCCTGTTTCAGCCGCCTGTTGGTAAGCAGCATCTATTAGTTGGCTGTTAATTAGTGGTCTAACTGCGTCATGAACTGCTATCAAGCTATTATGATCGGAGATAAGCTCAAAAGCTGCCTTTACAGACTGGAAGCGGGTTTCGCCGCCTGTTGCCAAGATGTAGTCAATATTAAAATTATGTGTATTACACAACTGTTTCCAATAGTCGTGAAATCCCTTTGGCAACGCTAAAATTAAATGTGGTTTTGAAGCGCTGTTATAAAACGCCAGCAAGGTGTGCATCAAAACAGGTAAACCGTTTACCGAAAGAAACTGCTTTGGCACTGTTGTACCCATCCGGGTGCCTGAGCCACCGGCAACAATAATAGCGTAGTTTTGAGACATGAGATTCAGGAATTAAGAGTCAAGACTACAGCACCCACCACTTAAAATATAGATGTAAGATTTAAAGGTCTTAAATCTTACATCTATAATCTTGAATCTGTTTATATGATTAACATCGCATCGCCATAGCTGTAAAAGCGATATTTTTCTTTTATGGCTATCTCGTAAGCATTCATTACGTTTTCATAACCGCCAAATGCTGCAATCATCATCAATAATGTTGATTCAGGTGTGTGGAAGTTAGTGATCATGCAGTTAGCAATGCTGAAATCGTAAGGAGGGAAGATAAACTTGCTCGTCCAGTCGTTGATTGGTTTTAAACTCTTGCTTGCAGAAACCGCAGACTCGATAGCACGCATACTGGTTGTGCCTACAGCGCAAACGCGTTTTTTACGCTCAATGGCACGGTTAACTATATTGGCTTGTTTTTCTTCAATAATGATCTGCTCCGAATCCATTTTGTGTTTGGTCAAATCCTCTACCTCAACCGGGCGGAAAGTGCCTAAACCAACGTGAAGCGTAACTTCTGCAAATTCAACACCTTTCAGCTCAAGGCGTTTCATTAACTCGCGGCTAAAGTGTAAACCAGCGGTAGGGGCGGCAACTGCACCCTCGTGCTTGGCATAAATGGTTTGGTAACGCTCTTTGTCTTCGGATGTGGCTTTACGTTTGATGTATTTTGGCAGTGGTGTTTCGCCTAATATTTCAACGTTACGACGGAACTCTTCGTCGGTACCGTCAAACAAAAAGCGGATGGTGCGGCCGCGTGAAGTGGTGTTATCAACAACCTCAGCAATTAAAAGGTCGTCATCGCCAAAATATAATTTATTACCAACGCGTATTTTACGAGCCGGATCAACCAATACGTCCCAAAGGCGTAATTCTTTGTTTAACTCTCTTAAAAGAAAAACCTCAATAGTGGCTCCGGTTTTCTCTTTGTTACCGTACATACGGGCCGGAAATACCTTTGTATTGTTAAGGATCATTACGTCCTGATCATCAAAATAGTCAAGCACGTCTTTAAAAACCTTATGCTCAATTTTCCCTGAATCGCGGTGTAAAACCATTAAACGGGCCTCATCACGCTGATCAGATGGTGTGTGGGCTATAAGTGATTCGGGTAGATTGAATTTAAATTGAGATAACTTCATTGTTTATATAAATATGAATTTTCAGGGCGCAAATGTACAAATATATTTACTGATAATAATGATTATATTTTGATGTTTAAGCTTATACCATAGTTAATTACATATACTTACACATTCATGATTTAAATGTTTAAGTTTATTTAATTAATTGGTGTAACTTCAATGCGGTAAACACATCTAATATATAACAGCAATTTTTAAATTCGGTTTAAAAAACTGTCAAACATATTCAGAGTAAGGTAGTCCAGTAATTACATATGCTATTTTTAAAACTTTTCAGGGAAAGCTTTTTGTTCGCGTTTGATGCATTAAGGCAAAACCGTTTGCGCACCATGTTATCATTACTTGGGGTTACCATTGGTATATTTACTATCATAGCGGTGTTCTCTGCTGTTGATACCCTACGTGATAACCTGCAAAGTAGCGTTGATAAGTTGGGCAGTAATAGTGTATATGTTGAAAAGTGGCCATGGGTGTCTGACGGACAATTTCCATGGTGGAAATATATGCAGCGACCAGTAGCAAAAATTAAAGATTTTACCGAGTTACAACGCCGCAGCCAAACAGCCGAAGCTATCTCTTATGAAGTGAGTATTGATAACCGCACCATTAAGTATAACAGTAATTCTGTTGAAGGAGCGCAGATCTATGCTACCTCACATGATCATAATAAAACCTGGAACTTTGATTTTGAGGATGGCCGCTATTTTACCGACATGGAATCGCGGACAGGATCGCCGGTTGCAATTATTGGTCATGATATTGCCGACAATCTTTTCCCGGGCGGTAATGGCATTGGCAAGAAAATAAAAGTAATGGGCCGTTATGTAACCATTATTGGTGTTTTCAAAAAAGAGGGTGAGGATATGTTAGGCATATCAAGCGATAAGCAGGTGTTGATCCCGCTTAATTTTGCGAGAAATGTAATAGATGTTCAGAATGAGAAATACGGCCCGTCTGTAGTTGTGAAGGGTAAAGCCGGCATTCCAATGGAAGAGGTGTTAGGAGAGTTACATGGTTTAATGCGCTCTATACGTAGCTTGAAACCCGGACAAGACGATAACTTTGCTTTAAATGAAAGCACCATGCTAACGGCACAGTTAGACATTGTGTTTACTATCATAAAGAAAGTGGGTTTCATTATTGGTTTGTTCTCTATTTTGGTAGGTGGTTTTGGTATAGCCAATATCATGTTCGTTTCTGTTAAGGAACGTACCAACATCATTGGTATTCAAAAATCATTAGGTGCTAAGAACTACTTCATTATGCTACAGTTCTTAATTGAGGCTGTTGTACTTTGCCTTATGGGTGGAGTATTGGGATTGCTGTTTGTGTACGGAGGAACGTTGCTCGTAACCGCTGCTGCAGATATAACAGTAAAGCTTTATCTGAAAAATATCTTGATAGGTATATTCTCATCGCTTGGAATTGGCATTTTAGCCGGCATTATACCTGCCTGGTTTGCAGCCAAGCTTGACCCGGTGGAAGCCATCAGAACAAACTAAGCGTAATTTTACCGTTTAAACTTATCTGCAAATTGCTGCAGATGAGCTTTTAAACCCGACCAGTTTTCCTGTTCGATCAGATTTTTGTCAAACAAAGCACCGGCCATTCCGTAGCCATCAGCTCCGGCTTTTTTGTAATCGTCAATATTTTTAAGCGTGATGCCACCTGTGGGCGCTAATTTTATTTTATTAAGCGGAGCTTTTACTTCTTTAATGTATGCCGGGCCCATCATTGTAGCAGGGAACACTTTTACCATGTATGCGCCCATTTCCCAGGCATTATAAATTTCGGTAGGGGTAAAGGCACCCGGAAAGATAGGTACATCTTTTTTAACACAGCTCTCAATTACGTTTTGATTAACAACAGGAGTGACTATAAATTGAGCGCCAGCATTCAGGGCGGCGTTCAATTCGTTTATGTTGCAAACGGTTCCGGCACCTACATTTAATTTATCGCCAAAATTTTCAGCTATAAATTTTATCATTTCAGTCGCGCCATTGGTATTCATGGTTATTTCTATGGTTGTTAATCCGGCATCCGCATAAACAGAAAGAATGTTTTTAATGGTGTTGAACGGCATACCTCTAACTATGCCGATGATAGGTACTTTTAAAAATAACTCTTCCGAAAAACTCTGCTGTTTCATTGTGTTGAGATGATGGTCAGCGCAAATATATAAGGTTCAATTTCAGATAGAAGGTCTACTTGTCGTTTTGCGGAAATATTCTGATGGTATGCATATACCTGCCCAGGTAATAGGTATTAAGCGGAGTTTCTGTAACTCCATCATCTTTACCCGATGTGGAGTGTAAAAAGGTAATTTCTTTCCCTTGGTCAACCTTTAAAATACCCATGTGCCCAACTACTTTTTTTGTGCTGTCGGTTCCGGTAAATAATATGAGATCGCCGCTTTTCGCGTCTTTTAGGTTGATTCGCCTTTTAACGGAAGCAAATCCAATCGACTGACGCGGTACTGCCACTTTAAAATGATTGAATACGTAAGTAATAAAGCCCGAACAATCAAAACCTTTTTTTGGATCGATTGAACCGTAGAGGTATGGTATGCCTTTCAAGGTTTCAGCATAACTTATAAGTGCTACAGGTGTTAACGCCCCTGTTTGTATGGTTACCGTTGAGTCGCCGGATTGCGGCAATAATGGTGCGACATCTGTAGAGTCGGGTGTAATAGGTTTAGTATAAACAAAATCGGGTTTGTCATCACCAACGCACGAATTAAAAGCAATTAAAGCAACAAAAAGATAACGGAACAGCTTCATATGCGTTATTACATAAAAAGCGAGGTAATGTTTTTACGATCAATTAAATACAGGCTAGGTTGTGTATTTAATACTCTGCCAAAACATTGAAACCAACACCTGCAATGCCCACTTTTTCCCAGGCAGCCTGACTGGTTTCGCGGGCTATTATAGCACTGCTTAATAAGCTGGCCGAAAACATAATGCCATGGCCGCGTGCACTTTGAATCCATTCCAGGCTGATGAAAAATTTGTCCTCAACCATTACATTATAAGGTTCAAGGTTAATGTTAATGGCTTTGTCGCCTTTGTGAACGGTCACAAAAATATTTTGATTAAGGATGTTTTGATCAGGCATGCCGTCTTTCACACTATAAATGTTCAAACGCATCTTTACCGAGTCAGTTATTACATTCTCTACGATGCTGGCATTGAACTGTTTAAGCCACGTGGGTGAGCGTTTTATTTTAATAATAGCACCAATTTCGTGGCCCAGCGCATTGTTATCAAAACCAGCAGTTGTTCCCTGTGATTTTGTGGTATTACCTAAAATAGCGGTCTTCCACTTACGGTTAGTAACTTTTACCTCGTTCAGTTGTTTAATTTCGGGTGCCAGCGAAATGTTTAAAGCACCCTGCTGGTTAACCAGTTCTTTCACTGCAAACACCTGCGAGCGGTATCCAATCATTGAAAACTTTAGGCTATCTGCAACATGGTTACTCAAGTTGATGCGGTAACTACCTGCATCACTACTTACAGTACCAACCGCACGCCCTATAATACCTATGTTAACAAAGGGCAGCCCTTCGCCTGTTTTGGCATCTTTCACTTGGCCGGTAATGGTTTGGCCCTGTGCAAAATTTAAAAATAGTAAGGTAATTAAGAAGGCTAAAAAGCTTGTTTTCATATGTATTAAGCCAATGCGTAAAGTTCTTCTCTTTGTTTTTGTACCACATCGCTGGTGATGTATTCATCATAGCTCATCAGCTTGTCTATAACACCGCCCGGAGTTATTTCAATTATTCTGTTAGCAACCGTTTGCACCAACTCATGATCTCGAGAAGTAAATAATACAGTACCCCTAAAATCTTTCATACCATTATTCAGTGCAGTAATTGATTCCAGATCAAGGTGGTTAGTAGGCTCGTCAAACATTAACAAGTTAGCCCCCTGAAGCATCATGCGGCTAAACATGCAACGCATTTTTTCACCACCTGATAGTACTGTGGCTTTTTTCATCACCTCTTCGCCCGAAAATAACATACGGCCCAGGAAGCCGCGGATAAACTGATCGTCTTTTTCACCAGGTGAGTATTCGCGCAGCCAGTCGATTAGGTTGTCGTCTTTCCCGGCAAAGTATTCAGTATTATCCATCGGGATATCTGCAATGTTAATGGTAACTCCCCATTTATATTCGCCTTTAAAATCTTTATCGCGACCGGTTAAAACGTTATACATTGCAGTTGTTGCCAAACTATTTTGCGACAGGATAGCTATTTTATCGCCTTTATTAACCATAAAGCTAATGTTGGCGAACAGCGGCTCTCCGTTAAGCGATTTGCTCAGGTTCTCCACCTGTAGTATCTGATCTCCGGCTTCGCGTCCAAGGTTATTAAATATAATTCCCGGATATTTACGGTTAGATGGCTGTATCTCGTCCAGGTTAATTTTGTCCAAAGCTTTTTTACGGCTGGTTGCCTGTTTTGACTTTGATGCGTTAGCGCTAAAGCGGCGGATGAATTCCTGTAACTCTTTAACCTTCTCTTCAGCTTTTTTATTCTGATCGGCGCGTTGTTTAAGTGCTAACTGGCTTGACTCATACCAGAACGTATAGTTACCGGTATAAATGGTCATCTTACCAAAGTCAATGTCAACAACGTGTGTACAAACCGTATCAAGGAAGTGCCTATCGTGCGACACCACCAGTACAATGGCTTCATACCCGGCTAAAAAATCTTCTAACCAGCTTACAGTATGTATATCAAGGTCGTTGGTAGGCTCATCCAGTAAAAGTATGTCTGGTTTGCCAAATAAAGCCTGCGCTAATAACACGCGTACCTTTTGTGTATTATCAAGGTCTTTAACAAGGCTGTAGTGAAAATCTTCTTTAATACCGAGGTTGCTTAACAGGGTAGCTGCGTTACTTTCAGCATTCCATCCGTCCATTTCGGCAAAAAGGTTCTCTAACTCACCCGCGCGCTCACCATCGGCATCACTAAAATCTTCTTTTAAATAAATGGCGTCTTTCTCTTTCATTACCGCGTACATTTCTTTGTGACCCATCATAACGGTCTCCAATACGGTAAAATCATCAAAAGCATAGTGATTCTGGCTTAAAACGGCCATACGCTCACCCGGCGTAAAGCTTACAGATCCGCTTGTTGGATCAATATCGCCCGAAAGTATTTTTAAAAACGTTGACTTGCCAGCCCCGTTAGCGCCAATAATGCCGTAACAATTGCCGGGTGTAAATTTTAAGTTAACATCTTCAAATAATGTACGCTTGCCGTAGCGTAAAGATAAATTGGATACCGTTATCATGCTGCACCTTATGTTTGGCGCAAAAATACAGTTAAAAAAACGTTAAACCAATTGAATTTAAATTACGTATAAGTAGATAATATTACACCAATTTATAAACCAATTTTGGGTTTTGAGGAAGCAATTGCCCAGCCAAAATGTTTCTTTAAAGTAAAAAACCTGTTAACGTATACTGAAAACAGCTATTTAACAGTTTTTGTTTTAAAGGCACGCAATTTGTCTTACGATAAACCACAGAATACTAAAACTTAAATTATGATAACCATGGAAGCTGTAATTGTAGGCCTTGTAATTATCAATGTATTGGTACTTGCAGGCAAGGTAAGCGAATCGAAATCAAGAATATAGTGGTTACTTCAGCAAGCTTGACAAAGCTTGTGTTTGATGTTCGGCCAATTTTTGTAACGGTCCTGACGCCATCATTTTCATCATCATATTCAATTCAGCGGTAATGGTAAAAGTAACTTCACTTATATCATTACCGCTTTTTATTTCCCATGTAAGTTTAATCTCAAAAGGAGGTTGCTCTACAGGAATTATTTCAATAAAGGTATCCGGATGGCGTTCAGAAATCTTTAAACGAAGCTTTAACATATTTTGCACTTCAAAGTACGCCTCGTTATAGCTTGACGACCAATTGGTAACATTCTCAGGTATTAAACCTTTATGATTGTTAAAATCTGCCAAAAAGTTAAAAACCTTTTCGGCTGGTTGCGTCAATGTTACTGTGCTGGTAAAAGTGCTCATATCTACTTATTCAACGCCCCAGGCAGACGGATTGTCTCTCCATGATCTAAGCATATCTACATCCTTACGGGTAACGTATTGATGTTCTTCGGCGTAGTTTATAAGCGCGTTGTAATTAGAAAGCGTTATATAAGGGCAATTTGCGTTTTTAAAGTTTTCGGCAGCTACATCAAACCCGTAGGTAAATATGGCTGCAAGTCCTGCTACCTCATAACCAGCATCACGCAGTGCTTGCACGGCCTGTAAGCTGCTTTGCCCGGTTGAAATTAAGTCTTCAATTACTACAACACGTTTGCCGGTCATGCTGTCGTCACCCTCAATCATGTTACCGCGGCCATGCTCTTTAGGTTTGGCGCGAACGTAAATAAATGGCAAGCCCAGCTCCTGGGCAACTAACGCACCCTGAGGGATGCCTGCAGTTGCAACACCTGCTATACAGCCAACAGAACCAAATTTTTCCTGTATAGCCTTTGATAGTTGCTGACGGATGTAAGTACGTACCGTTGGATGAGAAAGTGTAACACGGTTATCGCAATAAATTGGCGATTTCCATCCCGAAGCCCATGTAAAAGGATTAGTAGGTTGTAATTTAATTGCTTTAATTTGCAGCAGGAACTCTGCTACTTGCTGTTCAGTTTCACCGGTATTCAACATGGCTCAAAAATACAGAATTTATATTAACGAAAAAGTTATCTTACTAACAGAATCACTGCCTGAGGCTGTGGATAGCTACCAACAAATTGACAACCAGACCTTTGATCTGAAAATTATTTATACCTGGATATTGGCGCATAAGAGCAATAAGTTTTTTGTGTTATGCGCCGACGCTAAAGCTTTTTTAAAGCGTGTAAGGCAAAGCGTTACACTTATTGAAGCCGCCGGCGGACTTGTGAAAAACGAGAAAAAGGCCTTTTTGTTTATCTATAGAAACGATAAATGGGACCTGCCTAAAGGTAAGATAGAAAAAGACGAAACTGTTAAGGAAGCCGCGGTGCGCGAGGTGGAAGAGGAGTGCAGTATAAAGGTTAACAAACTGGGCAAAAAGCTTTGTAAAACTTATCATGTTTATGTAAGCAAGGGCGAGGTTGTGCTGAAAAAAACTTACTGGTACAACATGAAATGCAAAGGTCAGAACAAATTAAAACCTCAGCGCGAAGAAGGGATCACCGATGTGCGCTGGTTCAAACGTGATGATATTGACCCAATACTGGCTAATACCTTCCCATCTATAATGGATGTTTTAGAAAAGGCTGAACTGCTTAAAGATAAGGTATGGCCTCTTTAGGAATAAATTGGCTCACATCTCCGTGATAGCGTAAAATTTCCCGTACAATAGTTGAGCTGATGGATGAATACCCAGGCTTGCTAACTATAAAAATACTCTCTATATCCGGCGCGAGTGAGTGGTTCATTTGCGCTATTGCTTTCTCGTACTCAAAGTCTGATACGGTACGTATACCTCTGATCATAAAGGTTGCACCGATGCTTTTGCAGAAGTCAACAGTTAGCCCGTCGTAAGCTACAATATGAATTTTAGGTTCAGTTTCAAATACGGCGCGTAGCATCTGCTCGCGTTTTTCTATGGATAGTAAGCCTTTTTTTGAGCTGTTGTCGCCTATGCCAATATAAACCTTATCAAACAATCCAACAGAACGTTTTACAATGTCTACGTGTGCTTTGGTAACAGGGTCAAATGATCCCGGAAAAAGGGCTATTTTCATGTGCCAGCTAAGTTTTTGGGTAAAGTTAGAATTTTATTGATGCCTGAAAAAAGAAAACGATGAATGCCCGTATTTGCGCTGCTCAACAAAAGCCGGATGATCGCTTAGTTTTTGCATGGATTGATGTTCGATGATGAGCAGCCCTTCAGGCAATAACAGGTCTTTTTCAAACACTATTTTAGCAATCTCGGGAATTCTGTTTAGGTCGTATGGCGGGTCGGCAAATATCAGGTTGTATTTGTCGGTTTCTAGTTGCAGGTATTTAAAAACATCAGCCTTAAAGGTTTTAATATTGTTGAGCTGATGTTGCCTGGCGGTATCTTTAATATAGTGAATGCAATGTACGCTGCGATCAACCGATGTCACCTGCTCAGCGCCGCGCGAAGCAAATTCAAAAGCAATATTGCCGGTACCGCTAAAAAGGTCAAGCACTTTAATGTTGTCAAACTCAGTTTGGTTTTGCAGGATGTTGAAAAGCGCCTCCTTTGCCAGGTCGGTAGTGGGACGTACCGGTAAGTTTTTAGGCGGATTTAAACGCAGTCCTTTTAACGTGCCTCCGATGATACGCATAGTAACAGGGCAGAGAGTTTAAGTATTTTATCCGAGTTAAGTTCGGTGGGTAGTTCTGCTATTTTGAGTGTGTTGGTTTCTGTATGTGAGAAAAAGTCGGTAAGCCTCGATCTGTATTCTTCCATTTGAGCTGATGTGCCGCTTAAACTTAGTTGCACATCTTTTTGATCAAGGCCGGTCTCCCGGAAAACCAACGAAACGCTATAAACCAGGTCGTCGGCAGTGTTGAAGTTAAATTTGTTATATAACCTTATCTTTCCATCATTGAAGTGCATCATCTCTGCCTCATTATCTTCAATGTTTACATATATAGCCTTATCCGAAGCAAGCTTATCAGCTATTGCATTGATCCAACCTTTTCCACCGTAAACGGAGCGGTTAAAATCAAACTTTTCAATTGCTGCGGCTACGTAATCAGAAGTTTTATAAACAATAAAGTTCTCGGCATCCAGTTGCTGCGCAAAAACGCGCTCATCAGTTTTTACATCTAAAAAGCGGGCATACTCGGTTACGCGTTCCTGCTGATAGAGTTCAACCGGTACCAAAGTAAACGCATCAGCATCAATGCCAACAACAATATCTTTGAAGCTGGCAGATAGCTCATCCGCCATGTCTTTTGGCTCAGCCAGTTCTTTAAGGTTACAATTCGGAGCAAGCGCCATCAGCCTGTCTTCATAAAAAACGGCATAAGTAAAGCTTTTGCTGCTAACCTGTAACACCAGCGTGTAGTAATACGCCTGAAAGAGGCTAAAGTCAATATGCTGAAAACTGTAGTTGATATCGCTCATGCTATCAACAAAAGTAATATTTTTTGTATTACTTAATTAGGCTACTTATCAGCATTTTTGTAGCGTGTCAACTACCGAGCATATCCGTAAAGCCTTCCCGCACCAGCCCACAGACCAACAGTTACAACTGTTTGGTATGCTTGACGACTTTTTAAACAAGGACGAGGGCGACGAGTGTTTTATATTGCGCGGCTATGCCGGTACCGGTAAAACTACCATAGTGAGCGCGCTGGTGAAGGCGTTACGTAGTTATAATTTCAAATCGGTACTGCTGGCACCTACCGGTAGGGCTGCTAAGGTAATATCGGCTTATTCCGGGCGTAAGGCATTTACTATTCATAAGCGTATCTACCGAAAAAAAACAGCATTGGATGTTGACGACCGCTTCATGCTGAGCGAGAACATGGGCAACAATACGCTCTTTATAGTTGATGAAGCGTCTATGATATCCAATGAGGCAAGCGGCAGTAATCGAAATTCATTGCTGTATGATCTGGTGAATTATGTTTATAATACGAAAAACTGCAAACTGATGTTAGTGGGCGATACCGCCCAGCTGCCGCCGGTAGGATCGGAAGAGAGCCCTGCGCTGGATGCCGCTTATGTTAAGTCTGCTTTCGGTTTAGACGTTTACACTTTTGAACTGACGGATGTGTTGCGCCAGCAAAAGGATTCAGGGATACTGTACAATGTCACCAACGTTCGTAACATTATCAGGCAACAGAAGGAACTGATACCCCAAATAACTACCAAGGGCTATAAGGATGTTTTCAGGATGACCGGTGAGCGTTTGCAGGAGGGGTTGGAGTATGCTTACAACAAGTATGGCCACGAAGATACCCTGGTAGTTTGCCGCAGCAACAAGAGCGCTAATATGTACAACATGCAGATACGCAACCGCTTGCTATGGCGCGAGGAAGAACTCACCGGGGGAGACCAGATCATGGTAGTAAAGAATAACTACTTCTGGCTGCAGGACAAAGAGGAGGGTAGTACCGCTTTTATTGCCAATGGCGACATTGCCAAGATACGCAAGGTGCGCAAAATTGAGGATATGTATGGTTTTAGGTTCGCCGATGTGCAAATAGAACTCACTGACTATGCCGAAGACCCGATATTGGATTGCAAAGTGCTGTTGGATACGCTCTACACCGAATTGCCGGCATTAACAGCTGACGACCAGAAACGGTTCTACCTGGAGGCCATGAAAGATTATGACCATATACCTAACCGGCGCGCTAAGCATAATGAGCTGAAAACCAACCCATATTATAACGCTTTGCAGATAAAGTTTGCTTATGCCGTTACGTGCCACAAGGCACAGGGTGGGCAATGGGGCGCCGTGTTTGTTGACCAGGGTTACCTTACTGATGACATGGTGAATACCGATTTTCTCCGTTGGTTCTATACCGCTTGTACCCGCGCTACAAAGGAATTGTTCCTGGTTAATTTTAATCAGCAGTTCTTCGGTACCCCGGTAGAGTTTTAATATGCGTCTCATTTGGATATATGAGACGATGTGAGACGATTTTTATTGTAAGTTTCTGATAATTAATTGATTGTTGATTTTTAGTGAAACGAAAATGAAACGGGTGAAACGATTTTTTTCGCTGATGTCTGATTTGTACTAAAAATTTAGTAGTAAGAGTATTTGTTAGTTGTGCTTAGTTACTATCTTTATAACAATCATTCAACCTAAAGGTCGTTCCATGTTGAAGCGTGGTTATATCATATTCTCATTTGCGTTTTTACTTGTTGTATCTTATCTGAATGGCGTGGGCCAGGCGGTATCACTTCGCCAAAAAATGGCAACCGTTTCGGCATACAACACTTCTCATAATCCCGAAAAGATATTTATCCATACCGATAAGTGGAGTTACACTAAAGAAGATACGCTTTGGTTTAAGGCTTATGTGTTTGATGCTGATTTGAAAGCTACAAGCAAAAGCGGTTTATTGTATATAGAAATAGCTGATGCCGCTAACAGGGTGATCAACAGGAACCTTGTTAAACTGGCTTATGGTATTGGCTGGGGAAATATAACGCTGTCTTCTGCCCGCTATCTTGAAGGAACTTATACGATAAGGGCCTATACCAACTGGATGCGAAATTTTAGTGAAACAAGTATTTACACAAGGCAATTTACTATTGACGGCACTTTAGAGGAAGACTGGATGATCAACTCGCGCTTTGAGCTAACCGAAAAAGAGGGCTTAAGTAACGTAAAAACTAACCTGGCATTTGTTAAAACCAGCGGCAGCCGCATGTTTGGCGAAGAGTTAAGGGTGCGCATTAACGCGGGTGCGCGTACGCTTTACAACACCCGTCTAAAAACCGGGGTTGATGGCGTACTTGACTTTGACTTTGATTTGCGCGATAAAATAAAAACGCAGCAACTAAACATTGCACTCACTAAAAAGACAAAAGGCGACAAAGACGTAACCTTCAATGTGCCGGTTGTGATCAATCGTGATGAGAAAACAGATCTGCAATTTATGCCTGAAGGGGGAAGCCTGGTTAATGGCCTGCCCAGTCGGGTCGGTTTTAAGGCTATTAATGAAGAAGGTAAGGGGGTAGATGTTAATGGTGGCGTTTATGATAATACCGGACAAAGAGTGGTCGCATTTACATCTATACACAGAGGGATGGGCTGGTTTGACTTTACGCCCCAACTTAACCGCACCTATACGGCAAAAATAACTTACCATGATAAAGATCTGAGTTTTGCTTTACCGACGGCAAAACCCTCGGGAGTGGTTATGAGGGTAGATAATACTACAAATAAAGATTCTATCGTTGTTTCGGTCAATATATCGGCTGATATAAAGCAAACCGGCGGCAACTATTATCTCATCGGTCAATCTCGCAATGTAATCTGCTTCGGTGCAGTGGTAAAAGCAGCTAACAATGCCCGCTTTAGCATTAATAATACCGCATTTCCAACCGGCGTTGCTCGCTTTACAGTAATCTCTGCATTAAATCAACCTGTTACGGAAAGAATTATTTATGTAAATCACAACGATGGTATGCATGTTGAGGTAAATCCGTCAAAGCAGGGTTATACCCCGCGTGACAGCGTTAACCTTGAAATTGTAGCTACCGATAAAAACGGAGCGCCGGTTGTGGGTAGTTTCTCTGTAGTCGTTACAGACGACGCGCAGGTAAGACAAGACACGAGCGGTTACAACGACATGTTTTCCAAATTACTTTTAGCTGATGACCTAAAAGGCGAAGTTGAAAACCCGGGGTGGTATTTTACAAAAGGCGATTCACTTAAAAAAGCACAGTCGCTTGATGTATTGATGCTCACGCAGGGTTGGGTAAGCTATAATTGGGCAGATGTATTTTCTGCAAAGCAAAAGCCGCTGATCTATCAGCCCGAACCTGAGTTTGCCGTTAAAGGACGGGTTGTTAACGCATTTAACAAACCAATTGAAAAAAGCAATGTCTTACTTTTATCATTAAATCCGTTTTTCACTTTAGATACAATGACGAATGCTAAAGGCGAGTTTAGTTTTAAGGGCATTTATCCCCCAGACACGGTGGCGTTCAGCTTGCAGGCGCACAACAAAAGGGGGCGCATGTTTAATGTGGGTATTGAGATGGATGATTTTACAGCGCCTGAGTTTTCCCCACTTAAACAACGCCTTATACCATTGTATGTAAATATTGATACGTCGCGCCTTAAAGCCATAAACACACGGCAGCGTTATGCCGAAGAAGAGGCTAAAATAACAGGCCGGCAATTAAACCAGGTAGAGATCAGGGCAAAAAAGATAGTCAAAGATTCAAAAAGTCTTGTTGACCCGGGCGAAGCGGATTTTATAATGAACACCGAAGAGATCAAAGCGCTACCAAATACGACTTTGGTTGATATGTTAAAGAAAAACATTCCAGGATTTCAGGTTCGATATAATGGGCCAAACGAGGTTTACTCTATAAATAATGTAGGTGCAGTTTTTATACTTGATGGCATAAAGGCCGACATATTTATGGGGCCCGGATTTGGGACAAAGCAACTCCTGGAATACATGGATGTTAACGATGTTAAAGGGATAGAGGTGATGACTACCGGAAGAAATCAAATACCCTATACGCAGGCATTTGAGCGCCCTGACGCTAAGTTTTGGGAGTTTACATTTATTGAGATAACCACTTATTCCGGACATGGGTTTACAAAAAAGGTACCGGGAGCTTTTATTTATCGATTGCCTATTTTCGCGGCCCAAAAACAATTTTATTCACCGCGTTATACCTACAAAAGTCCGGTAACAATACCCGATACCCGTTCAACCATATTATGGGCTCCAAATGTTGTTACTGATAGTCATGGTAAAGGTTATGTTACTTTTTATACTGCCGACAAATCAGCAACGTATACAATTAATGTGCAGGGAGCAGATATGGAGGGCCTGTTAGGGTGCTATAATGATAAGATTTATGTTAAAGATGTACCGAAAAAATAAAAATTGTTTTTTTGTTCTGTTGTTATTTGCTGTACAAGCAGTTACAGCTAAGGCACAGTCTGCATTGTCTTTAAAACAAGCGGTTGAAACAATTTCAGCGTACAACCAGGCCAACACTCCTGATAAAATATTTGTCCATACTGATAAATGGAATTACAATAAGGAAGATACGCTGTGGTTCAAATCTTACATCTTGAACGCAACCACAATGGCATCATCTACAAAAAGTGGGGTGATGTATCTTGAAATAAGTGATGGTGAGAACCATATAATAACACGCAACATGGTGGCGGTTAAAAACGGAAGCGGTAGCGGATATATCCCGCTTAATAATCGTTTTTTGGGAGGTACTTACATATTAAGAGCATACACTAACTGGAACAGAAATTTTGGTGATAAATACGTTTTCACCAGGCAGTTTTTTATTAATGACCTGGAAGATGCCGTATGGCGCGTTAACTCGCGTTTTGATATTGTTAAAAACGCTGCTTCAGATAAATTAATGGCCAACCTTACTTTTTTGCGTAATGACGGGCTTGGCCCAATAGGTGAAGAATTAAACACCAGGGTTAGTTGGGCCGGAAGTAATTTTTACCGTGCTAAAATTACGCCCACGCCAAATGGCGAAGCAAATTTTGCCTTTGACCTACCACCAGAGGCAGACCTGAAAGAAATCAGTATAAATCTCACGAAAAAGAATAAAAAAGGCGCTGATGTAACGTTGAATATACCTGTTATAGCCAACCGCGATGATAAACTTTCTGTACAGTTTATGCCCGAGGGAGGTAATATTTTGGCGGGTCTGGTAAATAAAGTGGCTTTTAAAGTATTAAATGAACAAGGCTATGGTGTTGACATTGAGGGTGGCGTTTATAATAACAATAATGAACTTGTGGCTCAAATGAGCTCAACCCATAAAGGCATGGGAACGTTTTATTTAAACGCACTAAATAACGAAACTTACACTGCACGTATCACTTACCGGGGTGTTAAACTTAATTTTACACTGCCGGCGGTTAAGCCTTCGGGTATAATGCTTCAGGTTGATAACATACGTAGTGCTGATTCATTAACGGTTTATGTAGCGCCTACTCAGGATGTACAACATACGGGTGAGAGCTATTACCTTATCGGACAATCGCGTGGAGGTAACTGCTATGGCGCAGTTGTTAACAGCGGTAACGGTGCCGTAAGAATAAAGATCAGTAAGAAAATATTCCTAACCGGGGTAGCCAAACTAACACTTTTCAACACCACAATGCAGCCCTTGGCAACCCGTGCATTTTTTATCGATCATCATGATGTTATTAATTTTTCCGTTACGCCAACCGCCGGTCACCACACCTGGGGCGATAGTGTCAGTATTAAAGTTAAAGCGAGTGATAAAGATGGCCGGCCGGTAAGCGGAAATTTTTCTGTTGCAATTACAAGTAACAACCTTGTTGAGCAGGATTCAACTGGTATTAGCAATTTAAATGTAAAGCTGTTGTTAAATGATGACCTGCAGGGTAATGTAGAAAACCCCGGCTGGTATTTTTCCGCAGGAGATGAACGCCTTAAAGCGATGGCGCTTGATAATCTGTTGCTAACCCAGGGTTGGACTAATTATAATTGGCAGGTGGTTTTTCAACCCTTAAAGAAACCTGAATTTGAGCCCGAACCAGAGTTTGCGGTTAAAGGGCGGGTTAAAACCATGTTCAACAAGCCTATCCCTCATACCGGTATAGTGCTCATGTCTACCAAACCAATTATAGTAACTGATACCACAAGTAATGATAAGGGCGAATTTATGTTTACCGATCTGTATCCTGTAGATACCATGACCTTTAAATTGCAGGCGCGAAATTTAAAGGGAAAATCGTCTAACGTTAAGCTTGAAGTTGATGAGTTTGTGCCGCCGGTATTCACGTTACCTCAGCAACGCATAATTCCATGGTATGTTAATATTGATACAGCGCGCTCGTCTGCAATTCGTGAAGGGCGGCTGCAAACCGAAGAGAACATAAAAGTATCCGGACAGCAATTAAAGGAGGTGCAGGTCAAAGCTAAAAAAGTAGTTAGTGGATCAAAGGGTTTGTTGGCTCCTGGTGAGGCCGACCTTATTTTTACTGCAGAAGATATCCAAAAAATGGGAAGGGTATCATTAGGAGATATATTGTTAGATCATGTTCCTGGTTTGAGATATGGTTTACCTAAGGCAGCAAACCGTAATTCATATAACATGAACCAGAGCACATCTATGGTGGTTGATATTCCATCTGTATTTGATACTGAAGGGCCTGGATATAATCTGCGTAACGTACCTACCTATTTTATTGTTGACGGAGTTTCAACACTTGAAACCACGAGCGCGGGTATTAACTATGCAAATTACATACGCACTATATTCCATTATTTACAGGCTGACGATATAAAGGGCATTGAAGTTATAACAAGCTATGCAAATCAAAATACATATGTAAACAAATATATAAGGCGTCATAATCCTATGGCTAAAGCCAAAGATTATACTTTTGTTGAAATTACAACTTATTCGGGTAATGGGTTGTTCACGCGCACAACAGTTGGTACATATACCTACCGTCCTTTAGTTTTTGCGCCTAAAAAGGAGTTTTACGTGCCTAAATATAATGTTAAAAATAGCAGCCAGGGAATAGATGCACGACCAACTATTTATTGGAATCCGGATGTAGTTACTGATGAAAATGGGAATGCAGAAATTGTTTTTTATACCACAGGCAAGCGCAATGACCTTCATATTGCCATTCAGGGAGCCGATATGTTTGGCAAGCTGGGATCCGCAGGTATTAAGATCATGATCCCTGATTAATACTGCTGTTACCGAAATGTTAGGTGACTGGCAATTCAATACTAAATGTAGTGCCTTTGCCTTCTTCGCTTTCAACGCTTATAGCGCCATTATGGCTCTCCACTATTTGTTTTACAATACTCAGGCCCAAACCTGTTGATTGCTCGCCGTTCAAACCGGTGCGCCCGGCCTTTGAAAAGCGGTCAAAAATATGTGGAAGAAGGTTAGCAGGTATACCTAATCCGCGGTCTTTTACTTTAATAGAAACCTTATTACCTTTTTGTTCTAAATGCAACTCTATGTTATCCCGCTCTTTAGAAAACTTCATGGCATTGCTGATGAGGTTATCTAATACCCGCTGAAATTTTTCATTGTTAATATCGGCGTATATAGGGTTGGCACCACTTAACAATACAATGTTATTTTTATGGTCATTCTGTATCTTCCAGGTATTGATAATGCCATTAAGCCACTGGTTCATTTCTGTTTTACGGAGTTCAAGGTTGGTGAGGTTTTCATTCCTGGCCGCTTCCAGCAGATCAGATATAATACTTCGGGCCTTAATGCACGACGCTTTGATCATGCCCACACTGTCCTGTGTATCCTCGCTAAGGTCTTCATCCAATTCCATCATCATAGCTAATGATTCTACCGCCGCTATTGGGTTACGCAGATCGTGCGCTACCATGCCTAAAACCTGGTTTTTAAATTCGGCAGCCTTTTCAATCTCCATGTTCTTGTTCCTGATCTCGATGATCTGCAAGTAATAGCTTGCTTTATAAGAGTAAAAATATCTGGATATAAGATAGAAGCCTGATAACAGGATAATAGACATTAACTGATCGTAAAGCATGGTTGTAGCATCGGTCCTTGCCATAAAAAGCAAGCCCGTAAATACAATTTCAGATAATACCAGTAAGGCAATAACCTCATCATATTCAAATACGCAAATTACACTAACTACAGACAGGGCTATTAAATATATGGTAAGCGCGTTTCGTGGGTCGGACGTTGCAATGAATGCCGAGTACATCCCGCAAAGAATGAGGTAGAAGGCAAACAGAAACACAAATACCAGCATGCCCGCATTTGCCTTTTTAGTTTTTTTAATGTTAGTTAGCAAAAGCTCATTTATTCCCCAAAAAAATGGAGTTACAAAAATATACAGCCAGTTGGTAACATTAAATTCAGGGAAGTTTTGCGCTTTAGTAAGACTTACAGGCAGTACCCAAATTAAAACGCGCAGTATAATATTGATCAGCAAAAAAACAATGCTGCTGTAGCGTATCGAAACCAGGTTTTGCAGCGTATAATAGTTGCGGAACGCCGCACGGTATCGTCCGGGTAAACTTCTGAAATAATGGGTGTCCAAAACTTTAGCTTATAGGGTTTATCAAAAATAAAAAACAGCAGCGTTGTACAAAAATAAAGCGGTGCTTTTTACATTAAAGTGCAAATTATTTACTCAGGGTTACAAATAATTGAATTAAAAGGAATGTGTTTGACAAAACGGCGGGGAAAATAATTTTTTAATGCCATTTTTTCAGACTATAGGCAGTGGCAAACATTTTGAGATAAGTGTACTGAAATTATTTAACTATGAACTTTAACAACTTCACCATAAAAGCTCAGGAAGCTATACAAAAAGCTTCAGAGATAACTGTAGGCAACCAGCAGCAGGCTATTGAAACAGCGCATTTGTTGAAAGGCCTTTTACTGGTTGATGAGAGCGTTATCACATATTTATTAAAAAAATTAAATGTTAACCTTAACAGGTTAAACGCGACTTTAGATGAGCAGATAGCCGCATTTCCTAAGGTAAGCGGCAGCAATGTGTATCTGTCGTCAAACGCTAACTCTGCTTTACAAAAAGCACAATCTTATTTAAAAGAGTTTAAAGATGAGTTTGTGTCGGTAGAGCATGTGTTATTAGGGATACTATCAGTAAGCGATAAAACCAGCTCGGCTCTTAAAGATGCAGGCGTTAACGAAAAAGACCTGAAAAAAGCCATTGTTAGCCTGCGTGGCGACAACAAGGTAACTGATCAGAATGCAGAAGCGACGTTTAACGCATTGAACAAATATGCCCGTAATTTAAATGAGTATGCCGAATCAGGCAAGCTTGATCCGGTAATTGGGCGCGATGAGGAGATACGTCGTACTATACAGATATTGTCGCGTCGTACTAAAAATAACCCTATCCTGGTTGGCGAGCCGGGCGTAGGTAAAACCGCCATTGCCGAAGGTATTGCTTTCAGGATCATCAAAGGTGATGTGCCCGAAAGCCTGAAAAGTAAAACGGTTTACTCTTTAGATACGGGTGCCCTTATTGCCGGTGCCAAATACAAAGGCGAGTTTGAAGAACGCCTGAAAGCCGTTATCAAAGAAGTTACCCAGGCCGACGGAGAGCTTATATTATTTATTGATGAGATACATACACTGGTTGGTGCAGGAGGAGGCGAGGGCGCTATGGACGCGGCCAATATTTTAAAGCCCGCCCTTGCACGCGGCGAACTAAGGGCCATTGGCGCTACAACGCTCAATGAGTATCAAAAATATGTTGAGAAGGATAAAGCTCTTGAACGCCGTTTCCAAATTGTGCTGGTGGATGAGCCGGATACTGCCGATGCCATATCTATTTTAAGAGGTTTAAAAGAGCGCTATGAAGCGCATCATAAAGTGCGTATTAAAGATGAGGCTATTATTGCCGCGGTTGAAATGTCGCAACGCTATATATCTGACAGGTTTTTGCCTGATAAGGCTATAGACCTGATGGACGAAGCAGCTTCAAAACTGCGTATTGAAATGGATTCGGTTCCGGAAGTGGTGGATGAATTACAACGCCGAATTATGCAGCTTGAAATTGAGCGCGAAGCAATAAAACGTGAAAAAGACGATAAGAAAGTAGCAGAACTCAGCGAAGAAATAGCCAACCTGTCTGCTGAGCGTGATTCGCTTAAAGCTAAATGGCAAGGCGAGAAAGATGTGGTTGATGGCATCAACTTAAAAGTTGAGCAGATAGAAAACTACAAACTGGAAGCTGAACAAGCCGAACGTGCAGGCGATTATGGTAAAGTGGCTGAACTGCGCTACGGCAAAATTCGCGAAGCGCAGGAGGAAGTTGAAAAGCTGAAAGAAGCTTTGCAGGCTAACCAAAGCGAGAGCCGAATGCTAAAAGAAGAAGTAACTGCTGATGATATAGCAGGTGTAGTATCCCGCTGGACAGGCATTCCGGTTTCAAAAATGGTGCAAAGTGAACGCGAGAAATTGCTTAACCTGGAAGGTGAACTGCACAAACGCGTTGCCGGGCAGGAAGAAGCCATTGAAGCCATTAGTGATGCTATACGCCGCAGCCGTGCAGGGTTACAGGATAAGAGGAAACCAATAGGATCGTTTATCTTCCTGGGTACAACCGGGGTGGGTAAAACAGAATTAGCCAAAGCATTGGCAGAGTATCTGTTTAATGATGAAGGTGCCATGGTACGTATTGATATGAGCGAGTATCAGGAGCGCCATGCCGTATCAAGGTTGATTGGAGCGCCTCCAGGCTATGTAGGTTATGATGAAGGTGGGCAGTTAACCGAAGCCGTTCGCCGTAAACCGTACAGCGTTATATTGCTGGACGAGATAGAGAAAGCGCATCCGGATGTATTTAACATTTTGCTGCAGGTATTGGATGATGGCAGGTTAACTGATAATAAAGGCCGTTTGGTGAACTTTAAAAACACCATCATTATCATGACGTCTAACATAGGCTCAAATGTTATACAGGAAAACTTCCAGTTTTTAGAGGATGGCGACCGTGATGCCATCATCGCCAAAACAAAGAATGATCTGTTTGAATTGTTGAGAAAGACCATTCGACCGGAATTTTTGAACCGTATTGATGAGATCATCATGTTCACGCCGCTTAATCGCGATGAAATAAGCGACATTGTTAAGCTGCAATTTAAACAAGTGCAGCAAACCCTGACCGAAATGGGCATTAGCCTGGAAGCCTCAGAAGAAGCTTTAGATTGGCTGGCTCAGTTAGGTTATGACCCGCAATTTGGTGCAAGGCCATTGAAACGTGTAATTCAAAAACGTGTATTGAATGAATTGTCAAAACAAATTCTGGCCGGTAAGGTAGATAAAGACAGCAAGATCAAGCTGGATATGTTTGATAACCAATTTGTGTTTATGAATACAGCTGAAAAAGCTGAAGCTTAATTAGATAATATTAAATTGATCAAAGCCCCGCGATATTTTTCGCGGGGCTTTGTCGTTTATTTATGTTAAGTAATTGTTGGGCATATTAAAATTAAATTACTTGCATTAGTTGGTTGATAATTTGCGTTATAATTAATCTAATTATTAAACCAATGATGAGATACTGCTTTGTTTTGCAGCGTTTTTTCGCCCTGCTTTTATTAACTACGCCTGTATTAGCCCAGGATGTTGTACTCCCTAACGCCTTCGCTCACAATGATTATCAACACAAAAAACCACTTTTTGAAGCCATAAAGCAGGGTTACGCTAACATCGAAGCCGATGTTTATGCCTACAAAGGCAGCCTGGTAGTTACACATGTGCTGCCCATACTACATCACAGGCGTACGTTAGAGGCGCTTTATCTTGAACCATTGGCAGATCTGATTAATGAACGGAATGGGGAAGTTTATACCGGTTTTGCGGCGCCGGTTACGCTCATGATCGATATAAAATCAGATGGTGCTAAAACTTATCGCTTGCTGAAACCAATTTTAGAAAAATATCGATCTTATTTATGTGGTTACAGCAACGGGCAGTGGCAACCAGGACCCGTGCGTATCGTTTTATCTGGTAAGAAACCTTTTGATATGGTAAGAAATGACCCCGACCGACTTGTTTTTATAGATGAAGACCTGCGAAAAATTGGAAGAGATACCACCCGTAATTTGTTTAACATGGCAAGCTGTAAATTCTCCAAATTGGTGCGTTGTAATAAAGATGGTAGCTTATCACCACGTTACCAGGCGCGACTGCGCAACTATGTTAACGACGCGCATAAGTACGGTGTTAGGGTGCGTTTGTGGGCATCGCCTAATAAATACACTACCTGGCAGCAACTGCTTACCTGCGGTGTAGACATGATAGCAACGGATAAACTAACCACCTTACATAATTTTTTAATTGACGAAAAGCGGCGATAATACTACACAACAATAAGCCCTCGACAGCAATCGAGGGCTTATTGTTGTTTATAGGGTGGTAAACTATTTTATACGATAGCCTACCCCTAACCCTACAACCCACGGACGGATTTTTACATCAGCATTGATGCTTTTAAGCACCGGAGCCAATCCCGGACTTCCCGCCGGTGTAAGGTTTGATGCATCAACAGTTGCCGTGGTTGACAGTAGCAGCTTTTTCAGATCAACGTTCAAAAACATGGTTTTGCTTATGTTAATATCCACACCGGCCTGCGCCGCAAACGAAAAACTGTTTTTATAGTCAACGCCTTGTACGGTTCCGCCTTTATTCACACCATAAAAAATGGTGTAGTTAGCGCCCGCGCCTAAATAAGGTTTAACGGCGCATTTGGTAGGCAAGTGGTATTGCAAAGTAAGGGTAGGAGGCAGCAACCAAACTTTACCCAGATCAACATCGGCACTGGCCGGGCCACCTATGGCCGTTAAGTTGGAGCCCTTTGTTTTTACGGTATGACGTGTTGTGCCTAAAATCAGTTCGGCAGAGAAATTATCAGCGAAGAAATAAGTGAAGTCAAGTTCAGGCACAAAAGAGTTACTAATGTTAATGTCGCCGCCTATCACACCTATCGTCGCGCTCTCCTGCGGTAATACGCCTATGCCTCTCAGGCGGATGTTCCATTCATTTTTTTGTTGTGCAAAGGCAGAGATGCCAGCCATCATGAAGAAGGCCAGGGCGTAGAGTTTTAAGTTTTTCATGATATACAATGGTTGAATTATGGCTCAAATGTATCTGAGCTTGAGTAGCGGTAAAATGACTGAGGGCAGCCTTGTAGCTGATCTCAGTCATTGCAATTTCAACCTATTGTACACGTGTGAATATCGGCTTAAGAGTTGCCGATAACCGGCATATCCTGGTTAACATGAGCCGGTATTTTAAGCGGTTTTTTCTTACTTAATGCTTTTATAGTAAGTGCGGCAACCAACCCGCCAACTAAATAATAGCCAACGGTAAGTAATTTGGTCTCGGCATTTTTGGTGATGGGCGTATCGTTCAACCCCAACTGGCGGGTCAAAGCCAACGCGCCAATTCCTGCGGCCAAACCCAAAGCTGTTCCTTTGGTGAGCAAATTTTTACGACTGCCAATACCTATCAGGCTATAATAAGCCGCATTGCTAATCACATCGGCAGCAAGTGTTGTTGCAAACAGTGTATCGCCTCTTAAAGGTTTAGCACCGGCAAGTTTCAAACTTTTGTTAAGGGCCTGTTCACCAACCAGATCAATTCGCGGAGCACTGTTTAAAAAATGCTTAACAGTTTGATGTACTATGTTTAGCGCAGCTGCGCCTGCAAAGCCGCCTATGGTGCTGTTTAATGTTTTCATAATGAAGATGTTGTTTCTAATGTATTCACATCCAATATAATGCCAGTTACAGCATTTGCTTTTTTTAAAGCGATGATAAATTTTCTTTCATTAAACTAAATAATTTAGCAAAACTTTTTAACTTTACCTTTGTGTACGCCATAGTAGATATTGAGACAACAGGAGGGCATGCCAGCGCAAATGGTATTACCGAGATAGCCATTTGCCTTCATGATGGCAAAAAAGTAACGCAGCGTTATACCACATTGGTTAATCCGCGGCGGGAGATACCTATTTACATCAGCGCGCTTACCGGCATCACCAATGATATGGTGGAACAGGCACCACCTTTTGAAGATGTAGCCGCAGACGTTTACCACCTGTTACATGGAAAAATATTCGTGGCACATAACGTCAATTTTGATTATTCTTTTGTTCGCTACCATCTGTCGCAGGCGGGCTACGAACTTAACTGCAATAAGTTGTGTACTGTTCGATTAGGGCGTAAAATATTACCGGGCCATGCATCGTACAGTTTAGGCCGTTTATGCCGCACCTTAGGTATTGATAATGAGGCACGTCACCGTGCTATGGGCGATGCCGAAGCTACTGCCGAATTATTCAGCCTGATGCTGAGAAACGACCGGGAGGAGCATATTAAAAAGGCGCTTAAACAAGGCTCAAAAGAGCAATTGCTACCACCGCATTTACCTAAAGCCGATATTGAGGCTTTACCTATGATGCCCGGCGTTTACTATTTTCATGATGATAAAGGCAAAGTGATCTATGTAGGCAAGGCACGTAACATAAAAAAGCGGGTGTGCAGCCACTTTACCGGTAACAACCCCGGGCCGCAGCGACAGGAATTTTTGCGAAACATCCATCGCATCAGCTTCCAGGAATGCGGAACAGAGTTGATAGCTTTTGTGCTGGAAGCTGTTGAAATTAAGCGGCTTTGGCCCAAGTATAATCGTTCATTAAAACGTTTTGAGCATGCCTACGGGCTGTTTGTATTTGAAGACCAGAATGGTTACATGCGCCTGGCGGTTGATAAGCGCCGTAAACTGGCAATTCAGCCGGTATATACGTGTAATTCTCTCAACGAGGGCTATAGTATTATACATAGTTTGATAGATCAGTTTGAACTTTGTCCTAAGCTGTGTTTCATACAACGCAATACGAATACATGTACCGGAGTTCATACCGGGCACTGTGCCTGCGAGGGTGTGCAGCAAGTTGAAGATTATAACACCAGGGTAAATACCGCCATTGAGGGCCTGAAAAAAGCACTGCCCACCTTTGCCATACGGGATGAAGGCCGTAATTATGACGAGCATAGCTGCATATTGGTTGAACGCGGACAGTTTTACGGAATGGGTTACATAACATCAGATTATAGCACCACAGATCTGCAACAACTCAAAACAAAACTCACCCCTTATCCGGGTAATGATTACATCAGGAATATGGTGCTTAATTATGGTGAGAAATTTCCGGATAGAATGGTAGTTTTTTAAGCTGCTTATTGCGTAGCTGCAGTGCGCAAACAATCGATTGTATCCATCATAAAACCCACTTTTGGTAACAATTGTACTACACTAAAAATAAATTTAGGGTGTGGTATTAAATATTGTATCTGTTAAAATAGGCAGTAGCATGTTTTATTGCATTTTATTTAACACTTTTTAAACTTTTTGGTCGTTCTAAAGTCAAAAAACAAGAAATTTAGAAACTTTCTGAACTATGCCCCAATCTTGCTTTTGAGGTTACATTGGTTAAATTTGTTGAGTTGAAGTGAAGTTGGTTTTGGGTGTTAAATAAAATAAGCAATAAATAAATTATACATATCTAAAAGGAAAATGAAGAGGACTATCTTATTAACAGGATTTATACTTGCAACACTTGTTGCTAATAACTCGTTTGGTCAAACCACCAAAAAAACAACCACGGTTAAAAAAACAACCACCGTTACCAAAGCTGCTGCTACTAAACCAAGTGCTGCAGATCTGGTAATTGGTAAACAGGCTTTGTCAAAATCTGATTGTTTAGCTTGCCATAAAGAAGATACTAAACTGGTAGGCCCTGCTTACAAAGACGTAGCAGCAAAATATCCGGCTACAGATGCTAACGTAGATATGCTGGTTAAAAAGATCATTGCCGGTGGTTCTGGTAACTGGGGCCAGGTGCCAATGTCTCCGCACCCGCAACTGGCAGCTGCCGATGTAAAAAAGATGGTACAATACATATTGTCGCTTAAATAAATCAGCCAAAAAGCTCTACCTTTAAACAGGTGGAGCTTTTTAGTTTTATAGAGAGCCTTGTGCTGTGCTATAAAGAAAAACAAAACCAATATAAAACCAACCCTACATGAGAATTTTTACTAAGTATTCAAAAGCTTTTATAGGCATTGCGTTAGTTGCTGCTACAACGTTTGCAGTGTCATGCTCAAGCAGCCGCACCGGCTCATCCAAATCAAAAAAAGTATTGGTATTCACCAAAATAGGCGTGGATAACAACGGAAGGAAAGCGTATGCACACGCTTCACGTATTCCCGGAGCCATAGCTATTATGAAGCTGGGTACCGAGAACAACTTTGTTGCCGACACTACCAGCGATGCAGGAAAATTTACACCAGAAAACCTAAAACAATACGCCGCCGTTATATTGGTAAGTACTACCGGTGCACATATTTTTGATGATGCACAAAAAGCAGCATTCACTTCTTTTATTCAACATGGCGGCGGTTACGTAGGTATTCATGCTGCTTCTGATGGTGAGTATGATTGGCAATGGTATGGTAAAATGGTTGGCGCTTACTTTAAGGCGCATCCAATGGGTACACCTACAGCTACAATTGATGTTGTTGACCGTACTTCTGCAGCTACCAAAATGTTGCCTGCTCGTTGGGAACGTAAAGATGAGTGGTATGCTTTTAGAGCTATGCCCCAGGATGTGCATGTATTGTTAAAGTTAGATGAATCTTCAGCTGCGCCTGAAGTTTATGGCAGAAGTCCTCAGGCTAAAATGGGTGCCGATCACCCGTTAGCATGGTGGCATGACTATGATGGTGGCCGTGCATTTTACACTGCTTTGGGTCATACTGATGCCTCTTTCCAGGAGCCATTGTTCCTGCAGCACCTGCTGGCCGGTATTGAATATGCCATGGGCCGCAAAAAAATGTAGTTTTCACCCCGAATACTAAAATCAAAAACTAAATATAACCTGTAATAAATGAAAAATAACAACAAGTGGCTTTTAGGTATAGCCTGCGTATCTGCAGTGGCTTTTTATACCTGTAAGTCGTCTCAAAAAAGTGTGACGCAGTACCCTGTTGAGCGCGATGCCGCAGGCCGGATCAAAGTAAATATGCACCCTGATCCAACCCCAAAATCACCGGAAGAAGAAATAAAACATATTTATCTTCCAAAAGGATATCATTTGCAACTGGTAGCATCTGAGCCTATGGTTAGCCAGCCTGTTGCAATTGCGTGGGACGGTGCCGGAAGAATGTATGTTGCAGAAATGAACACTTACATGCTTGACGCTGATGGTACAGGCCAACGCGACGAGAAATGTAAAATTAAATTATTGGAAGATACCAATGGCGACGGTGTAATGGACAAAATGACCGTTTACGTTGATAACATTGTAATGCCAAGAACGTTACAACCGTTAGATAATGGTCGCCTTTTAGTTAACTTAACCTGGACAAACGATGTATTTTGTTTCCAGGATACTGATGGCGACGGTGTGTCTGACAAGAAAACTGTTGTTTACACCAGCCCAACAGTTGGTAACAATAACAACCTTGAACACCAAAAAAGCGGTTTGATCTGGAATCTTGATAACCGCATGTATGTGTCTTATGATCCGGTTCGTTTTACGCTACAAGGCGAGAAAGTTATAGGCGAGGAAATTGCTGAAGGTGTTCCACCACAGTGGGGTTTAACACACGATGATTATGGTCGTTTATTTTACTCAAACGCAGGTGCAGAAGTTCCTGCCCGTGCTTTCCAGCAAAATGTTCATTACGGACAATTAGATCCGAAAGATCAGTTTGATGAAGACTTTCAGGCGGTATGGCCAATTGTAACTACTCCCGACGTTCAGGGCGGTCCAATCCGCTTACGTTCAGGCGATAGTACTTTGAATCACTTTACAGCTGTTGCCGGCCAGTCAATTTACCGCGGCAACATGTTGCCTAAAGATCTTTACGGAGATTTGTTGATTCCTGAGCCGGTTGGTCGTATCATCCGTCGTGCTAAGGTTACCAATACCAATGGTAAAATTACCCTGCGCAACGCTTATGATAAACAAGAGTTTATTGCTTCAACAGATATCAACTTCCGCCCGGTTAATACAGCTACCGGTCCTGATGGAAGCCTTTACATTGTTGATATGTACCATGGTATTATTCAGGAAAGTAATTGGACAAGAAAAGGTTCATTCCTTCGCGGTAAAATTGAAGACAAAGGCTTGCAAAAAAATATTGGCCGTGGCCGTATCTTCCGTTTGGTACATGACGAGTACAAACCTGATTTCAAAAAGAAATTCAATTTATACAAAGAAACAAGCGCACAGTTAGTGCAACATTTAACTAACGTGAGCAATGGCTGGTGGAGAGACGAAGCGCAAAAATTACTGGTTATCCGTAACGATAAATCAGTTGTTCCAACGCTGCAAAAAATGGCGCTTGATCCTGGCGCTAACCACTTAACCCGCATCCACGCTTTATGGACGCTGAACGGTATGGGCTCATTAGATAACGCTACATGGACAGCCGCTATGAAAGATAACGATGCCCGTGTACGTAAAACTGTTGCCTGGATAGGTGAGGACATGATGAAGACTGATCCGAAAGCTATTGACCAGTTAGCTACGCTGATGAACGATCCGGATGCTGACGTGCGTTACCAATTGTTATTGACCATGCGTTTTGTAAATTCAGATAAATCAAAACAGATCATTACAGACCTGATCAAAAAATACCCAAATGATCCAATGTTGGCGCTGTCGCAAACATCATATGAAGACAAGCTAAGACAAAAAGCTGAGCAAGCCGCCCGTCAGGCAGCGCTTAATGCACAGTCTGCTAAATTAGTAGGTCAGGGTCAGGTTATTTATAAGCAACTTTGCTTTACCTGCCATGGTAGCGACGGTAAAGGTGTTATTATAGGTGGCACAACCTCTACAGCGCCAGCATTAGCCGGTAACCCTGATGTTAACGCTTTCGGTCCTGAAAAGTTGATCCGTGTATTGCTACATGGCTTAACAGGCCCTATCCGCGGCACTACCTATCCGGATGCTATGCCTGCTTTAGGAGGTAACGATGATGAGTACATCGCATCTGTATTGAGCTACATCCGCAGCGACTTTGGTAACAAAGGCTCTGTAGTTATGCCTGAAGATGTTGCTACTGTTAGAAAAGCTACAGCAAGCAGAACAGCTATTTACACAATGGCTGAGCTGGATACTATCAAACCTGTACTGCGTAGCAGATTTGGACCCGGTGGCCCGCCAAGATAGTCTGTTAACTAAATAAACGGAATATAATATAAGGCCCTGCTTTTTTAGCGGGGCCTTTATTATTTACGAGCAATATATTATTGTTAATAAAAAATATTATGATTTTGTAAAATCATACAAACTTTAATTGCGTATGTAAGGTTGTAATGGAGTTTGAAATGGAGCACTTAATATATAATATCCGATCCACACGTGAGCACCTGGGGTACTCGCAGGAGTACATGGCCATGAAATTGGGCATAGGTCAAAATGGGTACAGCAAAATAGAGTTAGGCTATACACGTATAACGGTTGAGCGGCTTTTTGAAATTGCACGCATACTCAATGTTGATGTATTTACTTTATTGCAGCCGAGGGTTGTAAATGCTGTTGCATAATTTGAGGTTTGTCTAAACTGCGCACTTGTTCTTTATAGTTTAACGGCAAAAGCGCGTCGCGCAAAAAGCTGTCAAGGTGCAGCCGTCGTAGCAGTTTGTACAAGCCCATAGCTGGTTTTATCCAAAATTTTTGCTTTAAATTGAGTAAGTTGTTTACATGCTTTGGCGTTAGCAAATATTGTATCTGCAATACAATAAGGTATCTGAACCATCCTAAATGCTTTTTGTATTGTCGGTAAAGATCAGCGGTGTAATTACTATATGCCATGTTTAATAGCAATGCCTCACTGCGCATGCCTTCCCACTCATTCAAATTTTTTGGTAAACCGCTAATTTGCATTCTAACAGCCATGCGGTTAAAAACATCAAAAATTTCTTCTTTCTCCTCTGTAGCCAGCGGCCTTTCAAGCAATTCGAACGACCGTATGCTATGGTCTATCAGCATAAACAAAACATCCCGGTAAGCCCAATCGGGTATGGTGGCACCACGATTTTGCTCAACTCCGGAGTGAATAGCAGTTATTTTATCAATTGCTTTTAGTGCCGATACTTCATCAGCAAAAAGTATTACTCTTGAATAGGTAATTGTTGAAAATAGCCTGCCCAGCGGATCTGCCGGTAGTCTCCCTGTAAAATAAAGCCAGTCAACAGCTTTGTTGAGAGCAAACTCGGCAGCGGCACCGGCAAAAATAAACAAGCTGGTATCTGCCCGTCCCCATATTTTTCGCACAATAGAGTTTTCGTCTACAAAGGTTTTCATGCTGTTGCCTCCAGTTGTTTTATCCATTTATAGCAAGGCAATAATATCGCCAAAGTTACTACGCCGAAAGAGCAGTCAATACATTGCCAAAAGAAAGGTATGCTCCTTATACTGCCTGCAATAAAAGCTAACGGGAAGATAGCCAATGCAGCTATAATACCGAATTGCACTACCCAGATATTACGCACAGGGTTAATAAGCGGCCCTATAAATAACACGGCCAGCATAACGTGGGCAAAGGCCAGCCAGTCTGTTCCATAACTTATAAACGGGTATTGGTTGTTGGTGTTTTTTACCCCTGTATACACTTTGTTAAGCCACAAGCTTAAAGTTGGGTTAAGCTCCGGCTGATGTTTTAGAAACCACGTTAATTGTGTTTCAATAGGGAAGGCTGTTATTCCGCTTAAAAACAGGCCGATTATTATTGTCCAAATACACAATTTGATGCGTTTGTTAAGCCTGTTGTTCTGTAACTGTTTCATGGCGTTTAAGTTTTTGTGCTGTTTTTTCTGTAGCGATAATTGCTACAGCCCCTGCGGTATACATAAGAATATCTATAAAAGAAAAATAACTGCCGATGATTGTGGTTGCTATTTTAGAGTGCTCTAAACCGAGTGTTTGTACAATATGAAAATACTGCGAAAGCTCAATTGAGTAAGCAAAGGCCAGAACCAGTAGTGTAACTTTAACCACAGGCATATTGATAAATGCTTTAACTGCACAATAAATGAGTATGACTACCAATAAATCGCCAAAAAATGGCCTTATAAAAGCGTCGTGCACATAAGTGGCAATATAAGCTTCGGTTAAAAACAGTATAACGGACAGAAGAAAATAGCGGATGTTGAAATACATAAAAAGTACTTTTTTTTGCAAAGTAAATGAATAACAATCTTATCTCCAAAATAAATTCGACTTTACATCAGCTGTTTAGCGGAAGGTGAGCGTATTTTTTTAATTTTTTTATCGAAGATTAAAAAGATATTCTATCTTTGCAGTCCGTAAAAAAAGGGAAATACTTACCTTTTCTTATCGGAAAAATAAAATATTGGCACTTGTAGCTCAATTGGATAGAGCATCTCACTACGGATGAGAAGGTTTGGGGTTCGAATCCCTACAAGTGCACTGAGAACAAAGCCTTTCTGAATCAACCTAAGAAAGGCTTTTAATTTTTTAAAAGCATGCTCAATTTAGTATTGTTTGGCCCTCCCGGGGCTGGTAAAGGCACCCAATCTCAAAAACTTATTGAAAAATATGGCTTGATCCATCTTTCAACAGGCGATCTGCTACGCGGCGAGATCTCGCAAGGAACAAGTTTAGGATTGGAAGCTAAAAAAGTAATGGATGAGGGGCTTTTAGTTCCTGATTCGGTGGTTATTGGTATGATCAGTAATAAACTTGATGCTAACAGAGATGCCAAAGGATTCATTTTTGACGGCTTCCCGCGCACTACCGCTCAGGCTGAAGCTTTGGATGTGTTATTGGATAGCAAACAATCATCAATAACCGGTATGATAGCCCTTGAAGTTAACGACGACGAGTTGGAAAAACGCCTGTTATTAAGAGGTAAAGATTCAGGTCGCCCGGATGATGCTAACCCGGAGATCATCCGCAAAAGAATTAAAGAATATAATGATAAAACCACACCGGTTGCTGAATACTACAAAGCTCAGAATAAATTTACCGGTATTAACGGTATTGGCTCAATAGAAGAAATAGCTGCTGCTATTGACGCTATAATAGCTGCATATTAGTCCGAAAGTCGGTAAGTCGGCAAGTCCGAAAGTTGTTGTAACTTTGGATTTGCCGACTTGTTAATTTTATACTTTCTGATTTGCCGGACTTTCGGACTTTTCCGACTTCCGGACTAACAACTATCAAAATGTCTCAAGGTTCAAATTTTGTTGACTACGTAAAAATATGCTGCCGCTCCGGTAAGGGTGGGGCCGGCTCTGCGCATTTACACCGCGACAAACATACCTCTATGGGCGGACCTGATGGTGGCGATGGAGGCCGCGGAGGCCATGTTATTGTAAAAGGTAATGCCCAGCTGTGGACACTACTGCATCTTAAATTCAGAAAGCACGTTATTGCCGGCGATGGCGAAAGCGGCGGTAGCGCAACAAGCACCGGCAAAACCGGCCGCGATGAGATACTCGAAGTACCATTGGGTACCATAGCCCGCGACGCTGAAACAGGCGAAATTCTATTTGAGATAAACGAAGACGGTGAAACGCGCATATTAACTAATGGCGGCCGTGGTGGCTTAGGCAACTGGCATTTTAAATCGCCAACGCAGCAAACACCACGTTTTGCACAGCCTGGCGAGCCCGGTAGAGAAGAGTGGAACGTATTAGAACTTAAACTACTTGCCGATGTTGGTTTAGTTGGCTTCCCTAATGCTGGTAAATCAACGCTGCTTTCGGTTGTATCAGCTGCGAAGCCTGAGATCGCAGATTATGCGTTTACCACGTTGGTGCCCAACCTTGGAATTGTGGCTTACCGCGGTGGCCGATCATTTGTTATGGCCGATATTCCGGGTATTATTGAGGGGGCTTCAAAAGGTAAGGGCTTGGGTATACGTTTTCTTAAACACATTGAACGCAACGCTGTGTTGCTTTTTATGGTACCTGCAGACACAGCCCGCACCATCAAAGAAGAGTATGATATATTGCTGAAAGAATTGAACGAATACAATCCCGAATTAATGCATAAACCACGTGTACTGGCCATTACCAAGGCCGATATGCTGGATGATGAGCTAATGGAGGAAATGAAGAAAGAAATTCCAACCGAACTTCCTTCAGTATTCATTTCATCAGTAGCACAGAAAAATATAGATCAGTTAAAGGATCTGCTCTGGACCGAGATCAATAAGCAATAATCTCTTATTCGTGATGATAGGGCTCGCCTTTTAAAATGGTGTAAGCCCTGTAAAGTTGCTCTACAAAAAACAGCCGGATCATTTGGTGGGAGAACGTCATGCGCGATAGCGAAAGCTTATCGTTGGCCCGATTATAAACATCCTGATCAAAACCGTATGGGCCGCCTACAATAAAAACCAGATCGGCAGCGGCATGGCCGCGTTTATCAATATAACCGGCGAACTGTTTGGACGAGAACTCGCTACCGCGTTCGTCTAATAAAATAACATGGTCATTAGCGTTTATTTTTTTGAGCAGAAGTTCTGCTTCTCTGGCTTTCTGCTGATCCTGACTTAAGGCTTTAGTGTTTTTAAGCTCGGGTAATTCAATCACCTCCAGTTTGGTGTAATGCTTAAGGCGTTTAATGTATTTATCAATACCCTGTTTTAAATAATCATCTTCTGTTTTACCAATAACCAGGATTGTTATCTTCATGCCGCTAAATTAAAATATAAGTGCTTACTTAGCCTCATTATTTATGGAAGATATAATTAACCTATACCAAAAAGAAGCCTCTGCAGCCGCTCAGGAAGCAGGCAGATACAAAAAACTGTCAGATCAATACTCATTGTTAAGATTGGTTGTGTTTTTTTTAATGGCTATTGCTGTATACGCCGGTATAGTTACCAATGATTTTACGGTTATAGCTATTAGCTTTGTCATCTTATTATTGGTTTTTGCCTGGCTGGTTCAACGCCAAAGTGGTTACGAGCAAAAAAGAAAGTATTATACTGATTTGGAGCGAGTTTATAATAACGAGCTCAACTTCATATCAAACAGCGCCAATATTTACAGTAATGGCGCTGCCTATAACAATGAGAAGCACTTTTATACTTCTGATCTGGACATATTTGGGCCTGCATCGTTATTCAACCTGGTAAACCGCGCGGCAACATCTTTAGGCAATAATAAATTGGCAGCATGGCTAAGCGCCCCCTCAGACAGAGCCAATATCATAAAGCGCCAGCAAGCTGTCGAGGAAATTGCCCGCAAAGGCCAATGGAAGCCTGAAATGCAAACTTTATTACTGTTTGCTAATGGTACTGATATAAATCGTTTTCAGCAGTTGTTCAGCTATCTTAAAACCCCGTTAAACATCCCGGGCGAAAGGATGCTGTCGAAATACATTACGGTGGCTCCAATATTACTGACCGCCGCGCTGATTGGCAGCTATTTTAGTCCCCTTGCTAAATTGGTGGCGCTTTTTCTGGCTGCCGCCAATCTGGTTATTGTATCATCAAAAGGCAGTTACATTGTCAAATCATCGTTTATTGCAGATAAAATAAGCGAGGCTTTAGCGGCTTATGCTGTCGCTTTTGAAAAGATAGAACAAGAGAACTGGAGCTGTACCTTGACGGCGGAATTAGCCAATCGCATTATAAGTAAGCAAACTTCAAAACACATAGCACAGCTTTCGCAGCTTATACATAAACTGGGATATAACCTGGTGATGTTGGTGAACTTGGTATTAAACGTGTTCTTTTTGTGGGCCCTAAAACAAGTTATCGCCATTGAAAAATGGAAACGCGACAATTACCAGGATCTTGAAGATGCGTTTGATGTGATAGCTGAATTTGAGGCGCTATATAGTTTAGCAGGTTTGCGCATCAACTACGCCGACTGGACAGTTCCGGAAATTGCAGAAGGCGAGGGCTACACCGTAACGGGAAAAGCTTTGGCACACCCGCTCATTAAAAAGTCGGGCAGGGTAGAGAACGATTATGAGCTTAACGATACGCACAAAATAGATATCATTACCGGCTCTAACATGGCTGGCAAAAGTACTTTTTTACGCACGGTAGGTATCAACGCCGTTTTGGCACTTAGCGGTGCACCGGTTTGCGCCAAAAGTATGCGTGTATCTGTAATTACCTTGGTAAGCTATATGCGTATCAAGGATTCGCTTAACGAAAGTACATCAACCTTCAAAGCTGAGCTTGACCGCTTACAGATGTTGCTTGCCGCTGTTGAGCATGAACCAAATGTTTTCTTTTTAATAGATGAGATGCTGCGCGGAACCAACTCGGTTGATAAGTACCTTGGCTCAAAAGCCGTAATTGAACAGTTAATTAAAAAAAGGGGTGTGGGTATGGTAGCAACGCACGATCTGCAAATTGCGCAACTGGAACAGAAATACCCTCACTATGTGCGCAATTACTACTTCGACATACGTATAAGCGATGGACAAATGGTTTTTGATTACAAACTGAAACCCGGCGAGTGCAAAACCTTTAACGCCAGCCTGCTGCTAAAACAGATAGGTATTGACGTTGATACGACTGCCGACGGTTTGTAAAACTTTTGTTGTTCTAAAAGCTTCATATATTGTTTGTTATATTTGTTATAGCATCTTCGCTGCAATTTAACCTGAATATATATGAGGCGCATCCAAAAGTTTTTGGTTTTAACCTTGCTGTTATTACCCCTGCTTGGCAAGGCCAATTCTATATTGATGCCTATGGATGAGGCGCAGAAAGAACATCTTAAAGCCTACGGTATTGCCTTCTGGGTTTTAAAGGCCGACCTTGAAGTTGATTGGTTGCTAAACTATCGTGGTGGTAGCTTTCTGGTTAAATACGCTAAAAGTTTAGAGGATGAATGCAAAGTACGTGGTGTTACCTATGAGGTGGTAAGCGACAGCGACGTAAGCGCTATTATGGCTACTATTAATGACGCGTCAGTAAACATGGATGTGGTTAAGTTGCAGAAAGCTCCCCGCATTGCTGTGTATTCTCCTAAAGATAAAGGGCCTTTAGAGGATGCTGTTGATTTAGTGTTGAAATATGCCGAAATACCTTTTGATTATATTTATGACGAAGGTATTTTAGAAGGTAATCTGCCAAAATATGATTGGCTGCATCTTCACCACGAAGATTTTACCGGGCAGTTTAGCAAGTTTGGCAATGGCTTCGGCAATATGGAGTGGAACATGCGCAACCGGCAAATGCAGGAGGATGTGGCCAAGAAGTTTGGCTACGCCAAAGTATCAAAAATGAAGCTGGCTGTAGCCGAAAGGATAAGAGAGTTTACTGCTGGCGGAGGCTTTTTATTTGCCATGTGCTCGGGTGCGGATAGCTTTGATATTGCGCTGGCAGCTCATAATACCGATATAGTAGATTACCAATATGATGGCGACCCCGTTGCCGATAACGCGCAAGCGGCGTTAGACTTTACGCAAACTTTAGCCTTCCAGAACTTTACTTTACAATTAGGGCCGCGTGCCCGCAAATTCAGTAATATTGATACGCGTACGCTGAATAGGGTGCCCATGCAAAACGACTTTTTCACGCTATTTGATTTTTCGGCTAAGTGGGATATAGTGCCAAGCATGCTTACGCAGAACCATGAACGCGTTATAAAGGGTTTTATAGGGCTGGCTACCGCTTTTGATAAGTCGCTGTTAAAGCCTGGCGTTACCATTATGGGCGAATTGAAAACAGAAGGAGAGGCCCGCTACATTCACGGGGAGTATGGCAAAGGACAATGGACTTTTTACGGTGGTCATGATCCGGAAGATTATCAGCATAGTCCGGGTTCACCACAAACGGATTTAAAACTGCATCCCAACTCTCCAGGTTACAGGCTTATATTAAATAATGTACTGTTCCCGGCTGCTAAAAAGAAAAAGCAGAAAACGTGATCAGTTGGCAGTTTATAGTTGGAGGTAATAAGAACAAGTCGTGATTGTTTATATGCTTAGCTACTGCCAACTGCCAACTCAAAACTGCGAACTTAAACGCTATTGATAAAAATTCCATCTTACACCAAATTTCAGCATGGCATCTAACTGCGGATAGCGGTTTACTGTGTAATATCCTTTGCTGAATAAGCCCTGGTTGGCGTAATCATACATCACCAGCAGATCGGTGTTCTTAATGTTGGCCTTTAAAAATACAGTGGCGAAAGGGTAAGATGCAAAAGTAACATCGGCGCCATTATAAAACTGCCCTAAGCCAACCGCGTATGATGGCGCTGTGTATTGCGTGTTATAACGTACGGTTATCCCTGTAGATGTTCTTAGTACTTTAAACAAGAACGAGTTGAGGTATAAGCTACTGTAAGTATAAAGTTCGGGCACACGTAAGGTTTTTTGATAATCTGTTTTTTGGTAGACAACAAAATTATCAAAATGCCAGTTACCAAATTCAATATTTTTGCCTACGCTTATTTTAAGCAGGTTGGCAGGGTTGGTAAGCTGCACCGGATGCGCATCAATACCTCCCGGCGATGCTTCGTAATAGATGTAATCATTTAATAAAAAATATTCAGCCTTAACATCAAAAGCTAAAGCATCATTTATATAGTTGAAAGATAATGCCGTGGTTTTTTGATTGGCGAATTTGTTATTAAAGATATAATGATTGGTTATCCAACTGGTAGCTACCAGTGATGGCGAACTACTTTGCTGATAAGCATTTAAGATAATTCTGCCGGTTTTTTGATTGCCCGATAGCAGCAGTTTTGCATCGTACAGAAAGTCGCCAAAATTTCGCCCAACCACAATTTGATTTACTGATGCCTGCAGGTTGATCTTATCACTTAAACGGTAACTGGCCCGGCCGTTAAGTGTTATGTTTTGAAAGTTGGCCTGCTGCTGTTTTTGAGGCAGCACCACTTTTACTCCCTCCTGGTTCAGCACTGTATCTACTACAAATTGATTATAGTTATAAAGATCGTGCGTTAGGCCAACATCCAGTTTAAACTCGTTCTTTACAAATTCGTTTGATTTGCCCCTAAGGTAAAAGCTGTAAGAAAATTCGTTTTGAATGTGATTTACCGTAAGCGAATCTTTGGTTCGGTTGGAACTGAAATAATAATCAGGAAAAACGTGATAAACATCCTGGTCGCCTTGCTGGTAAATGTATTTATTCTGGCTTATATTCAAGGTGTGCGATAGTCTCTGGGTCGGTAAAATATTTGCCGCGCTTTTATTTTTTACAACAGTGGTATCAATACGGCCAACATAATAAAATTGCTTAATGTGCAGCTGTGTTTGGCGCCAGTTGGCAAATGAGTTGGGTAAGCGCACGCGCTCGGTACCTTTATCAAATGAACCGGTGCTGCTGGTAAATAAAGTTTCGTTTAGTATGGAGCCGGTCTCGGGCGATTTGAGGTTATTAAATATAACCGTACTTAACAAATTGTACCGCTTGTTGGTTGATTCGTACCAGCTAAAAATGTTTCCGGTAAAGTTACTTACATTTTGACCCAGAATACGGTTGTTGGCATATGTGCCATTTGACCCCATGAAACTTAAATGGAAACCTACATTCCAATTAGGCTTTACGTTCTGGGTGTGAAATGCTTTAAAATACTGTTCTTTTGAACCACTTGCCACCATGGTTAAAAGGGTATAAGGCACCCGCGCATTGAAATAATACACATCGTCAGTTGTAAATAGCCACGGTTCAAGCCCGTACTGGCCCACATCAAAACCAATGGTTTTTCTTGGTTCAAATAATAAAGGGCGCGCCATACGGCCCATGGTACCATCTAAACTTATTTTGGGATTACGCGCGTAAAATAAGGGGTTGTAGTTTTCAAAATCTGTTAACGAGGTATCTAACGGAAAAAGTTGAGTGCTATCTCGTAATAGCGCTTCGTTAGTTATTTTAATAAAGCGAGTATTAAAAATTACAGAATCCATACGCTGTTTTTCGCGTTTGCGCAGCGTATCAATCATTTGGCTGGTGGTTAATGGTTTACCGCTGTTGGTCCTGCTGGTGTCATTAAAATTGTTAGTACGATAACGCGGGTCATTATTATAATTACCGTTGTTATTGTAACCGCCGTTGTTATAGCCTCCGTTGTTGTAAGGTGGCATATTTTGAGCCAATGCAGCAGTACAAAAAAGACAAAGAAACAGAAATAAAACGAGCTTTCTATCAGGCATTTAAACTTGCAATCAGTTCTTTTAAAATCAGCGTCATTTTGGGCTCAGCTTCTTGCGCCACAGCAATTATCTCTTCAACCGAAACAGGCTCCAATTCCTCGCCAAAACCCTCATCAGTAAGTACAGATATGGCAAATACCGGCAAACTCATATGTTTAGCCACAATAACTTCGGGCACTGTACTCATACCAACCGCGTCGCCGCCAATTATGCGCAGATAACGGTATTCTGCCCGGGTTTCTAAATTTGGACCCGGCACAGCCACGTAAACGCCTTTGTGGCAGGAGATATTGTTTTGCTTAGCAATGTCAAGCGCCTTGCTGATCAATGAACGTTGGTAGGGCTGGCTCATGTCAGGAAATCTCGGACCGAAGTCTTCATCATTCCTTCCTGCTAATGGGTTTTCGGGTTGAAGGTTGATGTGGTCTTCAATCACCATCAAATCGCCTTTTTTAAAATCGGGATTTAGGGAGCCGCTGGCGTTCGAAACAAACAGCGTTTTAATACCCAGCATTTTCATTACTCTTACCGGGAAGGTGATTTCCTGCATGCTGTAGCCTTCATAGTAGTGCAAACGCCCTTGCATGGCAACTACTTTTTGTCCGGCTAATTTACCAAATATCAATTTGCCCGAATGAAACTCAAGCGTTGAAATGGGGAAAGCGGGAATGTTGGAATACATCAGCTGCTTCTCCACCTCAATTTCGTTCACCAAACCTCCAAGGCCGGTGCCTAAAATTATTCCTATTTCGGGTTCAAAATCGCCAATGCGGTGTTTTATATAATTAACGGTGTGCTGTATATTCTCTAACATAATTTAAAATTATTTGATCAAACGCTTGCTGATCTTGTAAAAAGCTGATGCCTATTGGCTGTACTAATATAGGTAGTTTGTCAATCAAAGGCCTTAACTCATCATTTGCTAAACGCTGCGCATCCTTTTCTGTTGTGATGATCAGTTTTTTTTGCGTTGCACAGGCGTTGAAATCATTGGCAAGTTTAGTGATATTTTTTAAGCTAAAGCTGTGATGGTCGGGATAATTGTGATGAATAACGTGCGACGTAGTTTTTTTTATATGCAATACCAAAGGATTAGGATTGGCAATACCTGTAAGTAAAAAAATAGTTGTATCTGCGTCTATAATTACTTTAGAAATATGTCCCGCCATATTTTGCGATGGCAGGTATTTTATAGTACTAAAAAACAAGCTTTGGTAGGGTAGCGGACTAAGCTTCTCAGCTATGCTTTGCTGTGCTTGTTCATCTATATCAACCGGACATTTGCTGATAACCATTACATCCGCGCGCCAGCGCCCGCTAAGGGGTTCGCGTAAATTGCCGGCAGGCAACAAAAACTGAGGGTGTGTTATTTGATGATAGTCGAACAGCAAAATGCTCAATCCTGGTTTTACAGCGCGGTGCTGGTAAGCATCATCTAAAATTACAAGGTTATGATCAGCTTTTAAATGCTCTATACCCGTAACGCGTTTTTCGCAAACTGCTACTGTTATCTTCGGAAATTTATGTTTGAATTGAGCAGGCTCATCACCAATAAGTGTAGCATCTGCCTGGTCATTGGCAATTAAAAAACCTTTGGTTTTACGGCCATAACCCCTGCTGAGCGTGCTCAGTTTATAGTCGTCCTTTAATAACCTGATGAGGTACTCCGTCATTGGGCTTTTACCGGCACCACCAATTTCCAGATTACCAACTGATATTACAGGCAGATTAAAGGATCTGCTCTCCAACAAACCGGCATCATAACACCAGTTGCGCATCAACACTACCAAACCGTAAATAAGCGAAAAAGGAAATAATAGCAGGCGCAGATATTTCATGTAGCGAAGATAGCAAATAGTTGATTAGAGATTAGTTGACTGGTGAATAGTAGTATATAACTACAGTCTAATCAACAAGTCTCTAATCACTAATTAACTACTACTGTGTTTTCATCCTTCTTTTAGCTGCTGGTTTAACTTCGTAATCTCCGCCCAGCAGGTAGCCCCATGGTTTGGTACTTTCAATTCTGTCAAATATTATTTTAAAGATAGCCGTTACTGGTATAGACAAAAACATGCCGGATAAGCCCCAAAGCATTTCGCCTAAGATAATACCTAAAAAGGTTATAAGGGCGTTTAGCCTCACTTTTGAACCAACAACAGTAGGGAGTAAAAGGTTAGCGTCTATGGCATGTATTACAATAATACTCACGGCTACCGCTATCACATTACTAATAGGCCCGGTAGCAAAAGTTATCAATACACTTAAAACCAAAGCGGTAAAAATACCCAGGTAAGGTATTATGTTAAATATCCCCACTAATAAACCAAGCAATACAGCGTATTTGATACCTATCATCCAGAAAGCAGCGCAGGCCATGGCTGCAACAATTATCATTTCAAACAGCAAGCCCAGAATGTACTGGCGTAAAATGGTTTGCACGTTTTCAGTTATATCGTTAACAACATGGTCATGTTCACCTCCAAATGCTTTTAAAACAAACTGATGGAGCAGTCTGCGGTAAAAAAGTATGAAAAAGGTAAAGATCATGATGAATATATAAAATAGCATCAGTGAAGATACTGCGCCAAAGGTAGTACCCAGTACCTCTGTTCCTGAATTGAGGAGCTTTTTAGCAGTATCATCTACCATTGTTTTTTGGCTTTCAAGGTTGATGTTATACCGGCTTTCTATCCAGTGTGATACATCATTTACAGATTGCGAGAGCTGATTTTTAAGCATGGGCCAGTCGGCTGTAAGAAAAGATATTTGTCTGCCAACCATGTATAGAATTAGTGCAATTACACCTACCAGCAGTATCACTGATAAAAATGACGACATGGATCGCGGCATTTTAAATACACGTTCTAAAAAGTTGGATAGGGGGAGTAATAATATAGCGAACAGGAAGCCGAATAATAAGGGGTCAAGTAATTCTTTACCCTGAATTATTAAATAGCCCAGCACTACTAACCCTATTAATACTAATGCCAGGCGTTCATAAAAAGGCGCAATTGTTCGTTTTGATATCATACTGTAGTAATTTGCTTTTGCGCTAACAGCGGCTTTCGTATTTATGTTTTGAATATAATAATATCTCTAAACATAATCTGTTTACCACGTTAAGTTATGGCAGGCATTTTGCAACATAATGTTATCTATCTAATTAAAAAACGTTATGGCAAAGTATTCAGAAAAGGCGAGTGACAAGGTTGAGGAAACCATGCACGAAATGAAAGAAGGCAAGCTTAAAACAGGCACAGGCAAAAAAGTAACCAGTAAAAAGCAGGCAATAGCCATTGGCCTTTCGGAAGCAAGAAAAGAGGGGGCCAAAGTGCCTAAGAAGAAAGATTAATAATAAGGGCTTTTTAAACAGCCCTTTATTTTTTAGCAAGTTCAGTATTGACCCATTCTTCCAGTTTGCCTTCACTGTCAAGCTGCGCCAGCATTTCTACATTTTTATCTTTGTTGCGGCTTTTTTCAGTATTGTATTTGGCAATAAGGGCTTTAAAACCGGCGAGTTTAGCTTTGTTAGTATCCAAGGCGTTATCAGCCTGTCTGTTTTGGAGCGCATATTTGGTATAACCGCCCATGTAGGATACTAAAAGATCTTTATTCTTTTCCATTATCTTGAGCAGAATGTCATCGCCAAGTTCAATGTTAACGGTGGGGCTTCCGGATAGCCAGGCCATCAGGAAGGCATCAGCGTATGGTCGTTCAGTATTTTTGGGTCCCCATGGTGTGCGTTCCAGCCAATCAATGACGTTTACCACATCTCTCTCATATTTCTTATAATCATCGGGTGTTTTAAGCGAATAGCTATTTGGAACCGGCGACATTTGAGCGAAAGCAGCGCTGCTTATGGTCAAAGAGAATATGATAAAAAGATAAGAGATACCTCTCATAAGGTTTAATGCTATTTTAACCGAAAATACGTTTTTTTATAATATTGGCAAACTCTTCATTATAAGGCCTTTTTAGCGAAGGTGTCTATTATTTCCATCACAACAATTGCGTCATTTATGTCGCTTGGATTTTCGCCGTTGTTATTGAAATAGTTCACCACTTTTTCTATCATAGGATAGGCAATATGCTCGGGTTGTACAAAGGTTTTAGCCGTTTCGCCTTGTTCTGTTTTCAAACGGATAGTATATGGCTCGTTGAAAAACGGAAAACTGATACTGCCTTTACTTCCCACCATAACGCATTCATCAGTAAATTCAGATGGAGTCACATTAAAGCACCATGAACCATTTACTACAACACCATTACCGAAAATAATATTACCACTGGTGTGATCATCTGCATGGTAGGCTCCGGCTTGGTTAATAGAAAATCCGCTGTACTTTACCGGAACACCAAAGTAAAACAACATTAGGTCTAACTGATGAGGTGACAGATCATGAAAGTAACCACCGCCCGAAAAATGCGGATTTGTCCGCCAGTTGTCAGATGACTTTTCCTGCTGTTCGGGTTTGGCATTTTTCCAGGTACGTATTTGTACACTGCGCACATCGCCAATGGCACCACTGGCTAACAGATCTTTTATATAAAGATAGCTGGGCAGCGCCCGGCGATAATGTGCAACGGAAACCTTGCTGCTGCTATGTTTGAGCGCGCTGGCTATTTGTCGGGCCTGTTCTGCGTTTAAAGTTACGGGTTTATCAATATACACGTTTAAGCCACGTTCAATTGCCGCCAAAGCATATTCCATGTGAGACGACGGTGGAGTAGCTATATAAACCGCGTTGATCTCCTTATCATCAAGTAATTGGTAGGCATTGTTATACCATTTACCTACGCCGTGCCTGCGGGCGTAATCTTCCGCTTTAACAGCATCACGGCGCATTACCGCTGCAAGGCGGCTGTTAGGTACCTTGTATAACGGTGGACCGCTTTTTACTTCGGTTACGTCGCCACAGCCTATAATTCCCCAGTTTACTGTTCCCATAAATAATAGTTATTAACCTTTAAATTACTTCTGCTACAACAAAGGTGCTTCCGCCCACAAACACAAGGTCATCGGTTTTTGCGTTTTTCTGTGCCGCGGTGAGTGCTTCTTTGACTGACGGGTAACTTTCGCCGTTAAGCCAGAAGTCCGCCGCTTTTTCTTTTAGACTAACCGCATCTAACCCTCTCGGAATATCCGGCCGGCAGAAATAATAGATAGCATGTTTTGGCAACAGCGCTAATACCTTGCTGCTATCTTTATCACTCACCATACCCATCACAAAATGGAGCTGTTTATGCGGTGTGGCGGCAATATTTTTCAGCACTTCTTCTATGCCATCCGGATTGTGGCCGGTATCGCATATGGTAAGAGGAGAGCGGCTCAAAACCTCCCAGCGCCCATGCAGGCCGGTAAGCGTTTTTACCTGTTGGAGGGCAACTTTCAGGTGCTCATCCGTTATGGTAAAACCTTGCTGACGTAATTGCATAACAGCGCTTAAAACCGTTTTTACATTCTTTAGCTGATAACTGCCGGTGAGGTCAAGCTCAAGTTCATAATGTGATTGATTGCCTGTGTCTATAAGTTCTACACTCAAAAGCTCGCCACCTAAACTACCTTTAACAACCACTTCCCATTCATCTGCTGCAAAGTATATAGGCGACTTTGTCCCTTCAGCCTTCTTCATGAAAACTTCCGCGACTTCTTCCTGCCGTTCGCCTATTACAACCGGTATGTTCGGCTTTATTATTCCTGCTTTCTCTGCTGCAATAAGTGGAAGGGTATTTCCCAACAGATCGGTGTGGTCCCAGCCTATATTGGTAATTACCGAAAGCAGCGGCGTGATTACATTGGTTGAATCTAACCTGCCGCCCAAGCCGGTCTCAATAATGGCTATATCCACCTGATGGTTGGCAAAGTACTCAAAAGCCAAGCCTACCGTCATTTCAAAAAAGGATAGACCTATCTGCTCAAAATCCTCTTTGTATTGTGCTACAAAGTCGGTAACAGCCTGTTCGCTTATCATTTGTCCGTTTACCCTAACGCGTTCCCTGAAATCTTTTAAATGCGGCGAAGTGTATAGCCCTGTTTTGTAACCGGCAGTTTGCAGAATAGCAGCCAGCATATGCGACGTTGAACCTTTGCCGTTGGTGCCGGCAATATGTACGCTTTTAAACTTGTTCTCCGGATTGCCCAGTAATTGGCATAGCGTTATGGTGTTAGTTAGATCTTTAGTGATTGCAGCTGCACCCGTGCGCGAAAACATGGGCAGGCGGGTATATAGATAGTTAATAGTTTCCTGGTAGTTCATGTGTAATTGTGGTGGTAAATTTAGCACAATTACCGTGGTGTTTTATGTTGGAGTAGATAAACGCCTGCTTAATACGCTTTTTTTGAAATGTTTAGCAATTTAATTATACTTACACTCTAATGAGAAATTTTGTTTTAGTAGTAGCTGTTATGGTACTGGGTTTAACCGCCCGTGCACAGAGCATTAGTTTACTTAACCTTACCAACTTAACCAGTTTAAGCAATAAGCAGGCAGCCGACGATATAACCGCACGCAAACAATTCAAACTACAGTCTGGAGAGGAGATAGATGGTTTTTTGGTGGAAACCTATCAAACCCTTGCGCCGCGCAATAAGCTGGAAACTGTGGTAGTAGGAAAGGGCTATAAATTAGCCAGTGGTGGTGTTTTACATACGGTTACCTATACCAGTGCCAATCCGCAGGATGTGATGAATTTAATGGCACAGACAAAATCCATCAATGTTCAACAGTCTTTTCATGGTGCCGACGCTTACGATAATATCTACATCTTTGATAGTTTTTTGTACCGAATGACAGTACGCATCAAACTTGACGACAGCCGCTCGGTTGTTGAGATTAGCCAGAAACAAGTGTTGGTTGAATAGTGCAATCTCTACACTAAGGTGTCCCACGTAAATATGCGTCAGTAGCGGCTTATCTTCGGCTCCTTATGACCTAAAATATTGTTAGTCAGACCGAATTGTATTTTCTGTTTTAGATGGGACAAATTTCTAAATAAATAATTTCTGTTTTGGTCCACCAAATGGGACAGGTTTCAATACACTAAGCGAATTGAAAATTCACAGTTCATTTAATCCGGTATTATAAATCTCGGATTAAATGAACTGTGGCCAACATTGCATAGCCTATTTACCTAAAGTTGCTTTATGTTGAATAGACGGCGCACCCATATAACTCGGGTATTTGTCGTTAGGGTTTACAACAATTCGTTCAAGTACAATCTCCGGGTCAACCATATATACCTTTATGGTATGCATGCCTGTGTCCTTAACATCTATATCAACATCAAGCCAGCGCAAATTGTCAAAAATTTCACTACGGCGCTGTTGTCTGCGGCCAGAAAGCGCATAAGGTGTTCCTAAGGGTGGCAATGGTTTTAAAACTAACGAATTGGCCAGATTTTCTTTAGTATACTCATTAAAGGTATCTACATATCCCTTCCTCGCATCAATAATAACAGGCTCAGCATTGTCAATGGCTACGGCTATTCTTAAACCTCTTGCGGGGTTAACGTCTTGCGTAGGCAAAATACCCAGGCAAACTTTTGTGGTTCCGGCTTTTGCTAAAAAAATGTTATAATCTAACCGTGGGGCATCTGCCGCGGTTGCACTTGGCGCAGTAACAGGTTGAATCCCCATGTTACCTTCTGCACGACCCAAATTAGGTAGAAAGGTCCATCTGGCATTTTTGCCGGATATGTTGGCATTATATTTTTCTGCCGGAATAGAAAATTCTCCGGAAAAGCCTCCAAAATAAGGCTGTTTTGTTTTAGGGGCTTCGCTGTTTAAAGTGTTCACCTGTACCAACACTTTCGCATCGCCGCCGGTAATTTCAATCAGGCCGGATGCTTTGCCCTTTGGTGCGAGTTTCCAGTCTATTTCAACATATAAACGCTCATCTTTCTCAACAACACCGCTATTAAGTTTGCTTATCTTGATCCAGGGTTGGTTGGCGTTGGCGGTAAATTTAAACGCGCCCGTACCACGGTTAAAAATGTCAATATAGTACCTTTGCTTGTCTAACGCGTCAAATTGAGGTAGCTCTGCTTTGGTATCTGTTCCGGGCCACGCATCTGTGCTTCCTTCTACAGCCACACCTAAAGCAGGTTTTGGTAAAGGAGCAACCTCACTTAACGCCGGCAAGCTGTTTTCTTTGGGCATTGACCATTGTTTATATCCAATATGTACATCACTCATCATATTTTTCCATTTTTTATTGGAAATAGAGTCGTTATATCTTAAACTCAGTTGTTTATCAAGTTCAAACAATTCCTGCGCGCGTTTCGCTAAATCATTTGCACTTACGCGCCCCTGTTTTGCGTAAAGATTATTGCGACCGGCGGCTAAATAGATCTCTGCAACGCCAGCCGATGCCTTAGTAGGATAAAGCACCAACTGATAGTAAGCATCTTTAGCTTCTGCAGGTATCCTTTTTTCCAGTTGTTCAGCCCTTGCGGTAAGGTCTTTCCACAATTTGAATACACGCTCGGCTTCATTGAAGTTCACATAGCTAAAAATTTTGGGGTCTTGCACCTCGGCTTTACGCATAAGGTTATATTTTGAGTATTTAGATACTATATCAGCAATCTCTTTAGCATAGGTTTTCCCAAATATTCCGGCAGCCCAATCTGTCATATAATCATCCGTTTGATTTGCTGAGATAGCATCAGGATTCCATGCATAGCGCATAATAAAGTCAATAGGCATTTCCTTTGGCTTTAGATCGCCAACGTTTACAATCCAAATACGATCGATACCGGTTTGATAGGCCAGGTTAAACTGCTCGCGTAGTTTAGGCACAGTAGTGGTGTTTACCCAACGGTCATTCCATGGTCCGCCATTCATATCAATATGGTAGTACATACCCAGGCCTCCTTTACGCTTACGCTCGTTTATCGGCCCCGTTCTGCGAATGTAGCCCCAGTTATTGTCGCAAAACAACAGGGTAATATCATCCGGTACGTTTAAGCCAGCATCATAGTATCGCTGCACTTCCGTAAATATTGCCCAAAGTTGTGGTACTTCTGATGGATCTTTGTCATAAACTTTTTTTATAATATCGCGCTGCGCACTTACCACGTTCTTTAACGTCTGGATATTTTCTTTATCATCACCTTTTCCCATTGCTACGTCTCCGTCTCCGCGCATACCCATTGTTATCAGGTTATCGTAGTTTTTATTGCGTTCCAACCCATCGGCCCAAAACTTTTGCAGGCCACTGGCATTAGTGGTAAAATCCCACGGGCCAACTTCGTTTTTACGGTTGGTGTATTCTTTTTGAGCACGCATCATAGGTTCATGGTGCGATGTACCCATAACAATTCCATACTCATCAGCCAACACCGGACTCATAGGATCATCTTCATTAAAGGTGTTGCCCCACATGGCGGGCCACAGATAGTTGGCTTTTAAACGAAGCAGTAACTCAAACATGTGCACGTAAGCCTTTGAATTAACGCCACCAAAGTTGGCGCGCGCCCAACCTGTAAAAGACGGACTTTCATCGTTTATAAAAATGCCCCGGTATTTTACCTTGGGCGATGGCTGAATATAACGGCCTGTTTTTACATATAACGCATTGCTTTTTTTAACGGGAGCATCGGCCCACCAATACCATGGTGATACGCCTATCTTTTCAGAAACGTCATAAATACCGTAAATGGTTCCGCGTTTATCACTACCGGCAATTACCAGGTTATTACCTAAGGTTTGAACAATGAATGACTCCCATTTACCTTTCACCGCGCTTACGTCAATTTTTTTAGCGGCTATCAAATTATCAATCAGTTTGCTCTTTCCAATGGTTCCAATTATTATGGCTCCGGTAACCGGTTGCGATTGTTGTATTACCTTGCCGGGAACAGTCGTTACTTTGCCAATATCGTCGCCTAAGTCGTTTGCCGCCCGTATTACACCTTTCCAGTCGTTGCCGTCAACTAAAATTGGAGATGTGTTACCGTTGGCTGATATTTTAAATGCACCGGAAACAGCATTAGTTTGAATGTATTGTGGAAGTAAGCTTAAAGTGTTTTTAGTTAAGTTTTGAGCCTGGGTTATAGCACTTGCAAACAGTAAACAGGCAAAGGACCAGGCGCGAAAGGTAATTTTTAACATAGAAACATTGGTTGATTGGTAAGGCCAAGGTATATTTTTAAACAACCAATTATGCTTATTTCAGGCAATTTAGTTACTAAAACGTTGTAGGGGTGGTGTATAGATAGATGAAATACTGCGTTAAATAACAATTTGAATATATTATTGCGCGTTGAACATAACGGTAATGGTCTTATCGCTGATCGAAAGGTTTGCCTGGATACCACCCTTGGCTATTACCACCCGTTTTAGCCAGTAAATAAAGAGCTAGTAAGATAAAAAGTATTATTCCGATCCGACTTGCCAAGCTAACCGGTTTTTCTTTCTGATCTTTTTTGCGTTTAGGCTTATTGATCTTTAGGCGTTGTAAAGGTCTTTTTCTACTGGTTGGCATGGTACTGTATGCTAAATGTACCAATTTTTATAAACTAGCTATTGCGCCTTAAACATAAACGTAACCGTGCCAGATTGCTGGTCGGGAGCGTTTTCAAGCGCGTTGAGGCTGGAGTTGCGCACTGCATCTTCGCATTTGTCAAGCAGGGAAGGGTCTGTGATGGTGGTTCCACGGGCACCTGCACGTACATATATCACTTTACCATTTTTGTCAACACGCAATTCAACCACCACACGACCGGTTTGTCTTCCGCTATAGCTTACTGTGGGCTTGGACAAGAAGCTGCGCTGCGCCATTGTTAAGCTGCCACCATTGCCAGAGCCTGTACCATCATAATTGTTGGTAAGCGTGCTGCCTGTAGGTTTGCCCTGGTTGCCCGGGGTACTGCCATTGCCGTCGCCCTGACCAACACCGTTATTGGTTGGGCCTTTATATAGCGCGTTCTGGTTAACGGTGGGTTTTGCCGGCGTTTTTTCGGGTTGAGTTGTAGCTACCGTATTGCTTGGCTTTTTAGTATTGGCCGCAACTTCGGGCGCATCCTCATTATCTTGTGTAACTACGCTTTTATCGCTCGTTTCGGTCTGACTTTTCTCAGGAGTAGGGGTGGCATCAGTCACCTTATCAGGCTTGGTGTTGTTAGCGTTTTCCGCTACCGAAGGTTCATCAGTACTCATGTAATCGCTCCCCATGCCTTCATCAACGGTGCCGTAGTTAACCAAAATACCACCGGTACCATTTTCGGGGATAGGCGGGGTACCAAACACAATAAAATAACACGCAGCAATAAGCACAGCCATAATAATGCCTGTAGCTAAAAATGCTTTTGGGTAATTATTTTCTTCGTGCTCTATGCCCGTCATTCTTTTATCATTAGTCATTGGTCATTCGTCATTTGGTAAATTCAAACCAGCAAACGTTACCAATCTTTAATCTTCAATCACCAATCTTAAAAACCTAATCAACTAATCACTACCCCTTCGGTTCTGTAGCTAAAACCAGTTTTATATTCAGTTTCTGGGCTACATCCATTATCTCAACAACATCCTGTATAGCCACTGTACGGTCAACATACAATACAATGGTTAGCTCGGTAGCCAGTTTTTTATACGCTTCTAACGTGCTGCTCAGGTCGGCTATCTGAATAGGCTTCTTGTCAACAAAGTATTGCAGATCTTTTGTTACCGAAACCGTAATTGTTTTTTTTGACACCGATTGCCCTGTTGATGATTTAGGCAGCATCAGCTTAATAACGTTGGGGTTGGTTACTGTAGACGCTATCAGGAAAAACAAAAGCAGGAAGAACATGATGTCGTTCATGGCCGAGGTGTGCATTTCTGCACCGGCTCTTCTTCTCTTTCTTAAATTCATTTGCTTGGCTCCTCTAACAGGTCAATAAACTCAATAGCGTCTGTTTCCAGTTTTAATATCACTTTGTCAACCATCATGTTCAACACATGATAAAATACATAAGCCATAATACCAACCAGCAAGCCCGCTGCCGAGGTGATCATTTTTTGGTATAAACCGCCTGATATGGCACCCATGCTGATGTTATCAGTTAACGATATATTGTAGAAGATGGTAATTACACCGGCAATAGTACCCAAAAAGCCAAACATGGGGGCAATACCTGCTACAATGCCTAATATGCCTATGTTTTTTTCCAGTTTGGCTACTTCCAGTTTACCAATGTTTTCAATAGCACCTTCAATATCTTTTATTGGGCGACCAATGCGTAGCAAACCTTTTTGCAGCATGCGGCCCAATGGAGTGTTACTATTGCGACAAATGGCGATGGCAGAATCCAGATTGCCCGACAATACACTGCCGCGTACCTGCTGCATTAATTGCGACTCGTTTTTTGCCGCCTTGCGGATGGTAAAATAACGTTCAAAAAATATTACCAAAGCCAAAATTGCCAATATGCCAAGGGGGAGCATAACCCAGCCACCTTTTAATAAAAGGTCGCCGAAACGTAGTTCGGGGGGCGGAGCTGTTGCTAATTGTTGCGCGGCACGGCTGGCCGTATCTGTAATTTGGCTAAGAGTATCTGTTACTGCCTGCATTATTTTTTATAGTATATTTATATTGGTTATTCCTCTGGAGCTTCTATGGTACGTGCTCCCCTTGTTAGTTTACCTTCTTTTATTAATCTAAGCCTCATCTCCTCACATTCACTGAGTGAACTAAATGAGGCAATGGATATTTTGATAAGTGGTCCTTGAAAATCTTCTAAAAGCCTTGCATCTGTAAAGCCCATGGCCCTGTATTTTTTTAAAGCTTCGCCAGCGCCCCACAAGTTTTTAAAGCCTTTACCGCTTATTAATTCAAATCGCTTTGTCTTTATAGTGTCGGCTACTTTTGCTGTTGTATCTAACGCCTTTTTAACGCTGTCAGTATGTAACGAATCAATGCCTGGTATAACTATGGTGCTTGGTCTGGCTTTAACAGGTGTATCGGGTGTATTGTTTTTCCAAAACTGAAGTTGCGCAAAAGTTGCAGGTTGGTAGCGGTAAAGCGCAAACAGGCCGCCTGCTAAAACTGCCAAAATTATCGTGGTGATCAATATAGCACGCCATGGTCCGCGGCTTCTTTCCTGTTCTTCTTCGTCATCAGGGAAAGCTGAATAGGATTCGTCGTGCGGGGGCTGAATGCTATTGTCTTCGTCGGTATGTTCAATAATCTCTTCTTGCTCTTCAACCGGAGCCTGTGCCTCGATCTCCTGATTTGGTGCAGGCGGATATAACACTACTTGCGCGGTTAATGTCTTGGTAGCGTCGGGTATAGCATCAGCCTTAAATATCTGAACAGGCGCCAAGCCAAATAATTCAGCATCGGTGCCTAACGCATTGTTAGCTTTAAAGCTTAACTCGCCATGTTCTATGCTAAACACTCCCAAATTTGCCAACGGAACATCGGCTACAATTGCCTGTTGCCTTAAATTGACAATATACTTTTCAATAAAGTATTTAGCAGATGCAAACGATATATTTTTCTCATCTACCAGGTATTCTGCGAGTTCTGTGTCGGCAGTATCAGCCTTGGCCTCAAATTGAACTTTATTGTATGGCGGATAAAACAGATGCGCGTTTTCATCGTAATAAGCGCTCATGCGTGCCTGCGAAAAAACGCCCAAACCGGGCACTTTAACCTCGCCACGCTGCATAAGCAGTTCACTCAAATAAAAACCTACATCCATGCACTAAAAGTAATGGTTAATTGTATAACATCAAAAATAGCCAGCTTTAAACAAATGTTTAAAAGCTGTAGCTTGCGCCGCCAAATATATTAAATCCGTAATTAGGATAGTATAGCCAGTTTTGGCTGTTGGCATTTAAAATGTTATTAACCTGCCCAAAAATGGTGATCTTTTTGGTTACCTTATATTCAACACCGCCGCTCAGATCAGCAAACGGATCAATGGTAGTTTTAGTAGCGCCGTTGGCTGCCATAGCCGGACTTACATAAGGATCATACGTTTCGCCCCGGAATAATACCGATCCGTTAATTAAAACCTTGTCGTTAATACGGATGGATGTGCCCGCTGTAATTTTAACTTTAGGCAGGTTCCAGGCTTGTTTCTCGGTAGCCATTTGGTAATCCATAACTTCCGCGCGACCAAATATGCTCAGGCCATCCAAGGCCTTGTAGTCAATCTCGCCGGTGAACCCGCTTACACGTGCGGCTCCACCGTCATAAATAACTTTAAATTTATTGTAGCCCTGTGCAAAATCAAAATTGCTCACCATTAGCGCCATATTTTTAACGCTGTTGCGGAAAATGCTGGCCTTGAAATTTAAGCCTGGCGCTAACGTGCCTTTTAAACCTGCGCTTATATCTAACTGGTCAACCGAGTTGCGGATGTCAACATTTGGGCCCAAAAAAGGGTTGATAGCGTAAAAGTTGCGGAAGGTTGATTTATTGATATCGCCTTTGGCTTCAACAAACAAACGGGCATATTTAGGAATAACCTGTAACTCCGCTTTGGCAGCCGGGAAAATAAAGAACCTTGATGAAAAGCCAAACTCTGAAGCAATGGTTATACCCGCATCAATTTTGTAGTTAGTGCCTTGAAACTTGATGTATGGGTTAACGCGAGCTATACTATTGCTGATAGAGTAAGCCGCATCTTTCTGCGTTGTAAGATCTAACGAAGCGCTGGCACCGGCATAAAATTGTTTTATGGTTTGATTTAAAAAGCCCGATATAGCGAGGTTAGACTCGTGTGCTTTATACTTGTCTGAAAAGCTGTAGCCTTGCAATTTAAGCGCATAGGTAAAATCATTCTCTACATCGCGGTAGTTTTTTGCTAACTCACCCTCGGCACTTATGGTATTAAAAACCTGCTGGGTAGGGTTTAACACAGTGGCGGCAGGAGGGTCGTATTGGTTATACCCATAAAAATAATTGCTGCGGTTGCTAAAATCAATGCGTCCGCTCAATGAGTTTGTAGCCCCAATGCTTTTGCCAAATACACCTATCTGGTTATTCATTGTGTTTTGATTTTTGAAAGTTGTACCGCGCTGCCCCAAATGTTTAAAATAGCCGGCCACTTGTAAAGCTTCGTCTTTACCATTGCCAAAATAGCCCTCGGCAAAAGTGGTTTTTAAACTGCCTAAGCCTGCTTTAACATAATTATTGGTAGGTATAGAATCAACTTCGGCAGGCATGCGCATGGCATTAAGCTGCCTGATGTCAGTATTGCGTTCTAAGCGTTTGTCAATAGGCGTGTAGCTAAGCGGCGCTTTAAACGGCGCTTTATCTTCCATATCCGGATTGCGGCGCAGCTTAACAGCATCTGCCAAAACAGGTTTGTATGTAGTTGTAATAACTATTTCTTCTGTTAAGTTACCCCCGTTTTGAGGTTTGTTGTTGGCGCCTCCGCCGTTTTTTGTAGTATCACGGGTAACTTTTGATGCCGCATCGCCAATTGTTTGCGCATCGGCTTTTTTGGCGGGAGTAGCGGGCTTTTTAGCCGGCCTTGTTTGTGCATTGGCCGAAAAAGCAACGCAAAGCACCGTTTGTAAGGTAAGCAGGGTAAATGTGTATCTTAATTTCATTGCTTGTGTGTCAAATTTACTTGTTGCCTTGTTATTGTTTGCGTGTGCTGTCTGTTGGTGCACTGGTTCCGGTTGACTTTTGCGGCGATAATCTTTCAAGTTTCTGGCGCGCAGTGGTTAGAATATCATCGTCCCCTTTATAGTTGTCAATAATACTTTTCAGCGTTTCTTTCGCCTGGAATGTATCCTTCAAGCCAACATAATTGTCGGCTAACAGAATGTAAGTTTTGGCAACCCAGTAGTCATAGTTAGGCAAGTCCTTAACCAGATCAAAACAAGTTTTTTGTGATGTTTTGTATTGGCGTTTTAAATACTGCACATTGGCTATATTGTAACGGGCCTCGGCCGCGGCAATAGTTTTGGTATTATCGGCCGTGTAGGTAAATTCTTTTACCGCCGATGTGGTATCTGCCAGTTGTAAATAAGCTAAGCCAGCATATAAACCAGTTTTGAACTTATCTTCCTGCGATGTTTTTTCATTCTCGCGAACAAGGTGAACGTAATTGATAGCGTCCTCCGGCATTTTCATTTGCGAATAGCAAAGCATGAGGTTATTTACAGCGAAAGTGTAATCGGCTTTATACTCTGATGTGATCTCCAGCTTTTTAAGGAAGGCAACCGCGTCATTCCATTTTTTCTGTGCCATATACAATTTAGCCATGCTAATAAGCGACTGCTCGGTGTAAGCGCTTGTCCAGTCGTTCAATATCACGTTATAGTCCATTACCGCTTCGTCGTAACGGGTAAGGTTAACCAAGCTTTGCGCACGGATAAAGCGGGCTTGTTTTTCGTATATCGGCTTGTTATTGAACTTATCAAAGTAAGCGTTCACCGCGTTTACCGCTCCTTGCCAATCGCCCCTTGCGTAGAGGTTGTTGGCAGCATCTTTCATAATGTTTTCCTGCTCGGCAGCCGTGTAATTGCCAATTGGCGTGGTCACCGCGTAGTTGATAAAGGTTTGTGCATCGCCATTATCCGTATAGATCTTTTCAATCTGCTTAAGGGCCTGCTTAGCTTCGTCAGCAGATGGATAATCTTTAACTACCTGTTTAAATGATTCGACAGCCGCCATATCATTACCACCGTTATAGTCGATCAAGCCAATAGTAGTAATAGCGCGCGGAATGTAGCTGCTGCGCGGGTACTTCTGTATCATGGTTTGCAGAGCCGATTTAGCAGTAGCGCCATCGTTTTTAACAAAGTAAGTGTAGGCTATCTCAAAGTCGGCATCATCAGCATAATCTGAATTTGGATATTTATTCAATACCTCTTTCAGCGTAGCTATTTTACCATCCGGATTACCTTGCAAACCCTGTATCATACCGCGTTGGAATAGGGCATAGTCTTGTCCCTTGCTGCCTTGTGCTATAATACGGTTATAGTATTCAAGCGCTTTGCCATAACTTTTCAATACAAAATAGCTATCGCCAATACGGGTAACAGCATCATTTATACTGTTTTGATCTTTTTCTTCACCGCGTAAAAAGCGCTCAAAAAACTGAGCGGCCTTAGCATATTTTTCATCATAAAACGCCGCGTAAGCCAGCGCATAATTGGCATAGTTAGCTACGTTTGTATTGGCAGCTTCGGGCATCAGTAAAAACTTTTCAAAGTTCTCTACAGATTCACCATACTTGCGCACTTCATACATCGACTCCGCCATCCAGTAGGTAGTAAGCGCTTTAATGTTAGCATCAACCGGGTTTTGCAATGAGCGAAGGAAGATACCTATCGCGTTCTCGAAAGCACGTTCATTGTAAAACTCCAATCCACGGTAATAAGTAACTTTTTGATAGGCGATTTTAGCACTTTCAGATTTATTTGGAATAGGCTCCAGTATCTCAACAGCTTCTTTGTAATTACGTGAGTTCAGTAATGCTTCACCCAATAAAACCTTAACCTCGGTGGTTCTGGCCGAGTTAGGATAGTTTTTTAAATAAGCGCGGGTAGCTTCTAACGCCTGGGTGTAAAAGTCAAGCTCATATGATAGTTTGGCGTACTCGTAAAGCGCGTCTTCCTGTAACTGCTTATCGAAATTTAATTTTGATGCAGCAAGAAACGCATTGCGGGCGCTTTCTTTGTTGTTCATCTTTAAAAATACCTGGCCCAATGTGTAGCTGCCGTTTTGGGCGTAAACATCATTATTGCCAACCAGTTTTTCCAGTTCGGTAGCGGCTTTGGCAAAGTTGCCAACCTTAAAGTAGGCGTAACCTATTTGGTAGCTATCCTGCGTGTTTTGTGTTTTGCCCAGGTCTTTGTCCTGGTATTTGGTATAGTAATTTACCGCGTTGTCATAATCGCCTTTGGCAAAGTAAGATGCCCCAACAATACGCAGCATCTCTGTTTCATTTTGCTGACGGGTGCGGTTAAGGATAGGCACAGCGTAACTGATCACATCATCGTAACGTTTATCTAAAAAGTAAACCGCTGTGATGTAGTAGGGATAGCTGCTCTCGTATTTTTTTGAGTTTTTTAGCTTTTCAAAATTTACCAGCGCCAGGTGATAGTCTTTGTTAAGATACGCTATGTAGGCAAAGTAATAAGTTGCATCATCCGTAAATGGCGATCTCTTGTTTTTTACATCATTAAATAGTTCCTGCGCGTTTTTGTAATCATTCAGTGAGAAGTAAGCATAACCTTTTCTGAATTTATACTCGGTATTGTCTGAACCGCCCAACTCGCTTGCGTCTATTCTGTCAAACCATTTAAGTGCCTCCTGGTACTTGCCTTGTTTGGAGTAGGAGCGGCCTATCTGGTAAAACGCCATTTTGGTAAGCGTGTTCTCTGGATGCTCTTTAATAAACTTCAGAAACAAACTTTCGGCATCATCATTACCCAGCTCCAATGCGCAAAGTGCCACGTAGTATTGTGAGTCTTCTTCAAGCAATGATAACTCCGATTCAAATTTTGATTGATTGGAAGTTTTTAAAGCCAGGTTTTGAAATAAACGATATTGCTGTGCGGCGGCCACATACTTACCCTCATCTAACAGATTTTTAGCAGCCTGATAAGTGCTGTAAACTTGAGAAGAAGGGTTGGTTTGAGCGAATACCGGCGCGGAGATTATGAATACGGGTAACAGGCAGTATTTTAATTTCTTCATAGAACGCGGACAAATGTGCTGCAATTTAAATAATCAACATGCTTTAATTAACATAAGTAATTAACACCTGTTGAAAATACAAGTTTAACGCAATGCAACTATTAATGGTATCAATGTTGAAAAATTCCTTTGGGTTGGGTCATTAGTCATTAGTCAATGGGCATTGGTCATTAGTCATTGGTCATTCGTGTTTGAGCATTAGCTATTACATAACTCAGATTATGGGCTGATAACTGTAAGCCATTACGATGACGCGTAAAACCTTAAAAGGAAGTGGGTAACTCATTACACATCTACTAATGAACGAATCTCCAATGCCCATTGACTAATGACCGATAACTAATGCCTAATGACCAATGACAATCAAGCAACAATCTGCCTTTCAACGCTATTCACAAGAGAATCAATATCGAATGGTTTTGATATAAAGTCGTCGGGCCTGCCTTTTGGGGAATTTATATCTGCAAGGGCATGACTGGCAGATATCATTATAATGGGTATGGTATAAGTTTCAACATTAGATTTTATCTGGCTGCATAGAATGCGACCATCCATGTTGCCTAACATGATGTCTAAAATGATGAGGTCGGGTTTATATGTTCTTATTTTATCAAATAAAGTATGACCATTGGTTAAGGTTTCAACCGTATAACCGGAATCCTCTAAAACATATTGTATCACCTCAAGAATGTCCTTGTCATCATCAACCACCAAAATCCGTCTCATCGTATTAAGTATATATAAATATAAAAAGGTACAGCAATTACTGCGTCATAGCAAGCAATTGCTGTACCAATATAGTTTTCAACTTATTATTTAGTTGATTTTGGTCGTAATATTTCTTAAAAAAGTATTAGAGCCATGCTACAGAACTTTTATTACAAAACTACTGACTGTTTTTACCTACAATTAATTTATACACTTAAAAACCAAATATTTGTTTCAGATCAGGTTTTACCAAGGTGCCGTACTTTTTTAAATCATCGTCGGTCACTCTTTTTTCTGATGCCACTATACAGTAGGTGTAAGCCTTGTTTTTTAAGTGTGCATCATGAAAGGCTTTCAGATCTGCAAACGTCATTTTTGGTATGCTTTCAAATGTAGTTTTGCGCAGATCGTAATCTAAAGCCAGGCGCTTTGCACTCAAATAACTCATAATTATGTTGTCTTCTGTAATGCGTTCTGTCTCTATTGATTTACGAACATTGTCTTTTGCCAGTTCTACGCCGTCATTTGATTCGGGCAAGGTGGTAAGCAAGTCATTCATGCCTTTTACGGCTTCGTTTAATTTATCGGCTTGTGCACCAATATAAGCAGCAAAAAAGTCTCTGTCTTCTTTTTTGCTTGGCGTTACATATTGCGCGAAGGTAGAATAAGCCAGCGCTTTTGACTCACGCAGATCCTGCAACACTATTGAACTGAAGCCGCCGGTACCAAAGTAATTGTTAAACACTTCAACGCTTGCTTCTTTAGCCGGATCAAAAGGGGTGTCATTACGTATCCAATATATCTCAGCCTGTACCATATCGTAATTGGCAAAAAGTACCTGGTTTGCAGTAGCATCTACACGGGTAAATTTGGCAGCAACCGGATAAGCTGTAAATGATGCAGGAACTTTGTGTAACGCAGCAACTTCTGCACCCGCTTCTGCTGCAGTTTTAGGGCCATAATATAAAATTATGTGGCTGTAGTTATTTAACTCATGCAATACCTTGATCAGGTCTTGAGACGTTACAGCATCCAGCTCCTCGTTTGTTAAGCCGTAGTTGTAAGGATTTTTAGGTCCGTATTGCGCGTAACTCATCAAACCCTGCATAATGGCCGATTTGTTTATTTTTTGATTTTCGCGTGAGCGTTTTATTCTTGCCTTAAGGCTGGCCAGCGCTTCTTCGTCTGCTTTACAATTTAATAAAAGGTCTTCGTAAAGCTTAATGGTGGCTCCAAAATTTTCCTGCAATCCGTTAAAACTAACAGTAGTAATTTCGTTACCGGCGCTCAAGCTGTATGACGATGCCAGTTTATAAAAAGCTTTGCTAAAATCTTCAGAAGTTTTGCTACCGGTTCCTAAAAACTGCAAATACTGAGCTGCTAACGGTAATAGTTTGTTGTTCCAGCCGCCCATCTCGTAACGGTAGTATAAACGGAACAAACTGTTGTCAACGTTTTTAACTGCTAAAACATCTAAGCTGCCTGCTTTGGCGCGCTGTATATCTTTTTGATAATCTAACCACACGGGTTTGATGTTAACCGTTGGCATAGCCGATACCTGTTTTAAAAACGGCGACTGTGCGGCCGAATTTACATCAACAGGAGTAATGGCCGGTTTATCAACTTTAACTATGTTTTTGTCTTCGCCCTGGTGCTTGTAAACAATAACGTAGTTTTGGTTATTTAAATATTTATTGGCAAACGCCACTATTTGCGGTTTGGTAACGGCTGATAGCTCTTTGATAAGGCCAACAACATTTTTCCAGTCAACGCCTGATGTAAATGCGCTCATCAGGTCATCTGCACGTGATGAGTAATCCTGATTTTGCTGCAGCAGGCGTTTCTTTTCATTATTAACGATAGACTGGATCAGATCATCAGAAAACTCTCCGTTCCTTAGTTTTGCTATCTCGCCCAGCATCAGGTCACGCACTTCATCTAATGATTGACCTTTAACGGGATTACCGCGCAACAATAATACACCGTAATCTTTTAGTGCATAGCTACCGGCGGTAGCGCTTAATAATTTTTGTTTTTTAACCAGATCAAGGTCAAATAAGCCTGCTTTACCGTTGGTTAAAATTGAACCCATCAAATCAAGTAGGCGTGCATCGCGGGTATTGGCTCCCGGGAAACGGAAAGCCATGGTTACGCTCTCTGCATTGGGGCCATAAACATCGGCTTTAACCGGACTGGTTATTGCCTGCTCCGGATCAAACTTGTAAGGAGGGATGGCTTTTGGTTTCATGTATTTGAAAGCCATATCAATTTTCTTGATCACTACGTCCGGATTAAAATCTCCCGACATGATCACACCCATGTTATTGGGAACATAGTAATCATTGTAGTAACGGCGTATATCCACTAAGGATGGGTTTCTTAAGTGCTCAACAGTACCAATAGTGGTTTGCTTGCCATAATTGTTGTTAGGGAACAGCAATTTAAACATCGCCTCATTCACTTTTCTGCCATCATCATCAAGCGTGCGGTTCTTCTCTTCATAAACAGCTTCCAGTTCTGTATGAAATATCCGCATAATTGGGTTGCGGAAACGCTCTGCCTGCACTTTCAGGTATTTATCAACAGCGTTTGCAGGAATATCTTCGGTATAAACAGTTTGCTCAAATGATGTAAAGGCATTGCTGTTTTGTCCGCCCATGGCAGCCATCATTTTATCATACTCGTTAGCAATGGCATATTTTGCAGCCTCGCCAGATGCTTTGTCTATCTCTTTATATATTTCTTTACGTTTAGCTTCATCAGTAGTATTGTTATACTGCTCATAAAGCGCGTCAATTTTTGCAAGCAAAGGTTTCTCTTTAGCCCAGTTTAATGATCCGTAAACATCTGTTCCTTTAAACAGCATATGTTCCAGGTAGTGCGCTAAACCCGTATGGTTTGCCGGGTCTGTTTTACTGCCGGCTTTTACGGCAATGTAAGTTTGCACACGCGGCTGCTTTTTTGTGGGGCTAAGTATAACCGTTAAGCCGTTTTTTAACGTGTAAAAACGTGAGTTGGTGGGGTCGCCAGGTACATACTTGTAGGTATAACCACCGGCTGTGGCTTGTTTCCAGGCATTGGTTGTTTGTGCGCTCAACTGTTGGGCTATCACAAACAAAAATGCAATAAGTAGGATTTTATGTTTCATGATGTATAATGGGGTGTTATCGCAATAAAAGTATCTAAAAAATTACACATAAAAAAAGCCGGCGTAAGTAACGCCGGCTCATTATTTAATTTTTTTAAACTATTATATTAATAATCTGAATCTTCGCTGCTACGACCACGGTAACCGCTGTTTCCGCCGCGTCTGTCGCCACCGCCACCTCCGCTGTTTCTGTCTCTGTTGTAGCCACCGCCACCGCCGCCGCGTCTGTCGCCGCCACCGCCGCTATTTCTATCGCGATAGCCGCCACCGCCGCCGCCAAAGTTTCTGTTGCCGCCGCCAAAGCCGCCGCCACCTGCAGGGCGTTCTTTTTCGCGTGCTTCACTAACCGCAATGTTTTTGTCCATAACTTGTCTTTCGTTAAGTTCGGCAATGGCATTAGCGGCCTCTGCATTGTCGGGCATTTCAACAAACGCAAAGCATTTGCTTCTGCCTGTCTCGCGATCCATAATTAAGTTAACAGATTTTACCTCTCCGTAAGGGGCAAACAGGTCTGCAATTTGGGCTTCCTGAAATTGATAGGGCAGCCTGGCTACAAAAATTTTCATTAAACTATAAGTGTGTTGATTAAAAAGCTAAAGCAATTTTATAGTGTAAACATACACTAATAAATTTATAAACAATTACATAGCAAACTATAATTTGTTTTAAAAAGTTAAATGCTTTGAAACTTATTTTATCAGGTGGTTTACTTTCTCAACCAATTCGGTCAAATCAAAGGGTTTATTAATAATGGCATCACATCCGTAAGCAAATAATTCGTCGGCGTGATTTACGTAGGCAGAGAAAATAATTACGGGTACGTGCTTAAAGTTGGGGTGCGATTTGATCTGTCGGCAAAGTTCGCCGCCGTTGGTGCCCGAAACGCGGTAATCTAATATAACCAGGTTAGGATCAAACTCCTCAACCATGGGTATAACGTCTGTACTTTCGGACGTACTTTTTACATCAAATCGTTCATATGATAATGTTTCATGAACAATATCCAGAATGTCTTCGTTGTCGTCAAGAATAAGAATGCGTTTTGACATTTGTAAATGTTTAATATTCCGTATAAAGATCTGCAAATGTAAATGCTCCACGGAGCAACGCCTCTGACAAGTATTGTGGAATATGTTTACTGCAAAAGTAATTATTTTTTTTATTATGAAAATGTTTACAAAAAAAACTGTCTGCAACTAAATGTAATTATTTACGTATTTTAACATGTGCAACAATTACCTCCAACATCTGCCGGCTTTAACGAAAAATTGTTTTTACATACTTTTCAACTTGCGGGTACTTCTGTCATAATAAACGCCTGCAAGTTATACACCATTGTTGCTGCCAGTAATTCTTTCGCAAAAACATTCGGCTTTGAACCTACCGATTTAGAAGGGAAATATTTTTTTGATATTTTTTTAGATAATAATAACGGAGCAATAACCATATTAAAAAGTAATTTTAATATGGTTGTTGCAGAAAAAAGCAGATCGCAGGTAGCTGCTTATCCCGTTAATTCACTAATGGGAGCTTCAACTGTCAGCTATTGGTCGGCCACTAATGTACCTTTGCTTGATGAAAACGGAGAGGTGGCTTATATTATACATACTCCCGTAAATATAACAGACCAGATCAACCTGAAACATGAGCAGGCTGCCCGCATGCTTAATTTGCAGATACAGCAGGAACGCATGAACGAGTTGTTTATGAAAGCCCCTGTTGGTGTAACCTTTTTAAATAGCAACAACTTTATTATTGAATACGCCAACAGCGCTATTTGCGAAATGTGGAACCGGTATTTGTCCGAGGATGTAGTTGGCAAACCGGTTTTTGATGTAGTACTTGAAGCTGCTGAATTGCGTATTATTTTAGAAAAAGTTGTTAGAACGGGCAACCATTTTACTGCTACAGATGCGCCTGTTTTGTTGGGCAGGAATGGCGAGATAAAAACCTGTTACTTTGACCTGATATTTGAACCGCTGCGCGATGGAGAAAATGTTGTATCAGGCATTATTTGCATTGCTGTTGATGTAACCGAAAAGGTGGAAGCCAGATTGAAACTGGAGGATGCCGAACAGCGCCTGCGTTTGGCAACCGAAGCAACAGGGCTTGGCACGTGGGACCTTGATCTGCGAACCGAACGTATAATCTATTCGCCTTGGATAGCTGAGATATTTGGTTTTTCAGTCGAACAAGAGTTGACCCACCGCCAGATGTTTGACTGTATTCATCCTGATGATATTGCAATGGTGCGTAAAGCTTTTGAAACAGCCATACAGTCGGGACGTTACTTTTATGAGGCGCGCATAGTTTGGAGCGATGGTACAATAAGATGGATACGCACCATAGGTAAGGTTATTTATAATAACAGGCATGAACCTGTAAGAATGCTGGGTACTATTAATGATGTTACCGCTCAACGCAGCATTATTAATGAGTTAAAGGCCAGCGAAGAGAACCTGCGACTGGCCACCGAAGCCGCAGAGTTAGGTACGTTTGATCTGGACCTGATTAAGGGTACAATGGATTGGGACAAACGTTGCCGCGAATTATTTGGTATTTACACCCCAAGGCCGGTTAACTACCAGCATGATTTTTTAACCGGACTGCACCCTGACGACCGTGAACGCGTAGCTGCAGTTATTGCCAACTGCATGAACAAAAGCGTCAACAACGGCGATTATGATGTGGAGTACCGAACAATTGGTGTGGAAGATGAAAAATTACGCTGGATACGCGCCAAGGGTAAGGTATTTTTTGACGAGGGAGACAGGCCGGTAAGGTTTATGGGGGCGGTGATTGACATTACCGAGAACAAACTGGATGAGATACGTAAAAATGATTTCATTGCCATGGCCAGTCATGAATTGAAAACACCGCTCACGTCCCTCAAAGCTTACATACAGCTACTGCTGATGAAGGCGCGTAAAACCGATAATGAATTTTTAATATCATCGTTGAAAAAGTCGGAGAACCAGGTTAACAAAATGACCTCGCTTATTTATGGTTTTCTTGATCTGTCAAAAATAGAGGCCGGAAAGCTGAAGCTTAACTTGTCTGAGTTTGATATGAACACAGTTATTGAAGAAGTGATAGCCGAAAGCGAGCCAATTGCCCCGGGATACACTATTCAATTTGAGCGCACAACTGTTCTAAATATAAAGGCTGATGCCGAGAAGATAAGCCAGGTATTGGTCAACTTCATCAGTAACGCCGTTAAATACTCGCCTAAACACAGTACCATAAAAGTGGTGGCCATGCAAAAAGACGGATTTGTTAAAGTAGCCGTTCACGATGAAGGAATAGGCATTGATTCAGAAAGTCAACGCCATATTTTTGAACGTTTTTATCGTGTAGATCATCCCGAGACCAAGGGTTTTTCGGGCTTTGGTATAGGGCTTTACCTGTCTGCCGAGATCATAAAACTACATAAAGGTGTAATAGGAGTGGAGAGTAAGGAAAACGAAGGTTCTGCTTTTTATTTTGAATTGCCTGTTAATTTCTAAAAAGCCTCCCCAACACTCAGCATAAACATGCGCTGACCCCTGCTTATGCCATAGTCCAGGCCAATATTGGTATCAGATGCTTTGTTGAACTTTATGCGCATGCCTGCACCTGCGGCCGGGTTAATGTATTTAAATTTTCGCGAGTTTACCTCGCTGGCAGAGCTGGCGTTTGCAAATACCACAAACCCTAATAATCCATTACGGGTAATATCCCGGCGGTATTCCACTTCTAAATAAACCAGGCTCTCACCACGATAGCGGTTTTGCAATATACCCCGACCAGACCGTTGCCCGGGTTCCATACCAATGGCGGGTAAGTTAAGATAGGGCGTGCGTTGCGTTAGGGTGGTCCAGTAATAAGCCCAGAAAGCTACCATGTTTTTTTTCGGGCCGTCGCTTAGTTTCTCATATTTCCTTACATCAATATATAAGGAACGCCAGTTGTCTGTACTCCCCAGCGCCTGGTAGTTGAGGCGATAAATAAAATTGCCATACCATCCCGGCAATGGGTTAAGCGAGTTGTTTCGACTATCATATAGTACATTGAACGTTGGGCCCAAAGAAAATGAGCTCCCATTTGCAGTGGTTCCGTAGTTATAATTGGTAAATTGCCGAAAACTCATTTTTGCGCCGCCATCGCTGTCTATGTTAAAATAATAGTCCAGATTTATACCAATACCCAGATACAAGTAGGAGGTAACACGTTTAACAATGCTTTGATAAACGCGCAAGTACTTATAGTCAACCAAAAATTTTTGGTCATCGGGTTGCCCGGCACCAAGCCCCCACGTATACTGCGGATAAACCATATAGCGCGTATCTCCCTGAATATTGAACATGTTATTTTTTAGCCAGATATTAGAACGTATAGGCAATCCATAACGGCCGCTAAAGTTAAGATATGGTGTAAAGTTGACGTTAGACAGGTAAGTAGTTCGCGGGCTGCCCAAATAAAAGCCCGCGGTAGTTGAGGTTAGCAGCATCCTGTTTGGGCCGGCATCTGCTGATGAAACCGGTAAAATGGAAAAGTAGATACGTTTACCTGCGGTATCAGGTGTACGTTGGCTTTGAATCTTAAATACATCCCGTCCAATATCAATCAAGTCTGTTTTATTGGCTGTATCAATAACATTTTTGTTTTTAGGGTGATCACTACTAATTTGGGCGTAGAGTGTTACAGGAGCGGCACAAAAAATAAAAATCAGTATATGTTTAAGCATTAGCAGTATTAAAACTCATTGTAATAACGGTAGAATATACGATTTGTGCTTTGCATTATTTAAAAAAACATAAATCCAACATAAATTACCTTAGCCCAACACACACTTTAACCAAAAAAACGATCTTTGCGGCCTAATGACAAAAAAGAAATACTTTCTCACTGTGTTGATTTTAGGCTGCTTGACAGCACTTTCGCCTTTTTCTATTGATATGTATTTGCCCGGTTTCCCGGATATAGCAAAATCATTGAATACCACTACGGCACAGGTTGCTTTGTCGCTATCCAGTTATTTTATTGGGCTGGCAGGCGGACAATTATTATACGGCCCTTTGCTTGACAGATTTGGCCGTAAACCACCGCTATACATTGGCCTGGCAGTTTACATAGCCGCATCTATAGGCTGTTTTATGGCGGCAGACATTAACACATTAATTATACTTCGGTTTGTTCAAGCAGTGGGTGGCTGCGCTGCCGGTGTTGCGTCAATGACCATGGTGCGTGATCTGTTCCCTGTGGAGGAAAACGCTAAAGTATTTGCCTTGTTGATTTTGGTTTTAGGTGCATCGCCAATGGTTGCGCCAACAGTTGGCGGTTATGTTACCGCCGCTTTCAACTGGCATTTAATATTTGTAATATTAGGTTTGATGGCCGTATTACTAATACCGGCTGTAATATGGCTGCCGGATACTTATCAACCTAATGTAAATTACTCCCTAAAGCCGTCACCTATCATTAACAGCTTTTGGGGTGTAGCCAAAACTCCGCAGTTTATTACCTACGCATTGGCAGGTGCCTTATCATTCATGGGTTTATTTGTTTATGTATCGGGGTCGCCAATGGTGTTTATGGAGATATTTAAAGTAGGCGCCAAAACCTACGGGTGGATATTTGCCGGATTGTCGATCGGCTTCATCGGTGCAAGTCAGGTCAATAATATTCTGCTTAAAAAATTTACCAGCGAGCAAATTGCACGTACTGCGCTAACTGTTCAGGTTATTAGTTCAACCGTGTTTTTTATAGGTTCCTATTACGGCATATTCGGGTTAGCCGGAACTATTGCTATGGTTTTTATTATGTTATGCTGCGTTGGTACTACCAACCCCAATGCTTCAGCATTGTCATTGGCACCATTCGCAACAAACGCAGGTACAGCATCATCACTGTTAGGTGCCTTGCAGTTGGGTTTAGGCTCTTTCAGTACCATGCTTATCAGTTATTTCAATAGTCCTACTACAGTACCTATGTCGGGCATTATGGCTGCATCGGCAATAATGGCTTTGGTAGTATTGTTGGTAGGAAGGCGTTTTATTAAACACCAGGTTAAGGCAACCGGCACTGTGGTAGGCGGGCATTAGTAGTTGTTGGCATTCTGAGCAATAGCGAAGAATCTTGTACGCATTGCCAACCCGTCGCTTGGTGCAGCATTATTTATAAGATTCTTCGCTATCGCTCAGAATGACAATTATTTTTTGGTGGTATTATAGATTTTTAATTCGAATAAACGCTCTCTGCTCTATTCCTCAAATTATACCCCGAAGCCATTACTTCCCCATAAGCGCCTGCGGTACGTACAGCTATCAGGTCGCCACGGAATGATTCCGGAAGCTCCACATCCTTACGGAAACAATCCGTACTCTCGCAAATAGGCCCAACAACGTCATAATGAATAGTATCTTTCAAACCTTCGGACTTTTCGACTTCCGGACTATTAGCTTGCCTGCTGATATTCTCAATTTCGTGATAAGCCTGGTACAACATAGGGCGCATTAGCTCGGTCATACCTGCATCTAAAACCAGGAAATTCTTTTTCTGGCCGTTTTTTACGTAGAGTACCCTTGATATTAATGAGGCACATTGTGCAACTAAAGCACGGCCTAATTCAAAATGCACTTCCTGACCCGGTTTTACATTCAGAAAATCTTTAAATACTTTAAAGTAGCCCTCAAAGTTGGCTACGGTGTTGGTATCAGGATTGTAATAGTCTACACCTAAACCGCCTCCCGCGTTCAAAATTTTAACTTTAAGTCCGCGGTCTTCAAACCACTCCTGCATTTCATTAATGCGGATGCACAGGCTACGGTAAACTTCCAGATCTGTAATTTGTGAACCGATATGGAAGTGTATGCCCAAAAACTGCAGGTTTTTGCACGCGCGCAGTGTTTCTACCACATCATTTAACTGCCAGGTATTAATGCCGAATTTATTTTCGTCTAAACCGGTGGTAATGTAGTGGTGGGTGTGCGCGTCAACGTTGGGGTTGATGCGAATAGCTACACCAGCTGTTTTGTTTTTGGCCTGAGCTAATTCATTAATGATGGTCAGTTCCTGTACAGATTCAACGTTAAAGCAGAATATGTCGGCATCTAAAGCAGCATTGATCTCCCGGTCAGATTTACCCACACCAGCAAATACCACCTTGTCTTTACCAAAGCCATGCTCAATTGCTGCCTGTACCTCACCGCCGCTCACACAATCGGCACCAAAACCAAAAGATTGGATCATCTCTAACACCCTGGGGTTAAAGTTGGCCTTCATGGCATAATGTACATGGAAGTTGTATTTTGATGAAGCTGAGTGGCATGCTGCCAGCGTTTGGCGCAACACTTCCATATTGTAGAAATAAAACGGCGTTTCAATGCCCTGGAAACGCGAAACTGTATTTTGGTTGAACATTTTTCCCCCTCTAAATCTCCCCCTAAAGGGTGAGACTTTTGTTGATTGTGTTTCTTATTAATTTATAAAGCCCTCCCTTTCAGGGGAGGGTTGGGTGGGGCTAAAACAGTCTGCTATGCAAACTTCTCAAAGCTTCCACTTTATCTTCGGTTTTTATCAATACCGAAAGGTTATGGTCACTGCCGCCGTAGCTGATCATACGTAATGGTAAATGCTTTAAAGCTTCCAACACACGCGAACCAAAGCCATGCTTATCGGCAGCAAAATCGCCAACCACACAAATAATGGTTTGTTCGGTATCAATTTCTACATTGCCAAAAGCCTCTAACTCTGCCAAGATCTCTTTCAGGTAAGTTGTGTCGTCTATACTCAATGATACGGCCACTTCCGAAGTGGTGATCATATCAATAGACGTTCTGTATCGTTCAAAAACTTCAAACACACGGCGTAAAAAGCCGTAAGCCAGCAACATGCGGCTCGATACAATTTTTATAGCGGTAATACCGTCTTTAGCGGCAATAGATTTTATTTTATTCTTTTCGCTATCATTAGTGATCAGGGTGCCTTGCGCTTTCGGCTCCATGGTGTTAAGCAGTCGTACCGGTATTTTGTACTTCTGCGCCGGGAACACGCTTTGCGGATGCAATATTTTAGCGCCGAAGTAAGCCAGTTCGGCAGCCTCATCAAATGAAAGTTGGGCGATAGGAGCGGTGCCTTTAACAATCCGCGGATCATTATTGTGCATGCCATCAATATCTGTCCATATCTGTATTTCTTCACTGCGGATGCCTGCACCAATCAGTGATGCCGTATAATCGCTTCCGCCACGGCGCAGATTGTCAATCTCGCCAAATGCATTGCGGCAAATGTAACCCTGGGTAATAAATATTTTATTATCAGGATATTGTTCTAAAAGTGGCGTAAGGTGCGAAGTAATGTAGTCAACCACAGGTTCATTGTCCTCGTCTGTCTTCATAAAATCAAGCGCGGGCAACAATACTGAAGGAACGCCAATTTCTTTTAGATAAACATGGTATAATGTGGTTGAAAGTAACTCGCCTTGTGCCAGAATGATCTTCTCTTCAATAGTAGTGAAAAGGTCATTAGCCAGACTGCTCAGTAACGAAAAGTGATAATCTATTACTTCCTTACCTTGTCTTAAAAACTCGGGTTGGGCAAAAAGTTCTTTAATAAAAACCTCGTACTTTTCCTTTAAGATGCTGATTAATTGAGCCGCCTTTGCCTTATCACTGCTTTGATAAGCTTGTGCTATTTCTACCAAACTGTTGGTTGTACCCGATACTGCCGATAGTACAACTATCTGCCTTTCGGAAGCATCAATAATATCCAACAGTTTCTTCATCCGCTCGGGACTGCCTACTGATGTTCCGCCAAATTTTAAAACTTTCATTTTGTGTTTTATAGTCAGCGCACCGCTTAATTTAACCGGCTAAAGTGCTAAACGGTACGTGTTTTAGAGGCGCTAAAAATAGGGTTTTAAAAAGATTTAATTGTTAATGCACACAATAAAATTACTATCTCTATCTGATGGTAGTTATAGTATCTCCTAATTACCTGCCATGTTATGATTATCATATCAGTTAAGCAGTTATTCAAAATAAAATTGCTTAAAACGACGTAAATACTGACGTATAAGTGAGTTTTGCTAAAAATATGGCAAACAGAATTGTGTAGCCCAATTTTAATTTCGAGATTTACAGTAGGTTATTTTAATAGGGGTATTAAATAGCTAACCAGAGTCACCTGCTTATGCAGGTGGCTTTTTTTGTTGCCATTAAATTTTCCAGATCTATCAGGTGTTGACACTTTTAGTTAAAGCAATCCATTTTCCTTAAATACCATCTGCAGAATTTCTTTTGTGGTATCGGGGTAATCTACTTTAATAACCTCTCCATTGTTTATCCAGTTCAGTATGGTCTCGTGGTGTTTTGATTTCAGGCTTTTTATAACAGGTACGCCCATGTCTTTCAAAGCGGCAGCGTTCAATTGCTGTTCGTACTGGTTTTTCATGGGGATAACCAGTAATTTCTTTTTCATGAACAAAGCCTCGGCAGGGGTTTCAAAGCCGGCACCGCAAAGCACACCTTCGCTTTCGGCCATGCTTTTTATAAATGCTTTGTTGTTAATGGGCTGAATAAAGATATTATTGTATTGTTTCGGCTTACTGTTGTGTTTTGAAAAAACGTCCCAGTGCACGTCCGGAAACTCGGCCAGGCGTTTGATAAGGCGTTTGTCATCATAGGCAGGCAAGTAAACCGTGTAGTGGCCTTTGTTGCTTACACGTTGCTCGCGCACCTGCTGACGAATAACCGGTGTAAAAGTTTTCTTGTCGTATTTTTTAAAGTGAAAGCCATATTGGGCGGTTACCGGCGCGTAGTTCTTCAACACCAGTTTTCCTACCATGTCAGACTCCTCAGGCTTTGGCGTATGCTCATTTAACACTGCTGCCTGATGGCTCAACCCAATGCAGGGTTTATCATTTAGGTAACATGCCCATGCAGAAACGGGTTCAAAGTCGTTAACAACAATGTCGTATTTATCAATGGGTAGTTCTTTTATCTCTTTAAGGAATTTACGGAAACGCGATTTTAAGAATGATTTCCAAATATCAACGCCCCCGGATTTCCCAAAAATGAAACCGAAGCCGTTAAGTTTGTATTTGATGGGGAAGGGTAGGTTAAGGTCGCCCTGATTGCCGCTCACCAGCACATCAACATCGCCCATTTGCTGCAGCAGCGGCACAATATCCATTGAACGGCTTAGGTGGCCGTTACCCGTGCCTTGTATAGCGTAAAGTATCTTCATTAAGTGTGTTTAATTAAAGAGCATTAACATATAAAGAGAGCAATTTGTTGCTCTCTTTATAATTAACTGATCTTATTATTTAAATGAAAAAAGAACGGTGGTTTAGCGCCTCATTTAATTAATGCTGCAAAGCTATACGCACAGTATTAAACGCGTGTTAAGTTATTGTTAGATGTTAAGTACAGAAAAACCAGGCTTAAGCTGTTTTCTTTTTGAGCGTAATAACGGTTATTTCCGGCCAGATGCCTAACCGGCCAGAGAAGGCAAGGAAGCCGAAACCACGATTAACGTACAGGTAACGGTTTTTTTGATGGATCAAACCGGCCCAGTTAAGGTAACGGTATTGAACCGGGCTCCAACGTATACCGGCAACCTCAACACCAAACTGAGCGCCGTGCGTATGGCCGGATAAAGTTAAATGAATATCAACCGGATACTTACGTACCTGCTCTTCCCAGTGGGTTGGGTCGTGAGATAGCAATATTTTGAAAGCGTCTTTGTCTACGCCACGCATTGCTTTGTTCAGGTCGCCTATTTGCACAAAACCACGTCCCCAGTTTTGAATACCTACCAATGTTATTTTTTGACCATTTTTTTCCAGTTCGATGTGCTCATCTAAAAGCAAACGGAAGCCGATTTCTTTATGGTGACGTTTGAGTTTATCCAGATTATCAGCTTTTTCCTTTTCGCTGCCCCACTGAACATAATCACCGTAATCATGATTGCCTAAAATGGAATATTGCCCGTAAGGTGAACGCAGTTTGCTGAAGTTGTCTATGTACTGCTCTATCTCGTCGGAATGGTTATTAACCAGATCGCCGGTAAATACAAACAGATCGCTTTTCTGGGCCTGCGCAAGGTCAATACCTTTTTGCATAGCGGCCTCATTATCAAAACTTCCTGAGTGAATATCTGATAGCTGCGTAATGGTAAAGCCATCAAACGCTTCGGGCAATTCATCAAAGTAAATGGTTTTGCGGTGCACCCGGTAATCGTACTTGCCCCTTACAATGGCATACAAAAATCCGAAGAAAGGAAACGCGGCTATTAGAACGGCCAATTCGCTGATGAATTTTCTACGGCCGGGAAAGTGTGCTGTTCCTTTTGGTTGAGTAGCCAAATTATAAACGCCCACAAAAACACCACCCAGATCGCCCAGGCCAAGTATAATGGCAAAAACCAGCTTAGTTACTAAAAAACCCAAAAACAGGCTTAACATCCACTCATTAAAATGGTTCATGCCCGCACGGCCACGCATGGTGCCAAAACTTATTAAAAAAATAATGGTCACTGCTACAGATAGGAGCGGGAATCCGTAAGTAAGCACCGCCCGTGCAATTTGCGATTTCCAGTCTGCAGTTAAAGTTTTTAGTCCGGAGAATACGTACCAGTCTAAAAGGAAACTAATTAATGCAACTATTAAAAAAATGGGAAGGAAATTGCCTCTGCGCATGCGTGTTAGAAAACTTTAAGCCGCAATTTAAAAAAGCAAAGCTAATTTGGATGTAAAATTTATGCTTTGCCTGGAATAAGGCTTTCCGCAATTATTAATAATACCTGGGATGCTCGTAACGCAGGCCGCGGTTTTCGTCGTAATTTTTGTGATAACGATCATTGCTGTAGCTGTGGTTGTGCCTTACATGACGATGCACCATGCAGCCTGAACTACTAACTGTAATAATTAAACCGGTAACAGCAATTAAATTAATGATTGATTTTTTCATGATACATACCCTTCCACTTCAAATACGCTATTATTTAAACTGAAAAGAAATGCTAAGGTTTAATTGCAGCAAAGTTTTTAATGTTTGGCCACCAACCTGCTGATCAAAATTAAAACTGCGTTAAGTATAATGAAACCTATCAACAAAAAGCCGCAGTTAACCATCACTTTATCAAACCCTAAAGTGCTAACTTCTAAAAAGTTGTAAGGGTAGTAGCTTGTAAATGCCCCTCGTATTAAAACATATATTGTGTAAAATAGGGGATATACCAGCCACAACAGCACATTGATCCACTTGATGCGCGTTTTTTTGACGAGAAACAACCAGAAAAGCACAAATGCAATCGGACTCAAAATATGAAAAATATCGCTTGTAGTTTTAAAAAGACCCACAGGGTGGAACTGGGTGCGGAGCATAAAATGATAAACCAAACCAACAATAATAATATAAGCAGCCATTGCTCCAATTACATGTGGAGCAGCAAAGAACCTGCCCAATTTTGATTGAGGCTTTAAAACAAGAAGGCTTAACAATAGCGCCAGCAGGAGATTGGTTTGAATGGTGAAGTAGCTCAACAGTTGAACTATGGCTCCGCCTAACGTGCGGCCTTTTTCCAGATAATCAGGAATAGAAATGTAAAACTGCAATATAATGCCTATCCATATGATCAAGGCTAATAGAGCTGCATAGGCAAGCTGGACTTTGCTTTTCATTTTTTCTTGCCGGTACGTTTTTGTGAAGTGGCTTGCCAGGCGGTGGTTAGGGCATCTTCCAGCATGTCTTGTCTTACGTTAGTCAAATCAAAAAAGGTACATCCCTGTAAGCCCCACTTGTTTGGAACCGGATAGATCACTGTAGGGTCAAATGCTGAAAATACCGATTGGTCTATTAGCGAAAGCTTGACCATGGCACGTTGCTCGGGTACCCAAAGTGTAGCAAATGTACGTTTATTAGCGCGGAAAGCCGGTTTGCCAAAATGGTCGTATTCCTCCGTGCCGGGCAGTGAAAGCGCGAATGCTCTAACAGCTTCTATTTCGACCATGTAGCTAATTAATTTTGAATTAAAGATAACCTATCAAAGTGAATAAAAGCAAACGGCCCTCAAATTTTGAGGGCCGTTTGCCATTCTGTTCTTTGTTGTACATTATCTTCTGTAGGCAACATAGCAAGGTTGGTTAACATAGTAACGGTTGCCATGACGGTAGTGAACTACCTGACGATACCTTGCCGGACCGCGGTGTACAATAACCGGGCGATGGCGTACAACCACGGGGCGTTCGTATACAACAGGGGCGCGGTGTACAACTACCGGTCTGTTTACTACAACCACCTGGCGTGGCGGCGGTGTACCTATATGAATGCCTACGCTAACCTGCGCGTTGGCAGCCTGAAATCCTAACACTAATGCTATTGTTGCTATGGCTAATTTTAAAGTTTTCATTGTAGTATGTGTTAAAAATATAAACTGTTGTTGTTTGTATTGATATGACAAACACAGCTATGCAGGGTTTAACAAATACTTTGCATAATGTTGTAAAAAGCTGTAAAACAACTTATTAAAATGGCTTGTAGTTGATAATATGACGATAAAACAAAACAACTTGTTCTATTCATACGCCGTTAACCTGTTTCTAAGCAGGCGCATCTCTTCCTGAACAGCTTCCAGGCGCTGCAACAGGTGGGTTATTGCTTCTATGCCTGCAGTGTTAATTTCCAGCTCATTGTGCAGGCGTATCAACCGTTCCAGTTTCTGCAATTCATGTTCAGGAATGTAGTGCTCCTGATCTATTATGGTGATCTCAATTAACCCTGCATCTTTCAACTCTGCAATAAATGTATCTTCTACCTCGTGGTAAATGCAAAATTGTTTGGCAGCTATTAAACTCTCTGTTCTCATAATAGTTACGTTTTATGATGATTTGGCCAGTTCTTCAAATAATTGCTTTTGCTTTTCGGTAAGGTTGGTAGGTATTTGCACATCATAGGTTATGTACAGGTCGCCGTGGGCGCCTTCTTTTTTGTAAACAGGTAAGCCTTTCCCTTTCAATTTAACCTTGGTTCCGTTTTGGGTTTCGGGTGCTACCTTTAGTTTTACTTTTCCGGTGAGGGTTTCAATGGTAAGTTCGCCGCCCAGTACGGCTGTGTAAACATCAATTTTAGCCGTTGCAAAAAGATCCGCTCCCTGTCGCTTAAAACGCGGATCATCTGCTACCAAAAACTTAATAAAAAGATCGCCTGCCGGACCGCCGTTTACTCCTGCACCCCCGTGCCCTGCAATTTTTATGGTTTGCCCGTTTTCAACGCCCGCCGGTATGGTAATGCGTATGTTTTTGCCGTTTACGGTAAGTGTTTGTTTATGTGTTTCTGCAATCTGGGTAAGATCAAGCTGTAACTCTGCATTATAATCCTGACCACGGTAACGCGCCTGCCTGCCGCGCCCTCCGCCAGCGGCACCCCCAAACATTGATTGAAAAAAGTCTGAGAAATCGCCGCCATTGCCAAAGCCTTCAAAATCAAAAGCCTGCCCGCCACCGCCGCCGTACTGGCGCTGTTGCCTTTGTTGCTGTGCTTGCTCGTAAGCTTCGCCATGCTGCCAGTTTTCACCGTATTTATCGTATTTCTTTCGCTTTTCGGGGTCGCTCAATACCTCGTTGGCTTCGTTAAGCTGCTGAAATTTTTTGTTGGCTTCCTCATCGTTAGGGTTAAGGTCGGGGTGGTACTTACGCGCCAGTTTACGGTAAGCGTTTTTAATATCTTTATCTGATGCCGATTTATCAAGGCCTAAAACCTTGTAATAATCAATAAATGCCATAGCTGTTACTTGTAGGTATTAAACCCTAAAAATAACACATTGGTTTTTATAAATAAATGATCGGAGGCAGGAAATTACCTGTCGGCAATACCGGCGCGGCCACGCTTTACGTAGTTGCGGATGTCAAGCACAATACCTGCGAAGAAGTAAAATATAAGCGGAAAGCCTACAGCTAAGAAAGAAGAATAAATAAAAAATAACCTGATCTTGGAAATAGAAACGTTAAAGCGTTCGCCTAAATAAGTACAAACCCCAAAGGAGTAACGTTCAAAAAAGGTGATCAACTTTTGTAGCATAATGAGTTCAAGCTAACTTCAATATTTTATTACCAACGCTGCATTGCAGGCATTTCTTATAATTACAATAATAATTTTTCAGCTCCAGCAAAGCCTGAGACTCAAACGCCGACGCTGCCTTTATTCCTACGGCTTTAAAATCGTCAATGATCTGATTTTGTTCGCCGGGTAAACTCTCCAACAACTTGAGGCTACGGTTAATGTAGTACTCTTGCTGATGGTGCTTACCATAGCTGAACAAAAATACAGCTAAAGTGTTTAAAAGTAATACATTAATTGATGCAGAGCCTAAATTTTTTGCTGCTGGTTTTGATGGCTTATCAAACCTGTACCTGTCATCCCAGTATTCATTTACTTTTATGCCATCAAACAGATCCGGTAATGCTTTAACATCCCGTATGTCCAGCACTTTCGAGAACAGGTGATTGGAACTGACTATCAATGCGGCAAACTGTGACAGCCTTATGGTCGGGAAGTTTTGCGGCCGCAAACGCATAAATTTCCAAAGGTGTTTTTCAATAGGAGAGAGGTTATATTTTTTCCGAAGAAAATCATACTCTTGTTTTAAGCGGCGCGGGTATTCATCTTCAAAATCGTCGCCTAACATACCGGCCTGCCCAAATATTAGAGCCTCAATAGCCAGCGGATTACTTTTGTTTTTCGCCAGTATATTTTGCGGCAGTGAGCGTGCCATCAATTCAAACGGCAAAGCGTTCACCTTAAAGCCAAAGTTAGCCGCTAAAAACTGATAAAAAGTCTCTTCCCAATCGCCGCGGTTTACCTCAAGCGCAGAAATTACCGCTGCTGATTTCTTTTCTAAGCGCTCAACCAATACCCGGGTAAACCAGGTGCGCAGCGTAAAATCGTCCAGTTTGGATATGCTCGCTTCGCACGGAATGATGGTCTTCTGGCCGTAAATTAAATTATGATATCGGGCGTATAAGTCATCCGGAATGCGGTTCTTTAATTCGAGAGTAGGGATCGGCCGTCCGTCAGGTAGAAAAACCGGTGCATCATTATTGTAAACAACGTGCAGTATCACATTCCTGTAGGCATTATCGGTATTGTGGTTATGCTTTTGCCAGTCGGACGCGTTAATGTGTATCTCAACATTACCTGCCCATGAGGTATCGCCAATACGGATGCGGGCATTATGAAAGTCAGGACCGGAATCTGTATTGTGTAAACCGGCAGAATTGATCTCCAGTTCAATGCCGTCTACAGTTTGAAATGCGGAACGTTCAAACAAGCGGAACTTCCATACATAATGCAAAAAATCCTCTGTGATAAGCATGAAACTAAGGTAGGTGGTTTATGGGAAAAATGAAAATTCAACTTGTCATTCTGAGCGATAGCGAAGAATCTTATAAACCATGCTGTGCCGTTCGCTTGGTTAGCAAAGCGTATAAGATCCTTCGCTCTGCTCAGGATGACAGTTATTCGGATAATATTTGAACCAACTCCTCTAACAACCCAATCTGTGCCTCATTTACTTTTACCGCTGCTTCCTCTATCCCAAACCATCCTGCCTGGTCAACCTCCGGGAAAGCAGCTTTTTTGCCGCTGCGTGGCGGCCATTCTATTTCGAAAACATTGCTTACAATTTTGTTATGGTCAATGTCGCCTTCAACGGCCCAGGCATATATGGTTTTACCGCTTTTTAATTTTACCGGGTTAAGCTTTATGAAATCGCCATCAACAGTTCGCCCGGTTTCTTCCAAAAACTCGCGTTTGGCAGCCATCAGCGGGTCTTCATCATCTAAGAACTCACCTTTAGGGATTGACCATGCACCGGCATCTTTATTTTTAAAGAACGGGCCACCCGGGTGCACCAGGAAAACCTGTGGTACATCGGCAATAATTCGGTAAAACAGTATTCCGGCGCTTTGTTTGGGCATGATATAATGAATTACAGCTGACAAACTTAAATGTTTAATAATTAATTTTGCAGCATTAGCTCCCCTTTAGGGGGCTGGGGGGTATGTTTACAGGAATTATAGAAACCTTAGGTACAATTACCAATCTGCAACACGAACAGGGCAACCTGCACATCACCGTTGCATCAGCAATATCAAACGAGTTAAAAATTGATCAATCGGTTGCGCACAATGGTGTGTGTTTAACTGTGGTTAAAGTAGCCGATGGCGAGCATACCGTAACGGCTATTGACGAAACTTTAAGCAAAACAAATTTAGGGCACCTGCAGGTTGGTGAGCCCGTGAATCTGGAACGCTGTATGCAAATGAATGCCCGCTTAGACGGCCACATTGTACAGGGCCATGTAGACCAAACCGCTATATGCACTGTTTATAAAGAGCTGGATGGGAGTTGGGAATACACGTTTGAATACGACGCTACCAAAGGCAACGTAACGGTTGAAAAAGGCTCTATCTGCGTTAACGGTATCAGCTTAACCGTGGTTAACTCGCAGGTCAATAGTTTTTCAGTCGCTATTATTCCTTACACTTATGAGCATACCAACCTGCATAATGTGCGCGAAGGCTTAGTAGTGAACCTGGAGTTTGACATTATTGGCAAATACGTAGCGCGGTTAATGCAACGTTAACCTATTTTTTAGCAGCTGTTAATTGCTCAACGCGACTTTTGCTGTAGGCTATATAATCTTTTTCCTCGTTAGCATCGGGCTTTGAAGCCAAGTACTTTTTAAAGTATTTCAAAGCGCTGGATGGATCTTTTAGTTGCCTGTCGAACAAGTTGGCTAAGAAATAAAGTGTAAGCGGCTTCTCATCATATAACAGGGCTTTTTGATAGGATGACTGCGCTTTGCTTAACAGTTTCATGCCTTCGTAAGTATCGCCCATTTCGCTGTAATAGGTATTGGTACTTGGCGATATGCTCAACTTGATAGCTTTGTCAAAATAATAAACAGCATTTTTAGGATCTTTCAACTGTTTGTAACAAGCCCCGGTAAAATACGCGGTTACTTCGGTTTGAAATATATCCGGCAGGGCAGCCAGCGTTTCAATGCCACAACGATAGCTTTTCATCTGGTAATAAGCTACGCCCAGTTTGGTTGCCGTAAACGCAGAACCATCTCCGGCCTGTAACAATTGCTCACCGGTTTTTACGGCCAGTTGCCACTTTTTTTGTGCCGATGCCAGCTTCAGTAAGCTTTGCAGTAAAACAATATTTTCAGGATCGGCCGCTATAGCTACTGATAAAACCTTTTCTGCCTGCTGATTAAATTTAAGTTTAACATAAAGGTCGCTCAGATCTGCCGCAACGTCAAATTCAATGGAATCAAGTTTATTAGCTCTCTGCAAATAGGCAAGCTGAGCTGTAAAGTCGGCTTTGGTAGCAGCAAAGTTGGCCAGTTGCTTATAAACAGCAAAGGTAGTGGTATCTAACTTGATGTATTTCTTCAAATAGCTTTCGGCCTTAAAATTATTACCCCTGCGCTGATTAATGGTGGCCATATTGTAAAGCGACGTTTTGTTGGTTGTGTCGCGGTTGTATATCTGCTGGTAATAAGCTTCTGCTTCCGGTAGTTTATTCGCCATAGACGCTGTATAAGCCAAACGGGTCAACTCTTTTGCATCACTTACCGGTTCAGCATAAACCGTTTTGAGGTAGGTTAGGGCCTCAGCATAACGTCCTCCCTGGTAGTAATCCAGCAGGAGTGCATCATCCGTTTTGCGGGTTTCCTGCGCATAGCTTTCCATCGAAAAATAAAATGCAATAAAGAGTAGGAGAGATAGATATTTCATAAAAACTAAAGTATTAGTTAAAACGCAAAAAACCAAATTTTAAACAAAATATAATGTGAGGCGTTGTTTTTATAGTTTTTAACTAAAACACATATTTATGGATACGTTAAAGAAATTTGGATTGATGGAGAAGATAGTCCACGAATTAGAGGACTTGAAAAACAGCCAACAGGCTATAGTACAAAAGCTTGCAAAAATTGAAGTTGATAACATTGACCTTGGCGACAAAGGTTTAGAAAAAGAACTGCCGGATATGCACCAGAGGGTTGCCGACAACCTTGACAGTATAACCGCGTTACTGGAAAGTTTTGCCACACAAACCGCCAACTTCAGTAATAAGAATAACATTACCGCTTTAAAAGAGCAGGAAGCCCTTAAAGTTTAAATCTGAAATGAAGCCCCGAAAGGGGCTTTTTTCTTTACGGTAATCTCAATTATATTTGGTCATAACGCTACCTTGCGTTATCTTTCCAAACAAAAACCTTGCATTTTCCTATTGAAATAAAACTTGGCAGCATCGTTCTACCACTGCATTTAGTTTTTGAAACGCTTGCCTATTTTGTAGGTTACCGTTATTATGCCTACCTGCGTAAGCACGGTACCGACAGCATAACTGATGATAAACGCTTGCTCATTTTTATAGGTGCTGCTTTCGGGGCATTTATAGGCTCGCATTTGGTAGGCATTTTTGAACACCCCGAAAACTTGAAAAGTTTAAGTCTTGTTTATTTTTTGGGCAACAAAACCATTGTGGGCGGCATGCTTGGTGGTTTAATTGGTGTCGAGTTGGTTAAAAAACAAATAGGAGTGACCGTTTCTTCCGGCGACCTGATGGTTTACCCGCTCATATTAGCCATGATAATTGGCAGGATAGGTTGTTTTTTAGCAGGACTGGAAGATGGAACGTATGGCGTGCCTTCAACTTTACCCTGGGCCATTAACTTTGGCGATGGCATACCACGGCATCCAACCAATTTATATGAAATACTTTTTTGGGTAGCGCTTTGGTTAATTTTGCGTGCTGTTGAGCGCAAATACAAATTTGCTAATGGCGTAAGGTTCAAAATTTTTCTGGCAAGTTATCTGCTTTTCAGATTGATGATAGAGTTTATTAAACCTGCCTATTTTTTCCCCATAGGCTTATCAACTATACAATTGGTTTGTATAGCCGGATTGTTGTATTATTATAAAGTTTTTATCCAACCGTATACACTTTTTCAACTTAAACCAAATGCCTGAACGTCCGTACATTTATTATGATTTTACACAAAGCATTTGTTCAACCTGTTTGCGCAGGGTTGACGCAAAAATAGTTTTTGAAGAGGGTAATGTTTATATGCTCAAAAACTGCAGACTGCACGGGTTTGAAAAAGTGCTTGTCGCCACTGATATTGAATACTACAAAAACTGCCGCAATTATGCCAAGCGGAGCGAAATACCATTAAAATTTAATACCAAAACGCATTACGGTTGTCCGTATGATTGTGGCTTGTGCCAGGATCATGAACAGCACTCTTGCCTCACCGTAGTGGAGGTAACAGACAGATGTAACTTAAGTTGCCCAACGTGTTACGCCATGTCTTCGCCAAGTTATGGCAGGCACCGCACACTGGAAGAGATAGAGCAGATGCTGGACGTTGTGGTAGCCAACGAAGGTCAGCCGGATGTGGTGCAGATAAGCGGAGGAGAACCTACCATTCACCCGCAGTTTTTTGAGATACTGGATATTGCCAAAACAAAACCCATCAGGCATTTAATGGTGAATACCAACGGTATACGCATTGCTAAAGACGAATCTTTTGTAAAACGATTGGCAACCTACATGCCCGATTTTGAAATTTACCTGCAGTTCGACTCTTTTAAAAAGGAAGCTTTAGAAGAATTACGCGGTGAAGATCTGCGTGAGGTTAGAGAAAAGGCCATTGCTAACTTGAATAAATATAACCTGTCAACCACATTGGTAGTAACGCTGCAAAAGGGCTTAAATACCGGTGAGATAGGTGAAATTATTGAATACGCTTTAAAACAACCGTGTGTAAGGGGCGTAACCTTTCAACCTACACAACAAGCAGGTAGGTTAGAAAACTTTAACCCCGAAACCGACAGGTATACATTAACCGAAGTGCGCTCTGCAATATTGGAGCAAACTAACATCTTTAACTCGAATGACCTGATACCGGTACCCTGTAACCCTGATGCGCTGGTAATGGCCTACGCGTTAAAGCTTGGCGACCAGGTTTTTCCGCTAACGCGAATGATAGACCCTAATGATCTGCTGGATAACTCGAAAAATACGATAGTCTATGAGCAGGATGAGCAGCTAAAAGGACATTTACTTAATATGTTCAGTACGGGCAACTCTGTCGAAAAAGCGTCTGAGCACATGAAATCCATAATGTGTTGTCTGCCCGAAATAGACGCGCCGGGTTTGGGTTATGATAATTTGTTCCGTATCATCATTATGCAGTTTATTGACGCGCAGAATTTTGATGTAAGGGCTATAAAAAAGTCTTGTGTACACATTGTGAATAAAGACCTTAGTATTATCCCTTTTGAAACAATGAATTTGTTTTACAGAGACGATAAGGTAGCTTACCTTAATCAATTAAAGGAGGAAATGCAATGGATATAAATAACGAAAACAACAATCGGGCAGCCAAGAAAGATTGGACTATGTGGATTGTAGGCATTAACCTCGTGGTAATGATTATTTATACAATACTTTTCAGGCAAACTGAAGAGAATTATCCGATGTGGGGTACTGCTTTTTTTATGATGGTACAGATAGTGATCTGCCTGTTAACTGCTATATTTTTTAAACGCAAGGCTTTTCTGCTAAGTGCACTTGCTGTTTTATTGATTGGCTTTTCTACTTGTTGGATAGCTTATTCAGTTTAAATGTAATTGAACCTGTTTTACAACAATGATAATGTTGCTTATCTTAACCACTTAAAAGAGGAGACGCAATGGATGTGAACAACCAACGCACAACCCCAATACCACCCGAGCCGAAGAAACCAGGCATGAAGTTGGTTGGGTTCAACCTACTGACATTATTGGGCTATGGTGCTTTATCTGTGATAGCCGGTAAAGGAGAGGGCTTGATACTGTATGCGTTACTGATAGTTATTCATTTTTTATTTTGCATTTGCGCGGCTATTTATAAAAGAAATTGGATGTGGGTGTTAAGCGCGTTTTTGATATTGGCCATCGGCTTTTCTACTTGTGTTGGAAGCGGAAGTTTATAGCCGGTTTTAGTGTTAAACCGTTTACTATTTATTATGAAGGACTCAAAATTTGCCTCATTAACCGACGAGGAATTATTAGCCGAGAAAGCGAAGGCTAAATCTGCAGCTATAACCAATGCTGTACTATGCGGTTTTATTATTGGCATAGCAATATACAGTACTTATAAAAACGGACTGGGCTTGTTTACTTTCCTGCCGTTGTTCTTCGTTTACATGATGTTCAACAGCAACAAAAAGAACACAGGTCTTAAAGATGAATTAGCAGCCAGAAATATAAAGGAGTAAATGGCCATCGCCACTTCCGGCAATGACCATTTTAATGCAATGAGCATTATTTGACAGCTAAGCTATTATTGCCTCTGTTTACATCGGGCAAAGCGGCATCCGGGTCAATGGTAACACTTTCAACGGCTGATGTTGTCGGGATAACAAAAGTTGTTGCTTTATTCTGTATCCATGTTTCAATCGGGAGCTTCATGCGGTACTTAGTGCCATCTTTTAGCTTTGCTTCAATATTGAAAGGCATGGCCCATGCTTCCTTATTTGCCACAACCACTTCAACGCCTTTTTTGGCATCGCCATCTACATATTTAGCGCTGATGAGTGCCAGATCAAGCTTATAGTTGTGCAGGAACCAGCCTCGCCAAAACCAGGCCAGATCTTCTCCTGCACCGTTTTCCATGGCGCGGTAAAAGTCGTCGGGTTGGGGGTGTTTATAGGCCCACTTGCTTATGTAATTGCTAAAAGCATAATCAAAACGGTCTTTACCTAAAACCTGCTCACGCAATAATATTAAACCAAACGCAGGTTTAAAATACGTAAGCGGATGGCGATATTTCTCAGGTATAGCATCAGGGTAAGTGTTGATAGCCGGAGATGCCGGATCAGTTATAGCGGGAATAATTTCATCAGCCGGATTGCCGCCTCCGGGGGCGTACTCTCCATCACGTTTAGGCGCGTATTCACCTTTGTTGATCACATCAGATGCATAGACGTCTATGAATGTATTAAACCCTTCGTCCATCCATGCAAAGCGGCGCTCGTTGGAGCCCACGATCATCGGGAACCAGTTGTGACCGATCTCATGTGCCGTAACCCAAAAAAGTTCTTTTCCTTTATCGGTAATGCCATCAAACAAAATACCCGGGTACTCCATACCACCGGCCAGGCCCGCTTCGTTAATGGCAGCAGGATAGGGGTAGGGATACCATTTTTCAGAGAAATATTCAACGGCATGTTTTAGGTACTCGGTTGAGCGCCCCCAGGCATCATTGCCCGCGCTTTCAACCGGATAAACAGACATGGAGATGGATTTTTTACCACCGGGTAAGTTGATCCGAGCAGCATCCCACATAAACGCTTTGGATGCGCCAAAAGCAACATCACGCGTGTTGAGCATTTTAAAGTGCCAGGTAAGCGTGCCTTTATTTACCGGGCGGGAAGCAGGATCTGTAACTTCCTGCGCAGACCGTATCATAATTGTTTTGTCGCTGTTTCGGGCAAGTGCTAAACGGCTCACTTGCTTTGCAGTCAATACCTCGATGGGGTTAACTAACTCTCCAGAGCCCGCTAAGATCATATCCCATGGAACGGTTACGCTGTAGTCGATGTCGCCGTACTCGCAGTAGAACTCCCCGCTGCCTAAAAAAGGCAGGGTATCCCAACCGGTTAGGTCATCATACACACACATCCGCGGAAACCATTGCGCTATTTCGAAAATGGTTCCGTTTTTAGTTTGGGTGTAATCCGTACGGCCGCCAAATGCACCCGGGATGGTGTAGCGATAGTTGATCAGCAGATCTATTTTGCCGCCTTTGGCTTTTAACGCTGCAGGTAAGCGTATTTGCATGCGGGTATCGGTAACTACATAGCTGGCCTTTTGTATTTTGCCGTTTACCGAGATAGAAACCGATTCCAGTTGATAACCATCTGTATGCTGATCAGCCCCTGGCTGGCGACCGGTTACAAAATTGGAGCGCGCATCTTTTTTGTAGGTATTCTGGTCCATCTGCAACCACAGGTAACCTAAATTATCCGGACTGTTATTTGTATAAGTTATTTTCTCCGAACAGGTAAGTATTTTGCTGGCAGTATCAATTTTTGCCTTTAAAACATAGTCGGCGCGGTTTTGCCAGTATTTAGAGCCTGGCTCGCCATTAGGAGCATGTACTTCATTGCCTTTTTCGCTGTAAAACGGTGGTGAGAATAAAGCCGCCGGATTGTAGTTGGACCTAATGGTATCGTTATCAGTATTACGGGGTTTGCGTTGCGCTTTAGTGATAGTAATGCACAGCAACAGCGCAACAAAGGCGATGAGTTTAATTTTCATGCGTATCAGTTAAGGATAGCAATATACGCAGTAAGAGCCGGAATATAAAGCAGCTTTGTGCTAATCAAGCAAGTCGGCCAAGATACCTTCCTTAAGCGAATTGGTGCAGAGCTGAACGGTGTTTACCGCCAGTTTTTCCATCACAAAACGGGTAAGCAGGGACGCAACAACAATCATATCAACCCTGATAGATACAATACCCTCCATGCTTTTACGCTCACTGTGCGATGAGGCAATGAGTTTATCTGTAACCATTAATAACTCATTGGTGTTGAAGAGGTAGTTCTTAATATTTTTAAGGTCGAAGGGATGGCGTTTATCCAATTCAATTATTTCTGCAAAAGTTTCAAAAGCTCCCGAAGATCCTATTATGCTTGTCACGCTGTATTTTTCGCAAGCCTCAAATAGTGCCTGTAGTTTTTCATCTATGTAAGCATGTAACTCCGCAATAGAATCAAGGGGGATAGGGTCGGTTTGGTGAAATTGATCCATCAGGCGCGCTGCGCCAATTTCAAAGCTGTGTTTCCAAAATATCTCATTGGCATTGCATAAAATAAACTCAACGCTGCCACCGCCAATGTCCATTATCAGCGAGGGTTGCTCGCCTAAACTGCCTGCCAGTTTAACCCCCTGGTAAATGTAGGCCGCTTCCTGCTCGCCGTTAATCAGCTCAATGTTGATGCGTGTAAGCTCTTTTACCTCATTAATAAACTGCTGACCATTGCCGGCGTTACGCAGGGCCGATGTAGCTACACAACGTACGGCATCAACGTTGCTGTTAGTAATATCCTGCTCATATTGCTGCATGGCATCAATGCCGCGTTTAAAGGCATCAGGAACAATTGTGCCTTTGTTAATGCCGCCTTCACCCAGTTTTACGGGTAGGCTTTTATGTACAAGTTCGGTGTAGTTGGCAGCAGTGCCTTGAGCTATCAGTAAGTGGAAGGTGTTTGTGCCGAGATCCATCACAGCAACGGTTTTTTGTTTAGCCATATACAGTTTGTGCTGTAATAATGCTAAAAATACTTTAATGTTTTAACCAAAATGCATTGTGCCACTATTTGGTTAAATAAAAAACAGTAGGGTGCCTTGTTGGCGCGGAATCGTCTTTTTCTGCTTCAATATTATCAATAAGCAATTTGCCTATCTGCCCCTTGCTGTCAAGCTGTATGTTCAGTTCATAGGGAGCGTTGTCGCCAAGTTTCAGGTAGATATTTCCCTTGCCTGATTTTAACAAATCGCCAAAGGCGTAGGCGCTTATGGTATTGTATTTAAAATCGGTACCGAACGCACTTGCAGGGACAACCGTAAAGTAAACCGCTGTTTCCGCCCCATTACTGTCTTTTTTGTAGATGCTGATTTTATTCTGTTGGAATGAGCCGTTTGTATTGGTATTCAGCAGATCATCGCTGGCGCTGTTTTTAATACCTAAATGCAATTCGGGACCCATTTCGGGAGAGCAGCCACAAAGCGGTTTTTTGCAGGCCATACCGGCTACAAAAATTACAAGGCAAATAATGAGAAATTTTTTCATGGTGATAACGTTGAGTGCGCAATTTACACTATGATACGTTATCAAACGTGGTAACGCTACAGCTACAACATTATTATTGTGTTAACAATCCGTTAGGTGTCTGCGGCTTGCATCAGTCAGCAAGCAAATGCTGCTAATTTAGTGCGATACAGCCTTTAATCCAATGATTGAACCGATTAGCGTAGTGATAAAGAACACGCGCCAGAACGTTGCCGGATCTTTAAAAACCACAATGCCCACAATGGCGGTACCCACGGCGCCAACACCTGTCCAAACGGCGTAGGCTGTGCCAATTGGTAGCGTTTGCGCGGCTTTAACCAGCAAGGTCATGCTGATGCAGAGGGTGAGCAAAAAGCCGCCGAACCACCAGTACATTTCAGTGCCGCTGGTTTCTTTAACCTTACCCAGGCAACTTGCAAACGCCACCTCAAATAATCCAGCAATAACTATTAATAACCAGTTCATGGGGTAAAAGTATAGATTTTATGTGGACGAGCGCGCAAAGTTTTTTCTGTAAACATCTTACACTAACGTGTCCCACGTTGATATGCGCGATAGCATAATTTAATGGTCGGGTTGGTGATTTTAGATATTGATAACCAGACGGTTAATATAATTTTCAATTTCTGGTGGGACAAATTCTATTTCGTTTTTCTTTGCTGCTGCCATTTTGGTCCACCGGATGGGACGGCTTTCAGTACACTAAGTGCCGGTGGTGACACACTTGTGTCACCACTTTGCCGGAAAACAATGCCGACCTTTGAATAAAACCTTAAAACTTATGAATCATACCAACGCAGCACTTTACCCATCGCGCCCGGCCGAAATTGAACTGATACGCGATATGGCTCGCGGAGCGCTTACCGCTAAACAGAAAAAGAAACTAAGCCAACAACTGGAGCAACCCTTACCCGACAGCGGCGACGCATTTATTATGCGCAAGGCTGCCGACTGGCTGCGGCCCGACGCGCAATCCTACTCGCCCGACAAGCTTTTTGGCGATTTCTGGTACCGTGGTGAACTTTGCATTTTGTTTGCCGATACCAACGCCGGCAAATCAATACTGGCAGTTCAAATTGGCAATGCCCTTGCCGCCGCCGAACCATTGCCGGTATTAGGTTCGGTTTTACCGCCCGAAAAGGTGTTGTATTTTGATTTTGAACTGAGTGCCGAACAGTTTGAGGGACGCTACAGCAGCCATATGCACGGGCATTACAAATTTAGCAGCAACTTTTACCGCCTGGTGCTCAACCCCGATGCCACCGGGCAGCAACGCTTTAAAAACTATGCTGAGTACATGAACAACGCGCTTGAAAACACCATTATCACCACCGGCGCACGTACACTTATTTTGGATAACATTACCTGTTTACGCACCGGCACGCACGCTGCCGAAAGCGCCATCAGCCTGATGCGAAACTTACAGGCCATTAAAAATCATTACGGCCTGTCTGTACTGGTGCTGGCACATACGCCCAAGCGCAATGCCGCCAAACCCATTACCCGTAATGACCTGCAAGGCAGTAAAATGCTCATCAACTTTGCCGACAGCGCCTTTGCCCTCGGCGACAGCCAGACCGATGCCGGTTTGCGCTACCTTAAGCAAATTAAACAGCGCAGCGGCAAACAGTATTATGGTGCCGATAATGTTTGCCTTTGCCGCATAAGCAAGCCTTATAATTTTGTACACTTTGAGTTTGAAGGTTTTGCCCACGAGGCCGACCATCTGCAACATTACAAGGAGCAGCAGCAACGCCACGCAGAAGAACAAGTAGACCGCCTGCATCAACAAGGCTTGAGCATACGTGCTATTGCCGAACGGACGGGGATATCGAAAAGTACGGTTGCGAGGATGGTGAAGCGGGGTTGAGGGTAATCTGAAATTTGACACAAGAAATCCCGCCCCGCTACTGGTCGAAGCTTACAGCTTCGTCCTAAAATGTATTAAACTTTTAGCTTAACGTAATAATTAATAGTAATTTCATTCCTGCGCTATTAATGGACCGCAAAAATTTGTGTCATTTATAACCCCTGTTAAGCAAGCAGAATGCTTGCAGTATTTTAGGACGAAGTTGTTAAACTTCAACCAGCAGGGATTATTTTAAACCGACGATATCTTAAAAGTTAATTTTTCAGTACCTTATACAATTGCGGATCGTCATAACCTATATCATCAATCTCCCATTTACGCGTTTCAACATTTTTTGTTAAGGTAAAAATCAAGTTGGTATACCTGGAAAAGTTTACGGACACTATTGCCTTTTTATAAATCCGATAAAATTTCCTTGTTTTAGCCTCAGCAATATGGTCTAAAAAGCTCTCGGGCTCATAGGTAGGGAATATAAAGTCGGCATCCATTCCCGGAATTTTTGTACTGTATTTACTTGGCGATATTTTTGCCATTATGCTGTCAATTCCCTCAAAATTGTGTCGTATGTTGTTGACAAACACTGTTGAAAAATAGCCGCTTTCTTTAACTTCATTTAAATAAGTTTTCACCCCGTTCCAATCAATTCTCGTTTGTGTAGTGGTATCTGTATAGCCACCTTGGGCAATTGGATAGGTCATGCCATTTTTTAATCTCGCTTTGTACCATTTTAAAAATGATATTATGGTTTTATTAATAGCAGTTTTTTCGGGATCTGGTTTTGCCTGTTGCCCTAAGCAAGTAAATGGTAAAAGAAAAATTAAAATAATAGATACCGTTTTCATATCTTGATATTTTGCTTACTTGCTTAACGAATCAGGAGTGATGTGCATCACATAGGGCTTACTATATTTTTCCTTATAAAGTTTTTTTGCTATATCATTTAATTGTTTGCTGTTGTAAAAGTCTAAGCAGTTTTTAAAAACCTTTTTTCCGGCCACGTCTTCAGGTAAGCGTTCAATGTTAAGAGCTGAATCGCGTTTTATTTTCGCTACAATAATATCTGCAGTTGATTTAATATCCACCCAATCGAATACTTCGGCTGCTGATGTTGCACTTTTATCCTCACTTAAAAGTTTTCTTATTTCAGGAGAGTCGTTGTAGGCAAACTGAATCGATTGCAAGAAAACAGCCATCTTAAACATCGGGAAAAAATATTTTTTTTCAATGCGATTATCATCAACATAAATATCACTTTCCGCAAGTCCCTTTTTAATTTTTTGCGTACTACTGCAACTTAAAAGCATGGTACAAAACGTTAATAAAACTATTCTTTTCATATTTCTTATTCTAAAACCCGTACATCAATAAAAAGAACTGGTCCATCAAAATGGCAACCGGTTACATGTGTCATGTTGCGCTCTAAAGACAAGGGTTAAAAAAACAATTGCTGAATAGTTTTCATCTTTTGCTTACTTGCTTAACGAATCAGGAGTGATATGCATCACGTCGGGCTTACTATATTTTTCCTTGTAAAGTTTTTTCGCTATATCATTTAACTGTTTGCTGTTGTAAAAGTCTAAGCAGTTTTTAAAAACCTTTTTTCCGGCCACGTCTTCAGGTAAGCGTTCAATGTTAAGAGCTGAATCGCGTTTTATTTTCGCGACAATTATAGTCGCAGCTGCATTTACATCATCAAAATCTATCGACTCACCAAACGTTGCTACACTCATGTCTTCCCTCAATAACTTTTTTATTTCTGGCGAATTATTAAAGGCATATTGCATAGATTTAACAAAAACACTCGTTTTAAACATTGATAAAAATTCTTTTTTTTCGAAATTTCTATCTACATAAATGTCATTTTCTGTAAGTCCCTTTTTAATTTTTTGCGTACTACTGCAACTTAAAAGTGTTGTACACAACATTAATAAAGTTAATTTTTTCATATTTTTTACTGTAAAACCCATATATCTATAAAACTAACTGGCCCATCAAAGTGACAACCAGTTGCACAGGTGCTATTATCTATTATATCTGCGTGTCCAGAACCCCAAGATTGCTTATTAGACACCATAGAGTATATCCCTTTCTTTCCTGAAAGTAACCCGGCAAAATTTACACCATGTGCACCACCCTGTGTTTGCGTTAAGTGATGTGTAGGTGGTCCGAAGGTTTTTTTCATCCACTCATTCAGGTTTTTAGCACCAAGAAAATAATTTTTTCCATCTGCACCTTTCAAAGTCTTCCCGGGAAGATCTGGTATTATTATCCCCGAATAGTTTAGCGCTCTGCTTACTCTCAAAGCACATGCATTTTTGTAATCGTTCGGATTTGCATTGCGATTATCTAAATTACTCCACCAATCAATTCGTAAACTTTATCAGCTGGCAGCCTAGGGTAATTATCGCTGAAATTTTGAAAAGACGGAAGCGCTTGTGGCTGTATGTTTAAGTTAGGATTGTTCCAGTAATTTTCTTCGTAGTCATTCTCACCGTCCTTCCCTTCGTTAGGTGTTGCAAATTGATTGATAAATCGGCTTAACGGAACGTTGGGATGGCCCATTAAATATACTACTGAAAAATTAACAAAGTCTTGCGCATCTTCAAATGACAAACCTTCTCCATCTATATAAATGTTTAACGTACTATACACTTCAACATGTTGTTTTAGCCATGCCTTTTGGTTGGCCAATAATTCATAATAATCTGCAAAAGCATTAACCGGACCTAAAGTTACAGGGCATCCGCCTTCTTCCTGGTTAACCTTTAAATTTGTTGTGCTGCTTAAACCTAAACACGGGTCACCATCAGGGTATTGGCTCCAGCCTGAGTTTACTGTATCATAACCTTCATAACCGGGTATAAAACTTGAATAAATAATGCTGTAAGATGAACCGCCTCCGCCACCACCGCTACTTGATCCACCACCACCACAGAATATTCCACCTAAAAAGTCGCACCAACCATAAATATCGCTAAAGTTTCCATAATCGCCGGGTACGCCCAATGCATGTCCAATGGTTTCAACAAACCATTTTAACGAGTCCCATATAATTCTAATAAGGTTATTTACTTGTAAGTTAGATGAGTTCTTAGAATTAGACGTGCTGAGCGTTTCACTTAAACTGATAGCGCTTTTGGTACTTACATAACTCTTTTTGAGCACCTGGTAGGGTATAATGTCCGATTGTAAATCCCACTCAAACAATTTACCAGTCCAAATATTATTTTCACCATTTTCGGCAACAATGTTATCCGGTACAAAATTCAATAGTATTGGGCGTATGGTGTCGGTTTTAGCTTTTTTATCTTTGAATAAGTAAAGCATAACAGGGCGGGCAGCATTAAAGGTTGCTGTCGCCATTGTTTTTAAGCCCGCTGCTTGTTCATTACTATTAATCTTCAGCTGATCATTTGTGCCAATTAATTGAATGGGCATCTTCACCACGGCAACATTTCCTATTAGCGTATGTTGAGCTTTGCTCCAGTCTGGCACAAGGTAACGGCCGGCCGGGTTTTTAGCGAACCAAGCATTAACTTCCGCATAGCTAATACCCGACCGTGTTATGGTCTTCACATCGTCAGGATTCGAGGCTTGATGAGTAGGGAATATGGGTGAGTTGATATCTTTTTTGCACGAAAAAATAAACAACGTTACCAGAAAAATGGAGTAAATGGTTTTTTGCATTGTGATATTAGGTGGTTTAGTAAACAACTATAGTTGTTTGCAACTAATATACAAAAATTAAATTTACAAGAGATTTTAATTTTTTATTGTTTTAGGATCCCCACTACTGGTCGAAGTTTAACAGCTTCGTCCTAAAATGTATTAAGCTTTCAGCTTAACGTAATAATTGTCAGTAATTTTGTTCCTGCGCTATTACGGATTGCAAAAATTGGTGCTATTGTGTAAACCCTGTTGAGCAAGCAGAATGCTTGCCGTATTTTAGAACGAAGTTGGAAACTTCGACCAGTAGGTGGGTTTAGGTCGAAGTTGTTAAACTCCGACCGGTGGGTTTATTGAATATACTTATCAGCTACTATGGTTTGAAAACACTTTTATAGTTTGTACCCATATAGCCGCCCCAGGTATTATGGCCTATTTTGGTATCTAATTCCATACGCTTTATAACCAAGTAGTTGTAACCAAAAATTTCATTGCGTTGTGTTTGGTAAGTATAAATAACGTCTGCCTTACCGTCTGCATCAAGGTCAGTAATGAGTGGGGTTGAGCCAAGAATCATGCCCGTATACAGGGAATCTAATGGAGTTTTAGCCCCTGTTTTGCCATCATACCCCATGAGCTGGGTTTTGTTCTTCGGAAAATTCCCTTCCATACTTTCGGTATTTTCAGGTATGATCAGATCAAGGTGCGAATCGTCATTATAATCTACCTGCACAGCAGATGCGAAATTGAGTTTGCCCAAAGTGTCGCGAAAAAGTTCCCGACCATTAACTCCCGACACAATTACGTGAATAGCAGTTTGGTTAGCCGGCCATTTGCCTAAGTTATAGGTGTTAAAAAAATCGGGTACCTTATCATTGTCGAAATAAACAGGCGACGGCATAGATTGTGTTTCAGCGTCGGGATGAATTGCTTTAGACCAGATCATTGAAAAATTTTTGCCATTGAATGACATGATATGCCCATCCATTGAGCTAACTACAATATCGGCTAAACCATCACTTGTAACATCTGTAATTACAGGTGGGGCTATAAAGCCTTTGCTTTGCATGGTATAGATTTTTTGGCTCTTTGCTGTTCCCGAAGTCATGAAATCAGAAAGAGGCAACGCATACAATGATCCTTGTATGGTCTCTCCGCCTGTTCCGAAAATAATGGTTGGCCCTTTGCCAAAATTATAAACCACCGGAGACATGTAAGTTTCTTTTCCATCCGGAACGTTTGATTTTTTTAAAACCTTGCCACTCTTGGCATCAATCACCATAAGCATTCCCGCTGGTCGTTGAAATTCGTTGGGCAGGGCATATACGTAACCGCCAAAAGCTGTAAGGATATCTTCTACTCCATCACCATTTTGATCGGGTATAAATTGAGGATTAAAAAAATTCAGCATGGTAGTATCCTGGTGGCTTACCCATGAAGCATCTGCTTTTCTGTGTTCCCAAAGCACATGCCCGTTTGAGCCGTTAATTGCCAGAAACTGAGCAGACCTGCCTCCAATGAATACATCCGGCACACCATCACCGGTTATATCCTGAAATATTGGTGAACCCACCATTTGATTTCGCCCGGCAACTTTCCAAAGTAAATCGCCATTAGCGCCATTTAAAGCCAATACTGCTGCATCTGTGGGCGAAAACTCTTTGCTCCCTGCGCCCAAAACTATATCCGGAACTCCATCTTTGTTTAGATCTATTGCCCTCGGCGAAGAATTGGTTTCGGTCATATAAAAAGCACGGCTCCAACTATCCAGCTGACCAAAATTACAGCCGGCAAAGCCCACAGCCACAATAAGTAGCAGTACGGAAAAATATTTCATTTAAAAAAATTAGACAACTAAAGTAAATATAAAAGGTAAAACATAAGGTGTCTCTTAAAAATAATTGATACCAACCGTAATGATGCGGAATTTTGGGGCGGAGTCTTGTTCTTAGCTGGTCAAATGCCGCAAATAAGCCTCCGGATTATTTAAAAACCCCTTCGTTAAATAAAAATGTTCTGTGTCTTCGTAAGTAGTTTCGTGTATTCCGTTATCTCCAAATTGATAGATGGTTGCTCCGGGATAGCAAATTAACATAGGGGAGTGGGTAGCTATTATAAACTGGGCCCGTCCGCCTTTATCCAGTTCATTGATGATGGTCATGAAAGCCAGTATCCGCGCAGGCGATAGCGCGGCTTCGGGCTCGTCCAGTAAATAAATACCGGCTTCAAACTGGTTGCTGAACAAGGCCAGGAATGATTCGCCATGCGATTGTTCATGCAATGACCTGCCGCCATAGGCATTTAAAAGACGTTGGGCATTTCTTGGGTCATCTGCTGCCAGCTCATCAATGTATGATGCAAAATTGAAAAAGCTCTCGGCCCGCATAAAAAAACCTTCGGTTATCCGTTTCGGCGTCCATGAAAGCTGCATAACCTGTGCCAATGCAGATTCATATCCGTTAAAGCGCCAGCCGGTATTTAAATTGTGATTTTTGTTACCGCCACGCAGGTTAAAACCGCATTGTTCAGCAATGCCTTCCAGCAAGGTTGACTTACCTGAACCGTTTTCGCCTACAAAAAAAGTAACATTGGTTTTTAAGCTAAGCTGAAGGCCTCCGTTTAAACTGGGGATGTTTTGCAGATATCCGCTCTGTAAGGCGGGTAACGATATTTTTGATAAGAAAGGCATGATAAACTTTTACGCAATTTACATAAATTGATGCGTTATTTTGGCGTAGCTATAAACTACATCAGGCATTGGGCCTGGCTATCTGTTTCAAAAGCCTTTTGCCCGCAACCTGTATGGCAGCGGAACCATTGCGCATTAAAAAATGCAACTGTTGCACCAGTTCTTCTTTCAGCCAGGGGTAGCGGCCGCTCAAATTAAACAAGGCTTCTGCGGCAAAAACTTTCACCGCTATCTTAACCTTGGGGTCAATCATCCAATCGAACAGTTGTTCTATAACAGGTTCCATATCAAATTGCGCTACCTCTTGCTTAATGGCAGCAGGCGCGGATGATGCGGTTAGGTGCATCAGTATTTTAGCGTAATGTCGTTGCGGTCCGGGGTATTTCACTTTAGGGATGGACGTTAGTAATAACCCTAACTGATCAACATATTTGTCCGGCTGTTGTAAAAAGAGGTTTTCTAACAACCATGAGGCCCTAAAGGCTATGTCTTTATCGTTATTAAAAGTTACAGCTATCAAGTCTGGCAGGTTAAAGTTAGCCTCTTCCAATATTTTGGTGAGGGCAAGTACTTTTACTTTACCCATGGTGGCGCTTATTTGCTTTATTAGCTCGGTTTGGTCCATTTATAGCTGTATGGGTAATCAAATGCCAAAATATACTTTAAAACGCAAGGCGACAATAATCTAAAATTATACATTTGCCATCTGCTACATTTATAATTACACTTATACATGGTTAAGTTCAACCGATTTACATTAAACAATGGCCTACGCGTTATTGTACACGAAGATAATACTACACCCATGGCGGTGGTTAACATTTTATATGATGTTGGCTCGCGCGATGAGGACCCCAACCGCACAGGCTTTGCCCACCTTTTTGAACATTTGATGTTTGGTGGCTCTGTTAATATACCCAGCTATGATGAGCCCTTGCAGCGTGTAGGCGGCGAAAATAATGCCTTCACCAGTAACGATATAACCAACTATTATATAACCCTGCCAGCTGCCAATATTGAAACCGCCTTTTGGCTGGAAAGCGACAGGATGCTGAGCCTGGCATTTAGCGAAAAAAGTTTGGAAGTTCAGCGCAATGTGGTGATAGAGGAGTTTAAACAACGCTACCTTAATCAGCCTTATGGGGATATATGGCTGCGTTTGCGCCCCATGGTTTACAAAGAACATTCTTACCGTTGGGATACCATAGGCAAAAACATTGAGCACATTGCCGAAGCCAGCATGGAGGATGTAAAAAGCTTCTTCAAAAAGCATTACAATCCGCAAAATGCCATAATGGTAGTGGGTGGTAATATTAAAACCGAAGATGTAAAGCAGTTGGTTGAAAAATGGTTCGGGCCGATACCGGCGGGGGAGAAGTACCACCGTAACCTGCCACAGGAGCCCGAGCAACACGACGAGCGCCGTGACAGTATCACCGCTAAAGTACCGCTGAATGATATCTACATTGCTTTGCAAATGCCCGGCCGCAGAGACCCGGCCTTTCATGCGGTTGAGTTGATATCTGATATCCTGTCGCGTGGTAAATCATCGCGTTTGTATAAGGCTTTGGTTAAAGAGAAGCAGCTGTTTAGCGAGGTACACGCTTTTCTTACCGGGAGCTTAGATAAAGGCATGTTTGTGTTAGAGGGCAAGCCGCTTACAGGTGTAACTATTGAAGAAGCCGAGGCTGCGATATGGGAAGAAGTTGAAAAGTTGAAAACTGCTGAAGTGCCGGCTGAGGAATTAGATAAGGTAAAGAATAAAATTGAGTCTACCATGGCGTTCTCAGAAATGTCATTGCTGGATAAGGCCATGAATCTGGCTTATTTTGAACTGTTGAGCAATGCCGACGACCTTAACAGCGAAACGGATAAGTTTTTAGCGGTAACGGCTGAGCAAATTAAAGAGCAGGCTATTAAATTGTTCAGAAAGGATAATTCGTCTACCTTAATATATTACGCTGATACCAATGAATAACGACATATTAAATAGGAGCGTAGCTCCAGACTTTAGGGCAATTGAAAATATCCACCTGATAAAGCCCGGGCATACGGTATTGCCTAATGGCTGTAACCTATTTTGCTTTAACTCCGGCGACCAGGAACTGGTGCGCATTGAGTGGATTTTTGGAAATCTGCGCTTTGATGCTGCTAAGCCGCTGCTAAATATGGCCGTAAATACCATGCTTACCGATGGTACAAGCACGCTCACAGCAGCAGAAATTGCCGATAGGGTAGACTTTTACGGTGCGTTCTTTTCAACGGAGTATGGCTTTGACCATTCGCAGGTTACTTTGCATAGCCTTAACAAGCATTTAAATAAAGTACTGCCAATAGTTAAGGAGGTATTAACAGATTCTATCTTTCCTGAAAAAGAACTGGATACCTACATCCGTAACCAGCAGCAAAAGCTACAGGTTAGCTTGAAAAAGAACGATGTGGTAGCCCGTCGCACTTTTAATAAGGCTGTTTATGGCGATACCTTGTATGGCGTAAACGCGGAGCCTGAAACCTATAGCGAACTGCGCAGAGATGATCTTTTAGGTCATTTCAGGCAAATGTACCAGCCAACCAATTGTACCCTGATTGTTGCGGGTAAAATTGATGAGGTTACTTTAGCGCAACTTACAAGTATGTTTGGCAGCGATTGGCAGGGCAATGCCGAAGCTGCAGTTATAACACAACCGGCAGTTTCGCCGTCGGCAGAAAAATTTTACTTTGTTGAAAAACCGGAAGCTTTGCAATCTGCGATCCGCATTGGCTTACCGTTCATTCAGCGCGACCATCCTGATTTTCCTTACATGCAGGTTTTAAACACTGTTTTAGGTGGTTACTTTGGGTCAAGGCTAATGGCTAACATTCGCGAAGATAAAGGTTATACTTATGGCATTGGGTCGGGCATCAGCTCATTAAAACATGGCGCTGCCTTTTTTATTGCTACCGAGGTGGGTGCTGATGTGTGCCGGGATGCTGTTAAAGAGATTGAAAAAGAGATAAACCTGTTAAAAACAGAACCTGTCCCGCAAGAAGAGATCTCCCTGGTGCAAAATTTTATGTTGGGTTCGCTTTTAGGTAGTCTGGAAAATGTGTTCTCGCATTCTGATAAGTTTAAGAATATTTATTTCTCAGGGGTCGGGTATGAGTATTACGACAGATATGCTGAAGCCGTAAAAACCGTTACCGCTGAGCAGTTACAACAATTAGCCAACCAATACTGGAACTTTGATGAGTTTTATAAAGTGATAGTAGGAAAGTATTGAGCTGATTTCGGATTTTCGATTTCGGATTTTCATTATAGCGTATAATTGCCACAAAAACGTAAATAAAAAGAAAATCCGAAATCCCAATTCGTAAATCCGAAATAATTATTACCTTTGCCCGGCAAATAATATCTCCAAAATCATTGTTTGCTATGCAGTCCTACAACTCCAAATTTGTCGCCGAAGGGTTAACTTACGACGACGTTTTACTACTCCCGGCTTATTCAGAAGTTTTGCCGCGTGATGTTGACACCAGCTCTTTTTTAACTAGAAAGATCAGGCTGAACATTCCTTTGGTATCTGCCGCTATGGATACCGTTACCGAAGCACAAATGGCTATCGCTATAGCGCAGGCAGGCGGTTTAGGTATGCTGCATAAAAATATGAGCATACAGCGCCAGGCCGATGAAGTGCGTAAAGTGAAACGCTCAGAAAGTGGCATGATACAGGACCCTGTTACGCTTAATGAGAACGCGCTGGTATCAGATGCATTCAAGATCATGAAGGAGTACAAAATTGGTGGTATACCTGTTATTGATGATTCGCACAAACTAAAAGGGATTGTTACCAACCGCGATCTGCGTTTCCAGAAGCAAATGGACAGACCGGTGCGTGAGGTGATGACAAGTGAAAACCTGATCACTGCTCCAAAAGGTACTACCCTTACACAAGCCGAAGAGATATTACAGAACTACAAGATTGAAAAACTGCCTGTTGTCGATGATAAGGGCGTACTTATAGGTTTAATTACTTTTAAAGACATACAGAAATTTAAAAATTTCCCTAACGCATGTAAAGACGAGCTGGGCCGCTTACGTGTGGGTGCTGCAGTTGGTGTTACTGCAGATACAATGGAAAGGGTAGATGCCCTGGTGAAAGCCGGTGTGGATGTTATAGCCATTGATACTGCCCACGGTCACTCAAAAGGCGTAATTGATAAATTAAAAGAAGTTAAGGCTGCCTATCCTGATCTACAGGTTATAGCTGGTAACGTAGCAACCGGGCAGGCAGCTAAAGATCTGGCTGATGCCGGGGCAGATGCTGTTAAAGTGGGTATTGGTCCGGGTTCTATTTGTACTACCCGTATTATTGCTGGTGTGGGTGTTCCGCAGTTATATGCTGTTTACGAGTGCGCAGAAGCTTTGAAAGGCACCGGCGTACCTGTTATTGCCGATGGTGGTATTAAACACACGGGCGATATTGCGAAGGCTATTGCAGCGGGTGCCGGCACCATTATGGCAGGCTCATTATTTGCAGGAGTTGAAGAATCACCGGGCGAAAGTATTATTTACGAAGGCCGTCGTTTTAAATCATACCGCGGTATGGGTTCTATAGAAGCCATGGAGCAAGGTTCAAAAGACCGCTATTTCCAGGATGTTGAAGATGATATTAAAAAGCTGGTTCCTGAAGGTATAGTTGGCCGCGTGCCGTACAAGGGGACGTTAGCTGAGGTAGTTTATCAGTTTGTAGGTGGTTTACGCGCCAGCATGGGCTACTGCGGTGCAAAAAATATTGAAGCTTTACAGCAAGCCCGTTTTGTACGTATAACCGCTTCAGGTATTCGCGAATCGCACCCGCACGATATTACTATTACTAAAGAAGCACCGAATTATACAAGATAGTAATTAGAGATTGGTGATTAGAGATTAGTTGGCTCAGCGCTAATAAATCTTAGGCACTGGTCTCTACTTAAACAAATCTACAATCACTAATCAACTAATCTCTAATGCAAAGTATAGCCATTTTCTGCGGTGCCAATTTTAACGGTGATCCTGTATTACAGGATGCGGTTGAACTGCTCGCCCAAACCATTGTGAGTCAAAATATAACCCTGATATATGGTGGCGGCAGGGTAGGTGTTATGGGTATACTGGCTGATGCTGTGTTAAAACGCGGCGGAAAAGTTATAGGTGTTATCCCTCAGTTTTTAATGGATAAGGAAGTTGGCCATACCGGCTTAACCGAATTGCGGATAGTTGAGAATATGCACCAGCGTAAACAGGTAATGAATAATCTGGCTAACGGCATCATCATGCTGCCGGGTGGCTTTGGTACGCTGGAGGAGTTTTTTGAGGTACTTACCTGGTTGCAATTGGGGTTGCATAACAACCCTGTTGGTATATTGAATATAAACGGCTTTTACGACCTATTATTAAAGCAGATGGACCTGATGGTAGAGCAACGCTTTTTAAAGCAGGCTAACCGTGATCTGGTACTTTCTTCGACCGACCCGATCGAACTCATCAGCATGATGAATAGCATCGATATAAAGCCTGATGAAGTTTGGTTTAAAGATAGCAACCTCACTTAGAATTTGAGAAAATCAAAAATAAGTAGTTTATAAACAGCAAAAGCAGCCCAGGAGGCTGCTTTTGCTGTTATATATTGCTAAATTATTGTTGTTTAGCTAATTTGTATTTACCCCAAAAATCCGTTGCGCTGGCTAATTCAGCAAAGTTGATGTTAGCCCCCGGACGATTATTGCCTGCTGGTCTGGCACCGCCGCCACCACCACCGAAACCTCCGCGGCCACCGCCACCGCGGGCACCACCGCCACCGCCGCCAAAGCCGCCACCGCCTGCACCCCCGCGAGCGCCTCCGCCTCCGCCACCGAAGCCGCCAATAGCAACATCATTGCCACCACCACCAGGGCCGCCAAATCCACCCGGACCGCCATTACGGCCACCCATTTGCAGGCCATTCAGTTTTAAATTGTAGGCAACTTCTTTACCATCTGCTGCATTTAAGCCTAATTGTTTAAAAGGTACGGCAACCTCATATGTAAAGCTGCCATCGGCTTCAAAATTCATAGCTGCTTTAATGCCATATTCGTTGTAAACGGAAATAAGCGAATCGCTGATATCTTTAAACCCGTCAACCTTAATTTCCTTGCCTGCCGCCACAAATTTTTGTTGCGCTTCTTTTACCTCAGCGGAGTCGCCCGCTATCAAAGCGCCAAAGCCTCCCATACCGCCTGCACCGCCACGAGCGCCGCCTGCTCCCCCTCCAGGTCCGCCAAAACCTCCCGGTCCGCGTTGGCCACGCTGTTGCCTGGCTATAACCGGATACGTAACCGAGAATGCGTCCTCTTCCTTCTTCTTGTTAGCGGTGTTTAAAGCGAATGTAATGCCACCTGCCTGTATTTTGGCAATGGTTGTAGGATCTGATGATTTAAGCTGTAAATAAACTGCTTTACTGTCATTACTCAAGGAGTAAAAAACCTTAAGGGTTTTGTTATAAGCTTGAAAAGTGTTGTTGAGTTCGGTAAGCTTGCCATCAACTTTGTTAGTTGATGCCCATATGCTGGTTTCCTGAACTTCTTTAAGCTTATCTTGCGCAGAGGCTGTTAAGCTGCCTGTAATTGCAAACAAAAGTAAATATGCTGATTTTTTCATATCATTTAGGTTGGGCCTGGTGAGCCTGTTTTATATAGTGAAGTTACATTTATATACTTTACAGTGTTTGTTTGTAATGAAAATGTAGCATACCGCTTTATAATAGTTTAAAAACTCAGACCATTTTCTGGAAAAAAGGTTTAGAGAGCAGTGTTAAAAAATGTAAATGCCTAAGCATAAAGCTGATGTAAAATACTTTCAAAAATTATTTGCAACACTGATTATAAAGCTTACTTTTGCATTCCCTTTCGGGATGTAGCGTAGCCCGGTATCGCGCCACATTTGGGATGTGGAGGCCGCAGGTTCGAATCCTGCCATCCCGACGATACCACATATCAAATGATATGGAAAGCCTGTAAATCAATGATTTACAGGCTTTTTTGTTTTCCTGCCAACGCAAATTATATCAAATCATCGCAAGTTATCCGTCACCTAACTGAACACCTCTTTTCGTTTCATACTTTTGAGGTATTCAAAAGTGGTTTAAATCACTGTAGTACAATGCATTACAAGGCAACGAACCTACGTTGTTTTGCGCTGATTTGAGCTGATCTTTTGATACCATTAGGTATGATTTAATACCAAATAATTGCAAATGGTTTAATTAGATCAATGTTATGAAAGCGATCAACACATTCAGTGTCCACTTCAATTTGCGGACAGAAAAAGGAAAAGAAGGAAAAGCGCCGGTTTATGCGGCAATTAAAGTCAATGGAGAGAGAGCCATGCTGGCACTCAAGCAAAGCGTTGCAACAAGGTGCTGGGACGTTCGGAAAGGTATGGGCAAGACAACGACCGCTGAAGGCAGGGAGCTCAACATCTACCTCGAAGAGGTAAGACAGGTATTGGGAGAATGTTACCGGGAGTTACAACTCAAACGGCGCGTGATCAGTGCCGATGCTGTTAAGAACACATTTTTGAAAAGTGGAGATGATGAACACACCCTGGAAGAAATTGCTGAGTATCATAATGAAACATCTCAAGGTGTACTTGCTCCAGCGACCATGAAAAATTATTACACTACCCAAAAGTATCTGCGGGAGTTTGTTAGTAACAAACTAAAGAGAAGATCATTTTTTCTATCTGAACTCAATTACAAATTCATCCAGGACTTTGAAGTATTTCTTCGCAACCATGAGCCACTGGACCATCAAAAGCCATTAACAACTAACGGCATCATGAAGCACCTGGAACGATTTAAGAAAATGATCAACCTGGCTTGCCGGATCGAGTGGTTATACCGTGACCCTTTTGAAAAGTACCAGTTGAAATTCGATCGCGTCGAGAAAGACTTTTTGACGTCCGAGGAGCTGGCTGCACTGGAACAAAAACATCTGCTACTACCTCGATTGAGTGTTGTAAGGGACATATTCGTATTTGCTTGTTACACCGGGCTTGCCTTCGTTGATGTGATGGAGCTTACGCCAGGCAACTTAGTCAAAGGTCAGGATGGCGGTCTGTGGATCAAGACCTTTCGCCAGAAAACCACTATTCCAGTCAATGTCCCGGTACTCAACGAGCCAGAGCGATTATTGAACAAGTACAAAGGAAACGTAAGAGCAGCTGCGAACGGAACAATCTTCCCCAGATTATCCAATCAAAAAATGAATAGCTACCTCAAGGAACTAGCTGAACTATGTGGGATTAATAAGGTCCTGACTTTCCACATGGCTAGGCATACATTTGCGACCACTGTGACACTCGTGAACGGTGTGCCAATAGAAACGGTAAGTAAGCTTCTTGGACATACGTCGATGCGTTCTACACAGGTCTATGCCAAAGTTATCGAAAGAAAAGTGAGCGAGGATATGGCAGCTCTGAAAGGGAAGCTTAAAGAACTGTCTGTCGCTTAAGTGTTTGTTGACTGTAATTTAAAGAAATGAATAATCGATGCCATCTTTTCGTTCCTAACTTCGCTTTAAGGTCACAAATTGTGACCCTAAAGCGAAGTTACACTCGCAGTTCTTCCCTTATATATTATCGAACATCAGGTCTTGACGATCTGAGCGAGGGTCTAACAGTGGATGAAGTCGATGAATACTTTTACATGTTATCAATATTGTGATAACCTTAATTGAACATCATGCAAAAAGAAGCAATCATAACAGACGAAATCATTTCAAGTAAGATCTATATCGTCAGAGGCCAAAAAGTAATGTTAGATCAGGATCTCGCAGAATTGTACCAAGTGGAGACCAAGCACCTTAAGCGCCAGGTAAGAAGAAATATTGAGCGATTCCCAGGTGAGGATTTTATGTTCGAACTATCCCCCGAAGAGTATCAGATTTCAAGGAGCCAAATTGGCACCTTGAAACAAGGGCAAAATTTCAAGTATGCTCCTATGGCTTTTACTGAACTAGGCATAAGTATGCTTTCAAGTGTGTTAAATAGTCATGAGGCAATACAGGTAAACATACGAATAATGCGGATTTTTGTGCATGTCAGGCAAATTTTAACTGATACAACGGAGATAAGATTAGAGATTGAAAAAATTAGAAATGAACTATTCAACCATGGCAAAAACATGCAGATAGTCTTTGCTTATTTGGAAGAGCTATCCAGTAAAATAAAATCTCAACAGTTTGGTGTCAACAATAGAAAACGAATCGGTTTTAAACCGGATGAATAATTACTCGAATTAAAGCCATTGCTTTAATTCGCCAACTTTATCATTAAACTGAATAAAGATTTCGAGTGACTTTTTTCATAATAAAATTGCAAAGGGTATTTCCCTCCTCATTTTTTTTATAGGTCATAAGTTCTTGAATCCTTCGTGTGCTCGTTCACAACTCAAGATTTTAATATAAAAATTTGAGGGACTTTACGAAGCTAGAAAAGACGGGAAAACGGTTTGCGATATCTGCGTCTACCCTTTATGCTTCTTTACAATTTTTTCTATTTTATCAAAAACTGATATTTCATATTTATCAAATCGTGCTCTGATTTGCAACTGTTGCTCAGAATTCTCATAATATTCGACAACATTTGATGGGACGCCATAATCACTTGCTATACGTCCATTTTCGCTTAAGGCATTATATTCAAGCTTTGTCAATAAGCGATCGATGCCGGTGATTTGATCTATTTCAACCTGCTGTTGTTTGGATTGATACAGTTTGTACATGATGTTAAACACGCCCAAATATTTTACTACCTGATATTTTAACGTATTGTATACAAATTCAGCAGTTTCTTTAATGGCCTCATCTTTCGTTTTGCCTTTGGTTTTCAGTTTAAAGTTCATCGAACCAATAAAACCTCCATCTAAGTAAAAGTGTACAAAGTGTGTCAAAATTGAATAACGGTTATTCTTATCTTTTCTTTCAATTAGGAAAAGCAATTTCTGGTTTTTAATAACCGGAAATAATACGTCAATTACCACCTGAAATCCATCGCTGTCAATATCCATTTCGTAATTAAGTTTCCTGATCAACATTCTGATAGATAGAAACTGGTTAGCAGTTAGCGAGGCGATGCGGTCATAGATAGCTATTTTATCCGATCTGCTAATCACTTTATACATATTGAACACTTCGTCTGGAATCGCTCTCTCAATTTGTCGCTGTGCAATGCTTGCAATGGTAGCCCTGTGTTCCGGCTTTAGGTAGGCATCGTTGGTATAGTAAATATCAATTTCATCTTTAGGGGACTCAAAATCATAATTTTTATGCTTAATGGCATCAGGAACCGCATTTATAGCGTCCATAAATTTGTTTTGTAATACCAATACCCTGCCGTTATAATGATAAAGGAAGCGCCCCGCTCGTCCAGCAATATTTTTAGCGTCAAATTTTTTAAGGTCTTTGTCGCCTTTTTTATTGTGAAGTACCACCAGGTTTTTAGCAGAAGTGTTGACTCCTTCAGTAATCGTTGTAGTTGAAATTAACACTTTCAGCCGGTCATTATTAAACAGGTTGATGATCTCCTTTTGAATATATTTCGGCACTAAGCCATGGTGTATTCCAATACCATTTAATAAAGCACGGTAAACTACCCAATCATCGCCAAAATATTTTTTGATGTGAGTAACGAAGTCATTGTAGGGCTGATAATTATGGTCAGAAAAAATATTGGAATCAATAAGCGTTTTTGCGTACGATTCTGTAGCGCTTCGACCAGAACAGTAAACAATTGTATTTTCGCCGATTCCCTTAATCGCTTTAACAATATCCACCAAACGGTCAGTTTTATTACTACTCTCGAATTTAAAATTCAAATCCTCATCAGCTATTGCTGTTTTCGCCCCGCGTATATCCGTAAAACTTTTATTGACTATTTCATAGTTATTGAAGTCTAGCAGTTCAATGTTATTATCTCTCAAAAAGTTATCAAAAGACGCGTTGTAATTTTTTTCAGACGCATCTGAAAAGTCGATATAAGGGCCAGCTAAAAGCACATTAACATTCGGTTTCAAAGTGTAAAATACCGCTAATCTGTATGCTACGTCTCGCTCATTTTCTCTAACCTCATCATCAATAAGATAGTCGTTATCGATTTTATAAACTTCGTCTATAAAGGCAAAATCGAAGTCAATTAAATGTTCATTTTTATCAATAAAGGATAGGAATCGTTCAGGTGTAAAAATGAAAAGATTACTTTCTCCGAATGATTCAACCTCGCTTAAGGTGTGAATCGTATAGTTATTCTTAAAATATTCAAAATTAGGATCGTCGATTATTTTTTCTAAATTTTCAGATAGTAGGGCGATCGTTGGAAAAATCAACACTACATTTTTATAGGCTAATTTTTTTATGATCTCAAATACGATATGGGTTTTGCCGAACGAGGTACTTGCAGATAAAAAGTACCGATTTAATTTAGATGGCTGAAACAGATCCAATATGATTTTTTGGTAACGATGAACTTTGCTGCTATCACTGGTGTGCAATGTTGCCTCTGAAATTAAGGAAGATATGGTACTTAAGTCATGCTCTTCCAATTCTAATTCCTTCCCAAATTTGGATAACACGTCGTAGAAATGCGGCACGCCGATAATATTTGCTACGTACCTCAAAAACCGGAGATCTGCTTGTGTGATTTGCTCACCTTTAATCCGGTCAAAATACGTGCATGCTGACTTTATTAATTGATAATCCTGTATTTTTTGCCTGCGATATTTATTAATATCAACTATAAGATCAGCGGCTTCTTTGATTCTATCCATTGTATTACATTTTCTTTGATTTCTTTGATCTTATTTAAAGGCAGGAGTATGAAAAACACTTTGTGGGGAACCGACAGTGTAAAGGTTTTAGACGGATGTTTCAAGGTAATGTAATCCGGGATTTTTTTGATATTGGCATCGTAGTCACCTTCATCATGCTGATATAAAATTAAGATAGGATAGATTAAGGTCATGTTATACTTCTTGATTTCAGCAGGTATGCTAATGGTTGGGTTAGCTTCCCAGCTATCCAGAATTGTCTCTATAACCGAACCTGTAACGTTCAAATTATTTCTATGATTACTTAATGCTAAAACATTTGTTTCCAAATAAGTATCAGATAATGCTTTCTCGATATTATTCATAACGCTATCAATTCCTTGAGTATGATTCGCATGGAATTTCACTTCACCGAACCACAACTCTATACTGCCGTTATTATCCACCAGTTGGTAGGAGTCATAACCTTTCGTTTCAGCTTTTTCTAAGGGATTATAGAAATATCCTCTTGCAATGAGGGGTCTGGCGTGATAAAGTGTAATGAGAATGCTATATAATAATACCTCACCGAAGAACCCATATTTGACTTTAGTAGTTGCATCCGCAGTAGGGTTATACTTGAGCTTGGTTTTTAAAGCACCCGCATGTAAGGCATCTAAATTTTTACCAACGATATCAAATTCGTTGTAGGCATAATCCACAATCGAGTTATAAATTATTTCAGCGATGTTATTTATGTCTTTAGCGCTGTAGCATTGATCATTATGGGTAGAATAGATTGTTTTTAAAGTCCCAACCTTTGCGTTAGGTAAATCGTACTCGTAAATGATTGTCTTTTTTATTAAATCTATTAATGTTTGTCTCATACGAAGATTTAGGATTCATAATTTGTAAATATAATATTATATAAGTCATAACTTTATATTACAAAATGCATAGAGTGCGGAGATAAAACTCAGGTCAGGCCGACAAATAGTATTGTTGGGATAGGTGCTAATCCCGCCAAAATACCAAGGTAGTGTTTGTTGCAACGGCACTATAATTGTAAGCGTCGTTATGAGAAGATCTTTTCTTTTAATACATCTCGTCCCACCCTCAATACCTTATATGTAATCAAATACACACTATTTGAACGGTTTCAAAGGATCAACCATTGGATCTATGAGGGGCTACTTGCTACAATTGATAAACTAATGAATAAAGGTATTGGCTACGTGACACGTCGCATAGTGTATGAGCGCATTTTATCCTATAGCCCCCATCGAAAACGGGTTATTTTTTGAAATGAATGTGCTATTTAGGTGCTTTGAAGTTTCGAAAAGTTGTTGCATGAAAGACTGTTCTTGGTAACCAAATCGACCTTCATGTTGTGTAATGATAAACTTATTATATGATAGAATATTTACAATTGTAGGCCTTACTTTGGAATTAAGGAATAAATTTCGCCTAACCTTTCTAAAGTTTAGGGAGCTTTTTATATGCTTTCAAAATCCTAAGTGTATCAATACCGTTGATGATACAGTATTTCCTTGGCCGATTGATCTGGTTTGCGAAAGCATCCATCGTTTTAATTACTGCTGACGAGATATGATGACAATGTTGTAAAATAAAAATGTCTGCCGGTTCATCAAACAGTCTGGCAATTTGATCCCCGTTCTTTCCTAGGTCATTCATCTGCATTTTATGAAATTTTGAAGGACCTTTCAAAACGAATGCGGCCCGTAACCGTTCCCCGTCGATGTGCAAATGTGTGGTAAAAAGGTCCGACTGCTCGCCACCCCAGTCTTTGTCGACGTCGCTTTCAGAAATAATTTCAGCCAAATATTTTTTAACGTCTCTTTCTGGAATAACTCGGTTTATTTCCAAATCCAAAGACTTGTTTTTATAGCTGATTTTCTTCATATCCCTGAACTCATCTATCTCGTGGGCATTTATCTCTGAACGTGTTTCATACAATACCATTGCATCGTTATGCAATACCCGATCACCGATTAGGATAGCGCGGACGGTAATAATTTTGCCGTTTACTTCTTGGACGTAACCGAACAAGAATTTTCGTTTCATTTTGGACAACTGGTCGACCGCTGACGTCGTGTACATATGCTCAGCGTTCAGTTGAGCCTCTATTGTGTAGCCGATCTCTGGTAGTTTGATGACGCATTTGAAATAACTTGGCTTCTTCCCTTGATAGTTAAATTGTTCCCAGGCGTCAGGTGCTCCGTTAAAAGTGATTGTAGTTTCTATCCAGAAAAAAGTGTTCGGACTCATTTTTTGATAGCCAACCATCAATGTTTCCAACGGCTTTACGTCATTTGCCCGAATGTAATCAACGACGCTTTTATTGAACGCCTGATTGATATCGTGTCGAGCTATCAATTCCGGCAGTGACGAGGCTTTGATTAGGTCTTTTCTTAGCGTAGTTGCGATGCTCCCTTTCACTACCTGTGTTATAAGGCCGTGATGGGAGTAATAAGTCAAAAAGGAAAATTGTTGGTTCAATTAACTAATGTTTATTGGCGTTGTAAATATAGTAATAGATGAGTGCTAGTATTCTACCGTAAGACTATATATCCAAGGTCCTGATCAATCCGTTTGTGTGCGTTGCTCAACATAGTCGGGGATCTATGCTCAGAAAACCCTCTACGATCAAACTCATGTTTTACGTTGTTTAATCCACTAAGGGACAAGAGATTCGCTGTAGCTTGAAGATGGATTTTACCTTGGGACGTTCGGGCATTCCAGCCAAATTTGGGGTCAAAAATCAAGTGGTTGACCAATTTTAATCTGTGCTTAGTGAAAGACAATTTATCTTCGGGAGAACAGTGGCGTATGCCATAATCCGGCAAGTCGTCCAATCTATCGGTTAAGTACCATTGAAATTCGTCATACACTTGGTAATCAAGTGGGCTTTCGAAGGGCTGGAACATTTCGTAAATCGTAGTATGAAATACTTGGTTCTCCTCATAAAGCTTTATTGAAAGATCCACATCGGTCAATATTCTAGCACCTTTACATGGCTTTTCCAAAGCAACTGCTGTTGTTACAGCTTGGCCCAATATCAGTCGTCCAAGTGAATGATTTCTTTCGGTCTCTATAATCTGTCCCTGTGCCATGCCCCCACGGCTTAACAATCCAATTTTAATCGCTTCAATCATATACGTGTGAGCGAACTTAATGACATATTCGATCTGAGGAGACCATGCGAAAAAGCAATCAGAAAGTTGCGCAATCTTGACATCCGGAAATTGGAGTTGCAAGCGCTGCAATAAACTTCTAAATTCAACTAATAGCGTTGCTGCTAGAAATTGGTGATTATGATCGTGTGGACTGCCATGAAGCCATGCATCCATATCTTCAACACTTAACGGGATCTGGTTATTCGTTAGCGCACCAAACCCAAGAATGTCTATAAACAATACGGCACCGTTATAGGTGCGAAGCTGATGTCCCATATTTATGCAATAGAAAGTAGTAGATATCCTTTATTAAAGCCGTCTGTACAAGTCCTTCATCATGGTGATCATGGCATCCAACCGGTTTACCCAAACGGCAAATTCATCTGGATTAATAGTGTCGATCTTATCCCGGTCATGTACATGAGTAAGCAAGTTTTTAAATTGCGACAATTGTTTGAACTCACTCCACACTTGCTTGTTGATGTAGTTGCGCTTTTCAAATTCGTCAATAATTCTGGTCAATGGTATTCTGTCATAATTATCAATAACAACAAATTCAGCAATCGTTCTAGTAACTCTTTCTAAGGCGACAAAATTTAAAATAAATTCTTCTTCATATCCGCTCTTCGGCGAATAGTAATCAATCGGACCTTTTAATAACGATTCGAAATGCTGTTTCAAATGTTGGTCAAAAAAACGCTCCGCATCCAGAAAAAACAGAGTATGGCCTGTAGCCCGGTAAACTGTTTGGATATAATGGCTATGAGGCTCTTTGTTTGTTTTTAGCCAATCACCCTTAGTAGTGTCGTAAGTCAGAAAAATAGCGTCTGTCTGATTTTCCTTCATTACCCGGATTATTTCATGAAAAATGAAATAATCCCCATATGGGTGTTCTGGTTTTTCGATGAGATCAGCCATCCCTGGAAACGCTTTTTGCGGTTTGCCGATTTCCATTTTGATCTTTCCCAGATCTATTCCTTTTTTCAAGCCGTCGTACTCAAGCTGCAAGAATTTAAGATCATCCTCAGAAAGGTTATCAATCAGGTTCATGTCAGTCACAATCGATAATAGATCGTCGTCATATTTTGTGGCTTGGTTCTTTTGTTTAATCGTTGTTATTTCTTTATTAAGCTGCTCAAAAGATTTGTTGGCGTCATTGTAAATTTTTGTCAATTTGCCATCAAGTGACTGGAAATCATCCAGCAAGATTTTATTACGATCTTTGTAAGCTTGTATCTTATTGATGACATCCGTTTTTAAGTCATCACCGAATTTATCTAAGGTCTCATTAAAAAAGCGGTCGATTACATCTTCACGGTTCTTGACAAATTCCTTCTGGACCTGGCTGGTGATATAAAACCGTTTATCATTTTGAGAAAAGAAGCCTAGCAAGACCTCTCGAGATTTGAAGGATACGCTGTAATAGCGGAGTAATATATTTGTATCTAAAAATATAGGGATGTCGGTTTTTAGCGCAATAGCGTTATCGACTGCAGTTCTATATTTGGACAGGCTGTCGATGTAAGAATCAATGGTTAGGTATCTTACATGCTGTCCAAAACTAATTTCTTTGATCGCTGTAGGTTCGCTTTTCATTGAGAGTTGTGGGTTTGGCTGGCTACAATGATAATCATTTTCATAAATACTATTCTTACCACATATCCGAACCCAAGGTAGTTCCCGCCTTTAACGCAATTCAATCAAGATGAAATTCATTTTTAATTATTGGCTATGAAGCTATGATCACTTTGTGCAATTTGGGCCGCGAATAAGGATAACTAAATATTTCCAACAAATTAATAATAAATCCATTCATACACTATCCCATTGCACCGCTTAAACAACCGGGAGCAGCAAGCAGGAAAGCTGTCAAGGGCGCTGCCGCCAATAGAAGTAATTACTGCAGCGTTTATACACCCTTTACAGTTTTCCTGCGATGCTAATTTTGTGATGGCGATGCAGTGGTCAATTGCCATGCAGAGGGAAGGCAATTATATGGTGAGAGATAACGAGTCATAGTATTGCCTGTGCGGCAGGAAGGCTGTCGGTGTAATCGAACCCGGAGCGATAGCGTGTGGTGAAATGGAACAGTCTGCCTTCCTGCATGGGCTAATCCTTGAGTTGCTCTATTACCTGGTTATACATTCCTTCAGCAGTTACGAACAGCTTGCATACTTTGTCCGATAACGCTTTTACTACATCATTTTCAGCGTAAAAGTCGTCTTTATACCTTGCTGCCGAATAGGCCGTTTGCAACAACTCAAACAGCTGCACATCTTCAACAACACTAAAGTCAAACACATTTTTCAAGTCATCTGTAAAGATCAACGTTATCCTTAGCTGCCTGGCCAGATTATGAATGGAGAGCCGGTAACCTAAGTTTACCCTTAAGATAGCGCTTAAAGTACTTTCTACAGCCTGATGCATCAAAAACACAGCTAAATTATAGTTACCATCATCAAAACAACTTAAAGAAGTATCCAGAAAGTCCTTTCCCTGTTTACCCCAACGGTTCCATGTAGCTTCAACCTGACTCCTGATAGACTTCTCATCAGGATTTTGTAGTTGGGGTAATTCCAATTTAGATGACTGGTAAGCTATCTTATGTTTTCGTAAAGCATTGATAAAAAAGCGGCTTCCATCTTCGAGTGCTCTTAAAAAAGCATCTGACTTATGAACAATCGCGCAAACATTGATCAGATGACTGCATATCTTTTCTATCTTATCTAAGATTTGATGCTCTGGTATCTTGTCTTTCTCCTCTGTGATAATTAGCAGATAGAACGTGTCAGGATCAGGATGTGTCCCGAGGTGAATGATCATTAACACAGAACCGATTTCCCTAAGTATGATTTCTACCAATTGATTTAAGCCAAGCTGTTCGGCGGATGTAATAGCTTCGTTAAACCTGCAATTGAAATTCAGTAATGGCAACCTTACAGGATAACGTTTCACTTGCGTCGTTACCGTCTCATCGCGCTCTTCCGTGCACTTTTTCAATGTTAGTTCAATTTCGCGCTGCCTGATAATCCATGCCGCTTCATAAAGCTTTTGCATGTTCTCATAGAAATAGATCACATCACTGGTATCTAAGAACTCATCTGCCGAATAATTGGACAGGCCTGTTTCCAGCCACTCGTAAAGGAGATCAAGGTAATGACCAACAGTATAGACCTTAAAGAAATTGCTGATAGCCAAATAGGGATTGATACGTTCGACAGATGATAGGTATATAGGGTAATGCAACCATTCCTGCTCTTCCTGGTTTAACTGTACATCAAAGTTGATATGAATGGCATCAGCAAGCTTCAATGTTCTTTTGGTACGGCTGATTAAATAAACTGCCTCCACCAGCTTAGCATTTAATTGGTGGGTGAAAAGCAGCCCGGCGGGACTTTTTTTATGCTCATCCATGTAAAAGCCTTCTTCGATTACATACTTCCGCCACTCCAGTAAGCTTTCTAAATGTCCGGGTAGCCAGTCAGCGGAAAAGAAATCAATGATCACTTTCAAAGGCTCATTTACCTCATCCTGGTTGAGATACTTAGGATAAAAGTTCTGTACATCATATTGCTTTAGATCCATGGCTGATACTATTGCGACCGACCTGCATTGACCGGCAACACAAAAGAATAGCAACATACCTACGTGCCCAACCACAGCGATTTGTAATTTACAATAATGCGGTTGTTTCGTACATTTACAATAATTGATACATTTACGCCATGGCAGAGACTTTACACATTGGAAGAAAGATCAGTAAGATCCGCGAATTACGCGGTATAAAGCAAGAAACGCTTGCCTTAGAACTTGGTATCAGTCAACAAGCAATCTCTAAAATCGAACAAAGTTCTGATGTTGAAGAAGATGCCTTAGGTAAAATTGCAAAAGTATTAGGTGTCACGCCCGAGGCGATCAAGAACTTCAGTGAAGAAGCCGTAGTTAACTACTTTAATACATTTAACGATAACAGTACGAATAACGGTGCTGTTTATGCTTTCAATAGCACATTCAATCCGATTGATAGGTTGGTAGAAGTCTACGAAGAAAATAAAAAGCTATATGAGCTGCTCTTAGCGAGTGAGCGAGAGAAAATCGAGCTTCTAAAAAATTCGAAATAATATTAAGCTCCGCAAGGGGCTTTTTTATTTGCGATCAGCCCTGCATAGTTCATGTATTAGAAATGCATAATTCTGCATTTCTAACTTTCTGCACTTACAGAAATGTTCATTTCTACAAATACAGAAATCTAGTTTTCTATATCTCTACATTTACAGGCTACTTATGGAATCAGTTAAATTATTTGTTGGCGGCTTTCCGCTGGAAATTGACGAACTGGAGCTGGCCAAATTGTTTGGCCCTCATGGTGACATCAGCACCATTAAGATCGTTCGTGATAAGAAAACGCGCATTTGTAAGGGTTATGCCTTTATCGAAATGAGTGACCGGACAGGAGCTGAGGCGGCTGCCGAAGCACTGGATGGCGCTGATATGAACGGAAAACAACTTACGGTAAAGATCAATGAAGAAACTGCTGTAAAACCAGCGTATGCGCCTAAAACTCTTTCTCCGCAAAGACATCCTGTTTATCGAAAAGTATCCAGGCCAGCCACAGAGGAAAGAAAGAAAAGGCCGAGAAGGTCTTTATGATCACAAGATATTACTAACCTAATCTTTGCCCTTTTCGCTTTTTACGCTTACGTTTGAACTCATTCAATGCACTTTGATCCATATCACCAGCAGGGTGATCAGTGCCGAGCAAACTCCCGATAAGATCGCCACCAGGTAAAGCCTGATGACCCACCTGCTGCCTACCTTGTTGTTGGCTTTGGATATCTGTTCCGCGCTGTACACGATACTTTTGATTTGGAATGCCAGATTGGTTGCCTGGCTGTCCATCAGCTCCAGCCGCCTGCTGGTGTCTGCTATCTTTTGCTCTGATCTGATCCTGTAGTTTTCCAGTGCTTTGCTGTATAGCCTTTCTATTTCCGGCAGTAACTTTTGTATCTGCGTCAATTCCAACTGCTGTTCCTCTTGTAGTGGATTCACCTGCTCTTGTTGATCGTTGCCAGTCTCTTGTCCTAACATTTGTCTGGTGAATTGCTGTGCGATCTCTTTCTTGTTCATAACTGATAGCATTTTTAATAGCTTGCCATTTATAAGCATTGCCTAAATGAGCACCTTTGAACTGCATTCCTTCATAGCCGTAGGATATACCGCTTACGAAGCCGGTGCTGGCCTGGTTAAATAATACGTTAACTCCCTTAGATTCCAGCACCTGAATAAATTGTGCTGCATCCGGCTTCCTACTGAGCACGTCTTTGATGATCTCCTGTAACTGCATTTTGGAGGACGGCACATTCGTTCGTTTCATCATTTCTAATTCATTCTTGGTCATTGCCCTTTCCTGCGCTTGCCGGCTCGATATTACTTCTGTCAAGCCATGCTGCTTTTCCAGCTTTCTAAGCACCTGCTCGCTGCGCAGATAGTCCTTGCTGTCTGAAACGACTGTGCCGTCGTAGCCAATACGATTGACAAGGATATGCAAGTGCGGATGATCGGCATCGTAATGCCGGAAGATGGCATACTGGTGCTGGTCAAATCCCATATTGTTCAAATATTCATTTGCAATAATGTTCATTTGTTCATCACCCAGGTTCTCGTTTGGCGGAAAGTTGAGCGAGGTATGATAGAAGTACTTTTGGAGGTTGGGTCTTAACATTCTGACCAAAGCCACTTCACGCATGATAGAATCCTCTTTGCCCGATGTAAAAGACATATCCAGGAACTTGGCCGCACCATGCTCAACCTTTTGCAGGTTGTAGCGTAATGCGCCCCTGAATCCTTTTCCTTTTACCTGATCCGCTGTCATTTCATTAAGCAGTTAAGTATATCCTTCTGGGTTTTGATCAAAGCGGTTAGAATGGTCACGAATGCTGGTGATAGTTTACCAGCATTGAGTTGCTTAACCGCCTGGTTCAGGTTAACGCCGATCTTATGCAGCTCCCGGTAAAGTGCAGCATTGATCGGTGAGAGCTTTATGGCAGGGAACCTGCCGGTAAAAGCTTTCTGCCTGATCCAGTTGGCTGGTGTCATTGCCGATGCCTGGGCATAGTTACAAACCATCTCGTTCTCTTCTTTTGTCAGCCGGATATTGACCTGAATGATTCTTTTATCCTCTTCCTGTAAAGCTGGTCTTCCCATGATCTTAGATTTTAAACGAAGTGCAAAATCTTGCTTAACTCCGAAGGAGCAAGCCGTTTAAGCGTAGCGAAAACATGGCTTGCTCCTCCTAAACGCTGAACACACTTCTATTTACTGAAACTGATACGCTTGCTCTTAACATCACCCTTTAAAACCTTCATGATGTCCTCGTAATTGTAATACAGGATACCGCCGATCTTAGTGAAGGGAATGGTGCCATTATCCCTGAGCGTTTGTAAAGTATTGCTGGAAATCTTGAGCAGGTTCTTGACCTGATAACTCTTTAGAAACTTCCTTGGTTCTTCATTTGAACCGCCGCTGATCAGCGCTTTCATTTGACTAAGCAGTCGTTCGCCGAACTCCTGCAAGTCTTCCTTCGTGATGATTTCTGCTGCCATAATTATTCATTTACTTATCTTAAAACTCAAACCTAAATTCTTGTCAGATGCCTTACAAGTACAACTTTTGTTGTACCCATTTTGTACCCCTGCAACAAAGTTGTACCCTTACTTTAAGAATAGCTGACAACCTGCACACACCTTGGGGGCTTTTTCGCTCTGCGTTTGTTTAAGTACAAAGGTGCTGACCTGATATAAATAAATATCACACCTCATGTACGAGGTAGGATGTTTTATACAAAAATGAGTTGAAGAAATTGGAATTTACTCCGAGTTTATCCTAGTCGGATATAACTCAGCGTTTCATCTGTGTAGGGGATGCAATGATTAATTAATGCATGTTTTTCAACAGTATGTACTTCGCAGCGTGTACACATGATTTTGAACTACATAAACCCAATAGCAAATCTCTGTAACGATTTGCGGTCAAGGACTTTCGAAAGCTTGCTGTAAACTAATATCACAAGCATAAAACTGGCTTGCTTTAAAGAAACTTACTTGGAGCGTCATTTTAAGGCGATAAAGAATCTCATAACTATATTATTTATCGAAGATTTGATATTTTTAATATTTTGTCTTATAAATCCGCGATCTCATTATTTTTATCAAATTTGATGCGCGATAACGAAATAAATGACTCAGGAACAAATTAAGCAATTAGAAAAAGAACTTTGGGACGCTGCCGACTCGCTACGTGCAAATAGCAAGTTGACTGCGGCTGAATATAAAGATCCCGTACTGGGATTAGTGTTGCTCCGGTTTGCACAGAACAAATACGAAGAAGCAAAACCTGTTGTAGAAGCTGCGATACCTAACGGACCAAGAGGCAAGCGGGCCGCTACAAAAGAAGATTACTTAGCAGTGGGGGCAATAATGCTGCCACAAGAAGCGCAATACGAATATCTTGCAGCATTGCCGGAGAGTAACAATATTGCTGAGGCCATAAATGGTGCAATGAAGCAGATTGAAGCGGAATATCCGGACCTTGAAGGAAATCTTCCCAAGAACTATCAGGAATTTGAAGCTGATTTGTTACGTGATCTGATCCGTGTATTTAATAAAGATGCGGTGAAGAAGGCAACCGGCGATGTATTTGGCCGTATCTATGAATACTTCTTGATGAAATTCTCAATGCAGGGTGCGGGTGCGCAGGAAGGTGGCGAGTTCTTCACACCGCCAAGTCTTGTACAACTAATCGTCAATTTCATTCGGCCCGATCACGGCATTATTCATGATCCTGCCTGCGGATCGGGTGGTATGTTTGTACAAACCGGGTACTTTATAAAAGATCATACGAATAAGAGCATAAACGAAGCTATTAAGTGCTACGGCACTGAGCAGAAAACTAACAATACCAAGCTTGCGAAGATCAACCTAGCCATACACGGTATCGAAGGGAAGATCATCGAGGCTAATAGCTTTTACAGCGACCCGCACCACCTGTTTGAAAAATGCGATTTTGTGATGGCCAATCCGCCGTTTAATGTAAACAAGGTGGATAAAGGACGCGAATTTGTAAAGGAAGACCAACGGCTGCCTTTTGGCTTGCCCAAGAGCGATAATGCGAATTATATGTGGATGCAATACTTTTACAGCTACCTGAACCCGACAGGGCGGGCCGGTTTTGTAATGGCTTCTTCTGCAACTGATGCTGGGCATAGTGAAAAGCTCATTCGGCATCAACTGATTGAAAGTGAAGTGGTAGATTGTATTGTTTCTGTTTCCAATAACTTTTTCTATACCCGCAGCCTGCCGTGTCACCTTTGGTTTTATGACAAGGGAAAGCGGCCAGAAAACAAGCGGAAAATATTAATGCTGGATGCCCGGAATGTGTACAGGAAAGTAAGCACCACTATTAATGATTTCAGCGAAGACCAGTTGGAAGGGCTAACGGCCATTATGCAACTGTACCGTGGCGAGATGCCGAGTGTGCGTGCAGACAACACTTGGTTTCATGAGCGCTTTCCAGATGGTAAATACCGTGACATTGAAGGTTTATGCAAGATTGTAACCGTTGAACAAGTAGCAGCTAATGACCATAGCCTTACACCTGGCCGTTATGTAGGTGTGCCTCTTGCCCAGGATGAGGATTTTGATTACCAGGCGCGCTTATTGAAAATACAGGAAGAGTTGGATGCTTTGAATGGAGAAGCAATAGCGTTAAGTAAGGTAATTGCTGGTAACTTAAAAGAGCTGATATGAGTGAGTGGAAAGAAGTTTTTGTCGCAGATCTAGGCAGAGTAATTACCGGCAATACACCACCGCGAAAGCACCCAGAATTGTACGGCAACCACACGATTTTTATCAAGCCAACGGATATTTCAGAAGAACAAAAGTATACTTATAACCCTGAAGAATGTTATTCCGAGTTAGGATTCAAGAAGTATAAAAATAGTCTGATTCCCAAAGGCGCTACCTGCGTGGTAACCATTGGAAGTATTGGCAAAAAAATGACCAAGGCCCATTCTGATTGTTTTGTAAACCAAGCTGTAAATGCTGTTGTTCCAAATGAATTCTATGATGAAGAGTTTGTTTATTACGTTTTAAAGTACAATCTAGAACAGCTTAAAAGCTTGGATTCCGGTACGGCATCTGGAAGAGAGAATGTATCGAAATCGTCATTCTCTAGTATTAAGTTAAAAGTTCCAGTTAATAAATCAATCCAAGTCAAAATTGGACAAATATTATCCGCTTACGATGATTTAATAGAAAATAACCAAAAGCGAATAAAGCTATATTGTGAGATTGCAAAGATACTCTTCAATAGGATTAATCACGAGGGTGACGATCTTATTGAATACGAAATGAAAGACATCGCTAGTTATCTGGGAAGAGGGGTTACACCTATTTACGAAGAGGGTAGCGGGATTTGGGCAATTAATCAGAAAGCTAATAAGGGTGTTTTTTTAGAAGAACAACATTTTAAAGAATATAAAGGCGGCAATTGGATTCCTGAAGAGAAATGGGCAAAAGATGGCGACTTACTCATAAATAGTTTAGGCGAAGGGACCATTGGAAGGTGTCATTTTTATAAAGGTCAGGACGACATTCATCCTATTGATCAGCACATTTCAATTTTCCGAGGACAGTCAAAGGAAATAGGACTTTATGTGTTTCAATTTCTCGACTCGGATGAAGGCCAAGCACTTTTGTATTCTTTAAAAAAAGGTGGGACGAATATGACAATGTTAAACATCAAGGATTTAAGGAACCTAAAAGTTTATTTGCCGAATAAGAATATTCTAAATAATCACTTTAATTCTGTTGAGCCACTATTTGCACAAAAAGCTAAATTAGAAAGTCAAAATCGTCGCCTCAAAGAAGCCCGCGATATTCTTTTACCTCTCTTGATGAATGGCACTATCAACGTAACAGTTGCAGAAACCAAACCAGCAGCAAAAATTATCCAGCTCGATACAGCAACGCAAAAGCAAGCAGCTCCGCAGTTCAAAGAAGCTATTTTAATATCAATGCTTACCGACCGGTTTGGCAATGAAAAATATCCGCTTGGCAGAATGCGCTATACCAAGCTTTCTTACTTATTTCATCGCCATGCCGATGATCAGATCAAAGATTACTTGCGTAAAGCGGCAGGGCCTTATAACCCTAAAACAAAATATGGTGGATCAGAAAAAATTGCACATGATAACGGTTATGTAATAGATAAAAAAAACGGGCAGCTTACAGGTTTCGTTGCTGGGCCAAATATCAAAGGAGCCAAGCCATACTTCGAAAAATATTGGAATATCGAATACCTTACATGGCTGGAAGAGCAGTTTAAATACAAATCGAATGACGACCTAGAACTTTTCGCTACCGTCGATAATTCTTTACTAGAACTGAATGAGAAAAATGAACCGTTTACAGTTGAAGCGGTGAAAAATGTTTTAAAGAAAGAGCCGGAATGGAACGCTAAACTTGAACGTGAGATTTTTAATGATGCAAATATTCAGCGAGCAATAACCTATCTGCCAACAATATTTCAGTATTAAAACTATCGATATATTTGAGAGGGTTCAGATCTTCTTCTAATTGTAAAGATGACAAATTAAAAGATACTCCTAAACCAAACGTAATGAGCTACGAATATTCTGAAGATGCCTTAATAGAATCTGCCACTCACGAAGTTTTAGAAGAACTTGGATGGACGGTGAAAACTGCCTGGAAAAAGGAAACCTTTGGGGACAACGGTTTATTGGGTCGCGAACATAAAGGCGAGGTAATCCTAAAGCGGAATTTGCTGGCTGCATTAAAAGAACTAAATAAAGGCCTGCCTGAATCTGCCTACCAGCAAGCCATCGAACAAATAGAGCAAAAGAGTGCAGATAAAACACTGGGCAGAATCAATAAAGAAAAGAGCAAGCTATTGAGAGACGGTGTGCCGGTTAGTTATACCAATAAGGTAGGCCAACTGGAAAAGCGCGATCTCCGTGTATTTGATTTTGAAAATTACAGCAACAACGATTTTTTGGCAATCCGGCAATTGGAAGTTGCAGGTGAACTATATAACCGCAGGCCGGATATTATAGGGTTTGTAAATGGCATACCATTAATATTCTTTGAGCTTAAAGCTCACCACACCGATTTGCGACATGCTTATACGGATAACTTAAATGATTATAAAGACACCATCCCTCACGTTTTTCATTGCAATGCTTTTGTGCTACTTAGTAATGGTACCGATGCCAAAGTAGGTACGATAACCAGTCCCTACCAATACTTCTTGGAATGGAAGAGAATCACGGAGGATGAAGAAGGCATTGTAAATTTGGATACTATATTACGTGGTACCTGCTCCAGAGACAACGTCATGGACATCTTCGAAAACTTCCTGCTGTTCGATGACAGCGGCGGCGACGTAGTGAAGATCATGGCGAAGAACCACCAATACATTGGCGTAAATAAAGTTATTGATAAAGCAAAAAGCATTGACGAGTTGAAAGGAAAGCTTGGGGTGTTCTGGCATACACAGGGCAGCGGTAAGAGCTACTCAATGGTGTTCATCTGTCAGAAGATACACCGTAAATTTGGTGGCTCTTATACTTTCCTGATTGTAGTGGATCGAAGTGAACTGGAGCGCCAACTATATGATACGTTTACAGGTGTAGGTGCAACAACGAGCAAAGAAGTTGTAGCTAAAAGCCGTGATCATTTACGCGAATTACTCAAAGAAAATCATCGTTATGTTTTCTCGCTAATTCATAAATTTTCGATCGACCCAAGGATTGAGACAGAATATCCGCTCATAACCGATCGTAAAAATATCATTGTTATTTCTGATGAAGCGCACCGTACTCAAGCAGGCACCTTTGCGCGCAATATGCGATTTTATGGAATTCCAAATGCCTCCTATCTTGGTTTTACAGGCACACCGATTATAAAAGATGAAGCAGAACTGACCAAGAACATATTTGGTGAGTACGTTTCTACTTATGATTTTAAGCGTGCCATTGAAGATGGTGCAACCCTTCCCTTGCGTTACCTAAATAGGGGCGAAAAGCTAACCATTGAAAATCCGGTATTAGATAATCGGATGGCGGCAGTACTGGAAAATGAAGATATCGATGATGATCAGAAACGTAAACTGGCTTATCTTTTTAAAAAGGAATACGCCATATTAACGGCCGAGCCAAGATTGGAAGATATTGCGAAAGATCTTGTTTGGCATTTTAATGAGCGTGGATATCAGGGAAAAGCGATGTTAGTCACACTGGACAAACCAACTGCTGTGCGTATGTATGATTTAATTATGAAGCACTGGCAGCTATACATTGCTAACCTTAAGGTAAGAATCACGAAAGCACCTGATATTGAAGAACAACAATATCTAAAACGGAAGTTGCAAAAGGTAGACAAAACAGAAGTCTGTGTTATCGTAAGTTCAGAGCAAAATGAAGTGGACAAATTCAGAAAGCTGAACCTTGAAATAGCTCCCCATAGAAAGAAAATTGTTGAGCGTGATCTTGAAAAAGAATTTAAAGACGAAGACAACCCTTTTAGGCTAGCTATAGTTTGTGCGATGTGGATTACTGGTTTTGATGCACCTTGTATATCAACCGTTTATTTGGATAAACCAATCAACGGCCATACATTAATGCAAACCATTGCGAGGGCTAACAGAGTTTATGATGACGAAAAAGAAAACGGGTTAATTGTTGATTATGGCAATGTTTATGAGCAATTAGAGAAAGCCTACTCAGTCTATGGTGAAGGTGACAAAGGTAGCACCAAAGTAAAAAACGAAGCAAAAGAACGACCGTTTGAATTGTTGGCCTCCATGGCTGAAGAATTAGGCGAAACGATTAAGCAGCTGCGCGGATACTTGCATGAACTTGGATTTGAGTTGGGCGTACTTAGTGATGGCACACCTAAGCCTATGGAGAAAATTGCAAACATAAAAAAAGCAATGGATTGCATTTGCTTGAACGAAGCTTCGCGCTCAAAATTTGAGGTTATGGCGCGTGAGGTGTTTAGAAAATATCACGCTTTATATCCCGAAGTAGAGGTTAAGCCATTTATTCGCGAGTTTAACGCTATTGATGCTATTTATGGTCAGCTTAACCAACAAACAAAGGCTGCCGACGTCACTTCCATAATGATGGAATTGCAGCAATTGGTAAATGAAAGTGTCGCGGTTGTAATACCTAACCGAGTAGAAGAAAGCGACGGTGTATATATCGATTTAGCTAAACTAGACTTTGATAAACTAAAAGCTGCATTTGCTAAAGTGCCGAGAAAAAATGCACTCGTTTACGATTTGCAGAAAGCGATTGAAAAAAAGCTGGAGCAAATGATGAAAGAAAATCCATTGCGGCTGGAGTTCTACGATCGATATAAGGAAATTATCGAAGGTTATAACAAGGGAAAGAATCTTGCTGATACCAAAATAGCTTTTGACAAGCTGATGGCCTACCTAGCAAGTCTTACCGCAGAAGATGCGAGAGCCTTCCGGGAAAATTTGGACCAAGAATCATTAGCTATTTTTGATTTATTAAGAACAGGCAAAGACTTGAATAAAAAGGAAACGCAGGAAGTAAAAGTGATAGCTGTTAAAATGCTTAATACCCTGAAGGCAGAAAAGCTGCGCATTGATAGATGGCGTGAAAGTGGCCAACTAAAAGCGCAAGTTAAAACGTTTATCTATGATTCATTGCAGTGGTTACCGCAAACCGTTTACACAGATCCTGATGTGCACTCTAAGTCTATGAGTGTTTATCAACATATATATACAACTTATCCTGACGGTAACTTAGGATCGGTGTACAGCTCTTAGTAGATGGCAATGCTTTAGTTAAACGTTTTTGAATTTACTTCACAAATGGAATTAAGGGTCAAAGCCTTTTTTAGCCCAATGCAACTGTTGACACGCTACGTTCGAGCATACGCGGATATAATCTAAGTTGATAAATACTGTAAAGTTAATTTGCGTTTAGTTGCAGAGGTGTGCAATCATTATTGATCTAATCCTCTTTATAACTATACCATGCGATAAGCTCATTTAGTTGTTTGACCAACCGATAGACAAATGTCACTGGGTTCGAAGAAATTGGTGCTTTGCTGCCATGATGCTTCTGCAATGCTACTGCTCGTTTCATTGCTGCTGCCTGGTCGCCTAAGTCTGCAATTTTTTTTAATATGGAGGCATTTCCGTGCTTATATTCAAATCCCTCATGTCCATTAATTGAACCGATTTTTTTTTGTAACCGCTCGTAGATTTCCTTTCTTGGTAAGGCAGTATTAGGATCAACTTCTTCCAAATGCAACAAAAGCCATAACTCAAACACTTCGTTACTATATGCGAGTTTAAATTGTTCGGCTTCCGCCAATGAAAATGCTTGTTCGAACCTTTTTATCTTAGTATCATTTTGATCTGCATCATCTTTATCAAATACGACCCAAACTTCATCTACCGTTTTACGTGATTCCAATGCGAGATCATCTCTTTCTTTGACGGCGCGTTGAACGACACCAAGAGGATCAAGCCCAGTACCGATTTCTAATAAATAGATGGTTTCATCAGGGATTTGTTGTTTAAACGCGCGAAAATAGGCCGGCTCCGTATTTTCATCTTCACAAATTATAAGGAAGCGGTAAAGATATTTCCGGTGTCTAACCGGCCGGCTTAACTCATCCTTGGAGTCTCTACCTTTAACGACACCTCTACTTGCCATGGTCGGACCCTTTGCGATGAGGTTTAAATTCGCCTACAGAGGTTAGCATAGGAATTGCACCATAACGCCCCTCGATATATCTTTTCTCTTTATCCGAATCTACACGTTCTTTCTCACCCATATAAGTAAAGTCAGATAGCGAATAAATCTCGGTTGACTCCCAATTATTTTTTTCTGCAAAATAGATCTGATCTCGGCGGAGCTTGGCATATGTCAGTAGATTGGTATCATGTGTAGCAAAGACGAGTTGGGCGTTATGGGGATTGGTTTCTTTGTTTAAAAAAAGGTCAATGGTATCCAGCGTTATCAACGGATGCATTTTCGCCTCAATCTCATCTATAAATAAACTACCTCCGGTACTTAGTGCGTAAACAATTGGACCACCCATCTGAAATGCTTTGATTGAGCCACTTGATTCACGTTCCATCATGCTCCAGCTCAATTGGCCATTAAGTGGTCTCCCATCTACATCATAATGTTTATGAATCGAATAGATTTCATAAGTTACTTTACCACCGCCGGTTTCTTCTTTTATTACGTCGAAATTAACGGGCCCCAACTTTAAGCGAACCAGATAGTCATTAATCTGTTGCTGGAATCCTCCGTCAATAAATAATCGTTCTGTACCATGTTGCTCCGTTTTCAAGCCATCAATATGTAATGAGCGAAACAGCCACTCGAAAATATATTTAGCCTCGTCGACATTAAACATATCACAAGTTGAAAGGAATAATGCGTTATGCTTAGTAGCATCGATTGCATGGCTAATTAGTCTGGTTTTCGCTCGTAATCCTGAACTCGGCTGAATAATATCGCCTTCCCGCTCAAATAAAGCGACCTCACGACCAACCGCCTTTCGGAATAACCATTCCTTTAATACAGTTGCCTCGTTATATTCAAAACCATAGCGATAACGTTCACCTTCGATGGAAAAGGTCATTTCGAAGCTGGTCGGTTTTTCGCTCCAAGTTTCCCGCAATAAAAATGGATCATACTTCAACGTCGATATTGACTGAGAGTGCGCCGAATGACGGATAATTTGCTTAAACAACTTAATTGCAGAAAGGATGTTACTTTTGCCACTACCGTTTGCTCCGTATATCGCCACAACATTAAGTGACTGATTTTTACCATCGTCTATAATATTGTCTAGATAATCACGCTGTTTGGGCGCAGGCACTAAGCTCAATATTTGTTCTTCACCAATAGAGCGATAATTACAAACTTTAAATTCTATGAACATAGGCGCTGCTGAGATTTTTCTACGAAATTAAGCAACTTCGGACTAAAATTCAAATAAAGAATTTTCAATTTAAAAATACTTAAGCATTCATATAGGAATTACTTGTGACTTCAATTGAATGTTTCTTGTTGCTCACCCGTCTATTAACCGTCCGAATTAGGCGCTGCTAACTGTGAAACACGCATCTCATCAGGAGTTACTTTGAGTGGCAACTCAAGTACCCAGCAATAATAGACAAATTTCAGCTTCTGTTTTACAGCCCAATCTACCTCGATATGAATTTAGGCCTACCCTAGGATGCCAAGGTATTTTTCACACCTGATGCGAATTCTCGTAATTAATGCTGGATGCCATAGTTTAGTTAAAACTCGATTTTAAGCCATTATAACCTAAAGTTGAGCACCGCTTTCGTAGTTTGGATAAGACAAGCCTGGCAGATAGCGCTTTACTTGCAAATAATTTTACTTAGAAGTCAAATTAAGGTATAAGAAGATCCGCAATATATTTTCACCAGCAATATGAGATGATCTAAATTGATTTGAGCGGGACTTTAGCGAGGCCACTTTTCGAAATCCCTGACATTAAAGCGATAGGGACTAAAAATAGTCAAAGTACATATCTTCACCGATTAACTACGAACCTACTTTATATTTCGACTAAAGCTATCAAGTAAGATATTCCAACAATAATTCATTTACGTATTTTGCGAAATTAACTTAAAAGAGGGCTTGAAAACAAGCGAATGCTTTTGCTTAACAAGAATTAAATGTGTATCTTTAATTATGAAAGAGGTAGTTACCTAAGTGAACACCTGCTTTGATTTGTTTTAAATAGCACGTTGATAATAAGGAATTTACAAGGATAGGTTATCGTCCTGCCATCCCGACCGACAGCGATACCAATAAGTATCAAAACCCTGTAAATTCTTGATTTACAGGGTTTTTTGCTTTATGGCATTTTCCCAAAAACGTCAATTTATATCAAATATCCGCAGTTTGTGCTTCACCTATCCGAACACTTGTTTTTAAATTCTAAATTTGAGGTGTTCGGATGTGGCTTAAAGTACTGTAATTCAGTATGTTACAACCGTCCAAAATTGCGTGTTTTTGACCGGTTTTGAGCCATTTTGAACCCACTTTTGAGCCTGTTTTTTATAGGTAAATAATCAAAAGTAATCACATAAAATCAAATGGTATGAAAAGTACAAACAGTTTTGGACTGCACTTTAACTTAAGAACGGAGAAATGCAGGGATGGGAAGGCTCCAATATATGTAGCTATAACGGTAAATGGCAGAAAAATATTTGTTGCCACTAAGCGGTATATTAGTGTTAAATGTTGGGACAGCGCTAAAGGAATGGGAAAGAATAATACGTCTGAAGGAAAAGAGATAAATACTTATTTGGACAATATCAGGCAGTCGATTAGGGAATGCTATCAAGACTTTCTGGTTCAGCGAAAGACAATCACCGCGGAAATAATTAAGGCTGCATTTCTAAAAACAGGTGACGACGAGCATACGATTACTGACATTGCGGAATATCACAATGAAATATCTGTGGGTGTTCTTGCTGCCGGTACCATGAAAAATTATTATACAACGCAAAGGTATCTTTCCGAATTTACCCTCAAGAAGTACAAAAGAAAAGCATTTTTTCTTTCTGAATTAAATTACAAGTTTATACAGGACTTCGAAAATTTTCTTCGTAACCATCAACCGCTTGATCATCAAAAACCACTAACAAATAATGGCATTATGAAGCACCTTGAGCGGCTAAAAAAGATGATCAACCTGGCTTATCGTTTGGAATGGATCGTAAAGGACCCCTTCGAAAAGTTCTCGCTAAAATACAAGAAAGTGGAAAAGGAATTTTTGACGGCTAAAGAGTTAAGCAGGCTAGAAGAAAAAGAGCTCGACTTACCTCGCTTAAGTGTTGTTCGCGACATATTTGTGTTTTGCTGCTATACAGGTCTTGCTTTTGTTGATGTTATGAACCTTAGACCGGTGAATATATGCACCGGAACAGACGGTGAACTTTGGATTAAAACCTTCAGGCAAAAAACGACAACGGCAGTAAATGTACCGTTGTTGTCACAGGCTAAAAGTTTAATGGAAAAGTATCGAGGCAATATCAGAGCACAGGCAGGAACTGGAACGTGCTAAACTTGCCTATCTAAACCAGACGGAGGCTGCATTGAAAGAAAAAAACAAAACACGGTCTGATAGCTATGTTAACGAGTATGTACAGTATTTTCTGCATGGTACGGCATCGCCGGGTATTGATTTTGAACATACGCTGGTTAAGGGTGCTCTTTCAAAAATAACCCTTGATGAACTGAATGCCTATATAAAGGGAATTATTAAAGATGCCGGCCGCGACATACTTATTACCGCGCCAGATAAAGACAAAGCATCCTTGCCAACTGAGGATGTTTTTATGGGTTGGATAAAATCTGTAGAAAAAGAAAATTTAACAGCATATCACGAAGAAGCTAACAGCTTAAGCCTGTTAAGCAAAGCACCGGTTGCCGGAAAGATCATCAAAACACAGCACGATAAAAAGCTTAATATAATAACGATTACATTAAGCAACGGCATTAAGGTATTATTAAACCCCACCGATTTCAGGAACGATGAGATATTGTTTACCGGCGTATCGGCAGGTGGTACTTCGCTGTACAGCGATGCCGAATATCGCTCGGCTGATGCGGCTAACATGATCCCGTCTTTTGGCGCTGGTAATTACAACAACGCACAGTTGTCTAAATATTTGTCGGGTAAACAGCTCAGCGTTCGCCCGTCTATAGGCGAAAGACAACAGGTTATAAACGGCGGCAGCACGGTAAGCGATCTGGAACCGGCATTGCAACTGATGTATGCTCACCTTACCCAACCCCGTAAAGACACGGCCTTGTTTAAAGGCGTTATAGCGCGTTCAAAGGCGGCCCTCGTTAACAGAATGAATGACCCGACAAGCGTATTTAACGATACAGTTAATGCCGTATTGAGCAATCACAACATCCGTAGAGCCTCGCAAACGGTAGCTACCTTGAATAAAATAAACCTTGATAGAGCATTCAATATTTATAAAGAACGTTTTGCTGATGCTTCGGGCTTCACTTTCGTGTTTACAGGCAGCATAGATACAACAGCCATAAAGCCACTGCTGGAGAAATATATAGCCAGCCTGCCTGCAAAGAACAGGAAAGAAGAGGCTAAAGATCTGCATATCAATATCCCGGAAGGACAAATAAGCAAAACCGTGTATAAAGGAACGGAAGCCAAGGCTAACGTGATCCTGGTATTCTCCGGTTTGTTTGACTACAGCTTTGCTAACAATGTCAAAATGGATGCTTTAAAAGAAAACATTCAGCTAAGACTTATAGAACGGTTGCGTGAGCAGGAGGGCGGGGTTTATTCACCCAGCATACGTGCTTCAACAAGTAAAATTCCGCAGGGCAGGTTCAGTTTAACGGTTTCATTTGGCTGCGCTCCGCAAAACGTAGAGAAACTGATAGCATCTACCCTTGATGAGGTGAAAAAAGTTAGAACCAACGGGCCGGAGCAGGTTAACTTAGATAAGTTTAAAGCGGAAACGCAGCGTTCAATTGAGTTGCAGCTAAAATCTAATAGCTTCTGGCAGAATTATATTGTAAGCCAAGTCCAGAATAAAGAACCGCTTAATGTTATAAATGAGTATAGCCAATATGTCGACAGGGTAACTGCTGCTGATGTTAAAGAAATGGCAAACAAATATCTCAATGGTAAAAACTTTATACGTATGGTACTGCTGCCTGAAAAAAGCAAATAGCCAGTAATACCAAATGCCTTTTTGTTCTTTATAATAGTTAATTTCTAATTTGAGCGTCCGCCTTGAAAAAGCGGACGCTTTTCTTTTAATTCAGAATTCAATAAATCCTTTCTTGCACTTAAACTTGGACTTGTTAAGGCTCAAAAAAGAAGAACCCAAGAAATGGCTGAAAAGTTACCTGGTGGAAACCTTTTAAAGATATCGCCCAATACATTGCAAAAGCTTCGTTTGGATGGAACGTTGTCGTACACCAAAATAGGAGAGGGATATTCTAATACAGCCAGGAGGATATTATGAAATTATTGGACAGTAAAAAGAAAACAGTCATCCGCTAGTTTGCCATTTTATTTTTTCCTCCGTGGGATTTACCTCCACATGTCATCATATTAAAACCATCAGAAAGAAAGAGATCATTCCAACAACCTGTAAATAAGAACGATCATAAACCTGTTTAACCTCAGCGGTAACATCCTGATTTTTTTTGAAACGTTTGTAAATATCGCCCAGAAGCGTTGAGCCAATAAAAAAAACAATGGTTAAAAAACTGTAGCTCAGCAAATAATAGTCAACTACATCAATGATGAGTCTCAATTTAGACGCAGGCTCGGTACCGGCAGTAGCAGCAAATGGCGTAATGTGGTTTTGATCGGAACCAATTTTTGCATAAAAAGTAACCGTGCGTGATTTATTGATACGGTTAGTTGGATATAAAAGTCTAGCCAGGGTAAATCCGGCATAGTCCCTTGTGGTATCTGAACCGTTTCTGATCAACGCAGGTCCGCCGTGGTGATATTTTTTTATATAATAACCCTTAACCAAACCGGAAGGCCCTGAAGAATCCGTGTATACGTCGTGAATCGTGAGTGGTTCAACTTCTTGCAGGATCAGAACCACACGTGAGGCTATAAATAGCCATACGATTCCCCAAATTACGAAAAAAGTGTAATAAAACGTCTTAAAACTTATATTCATAGGATAATATGCGAACGGCAGCTAAATCTCAACGTTCTTATAGGAACAATGAACCTCGCATATTGTTGGTTAGCTTAAACAAGCGCTTGAGGTAGACCAGATTACAGTGCAATAAAACTTGTGGAATTCAAGAGCAAGGTTTATTCGCATAATAGCTTCTGTCATGACAAGCAATGCTTAAGAGTTTATTTTTAAGTACTTGATTGATGGTGGTTAAGCTTTGTAAGCACTAACATTACCGCAAGGGAACAGGCAATAAATACCAGGTAGCTATAGCTCAGGTGCGCCATATCTTTAGCTGGTATAGCCGCAACAACCAAATAGGTAAGGAGCGAGAGGATCACATATACCAGTCCACCGGTTAGCCCGCCGGACATGCCTGCATTTTTTGGAAAACGTCCCAGGCAATAAGCAAAGTAATTATTATAGGTAAATCCAGCGCCAACATGAATCAGAAAGGCAAAAAATACCATAATATAGAGGTTAGATAAGAAATAACTGCTAAGTATCATCAAAACCACCACGATGAGTTGCAATACAACATTAACCAGTAATTTGCTAAAAAAGGGCCGGTTGATTAATGCCCGCCCGATAAAGCCACCCGCCATCCACGCTAATCCAAGGATGAGCGAACAATACCCGGCTATAACAGGCGTAAGCTCAAAATGATGTTCAATGATAAACGGACCGGTCATGTTATACATAATGACCATTGAATAGGCGAAGCATAACATGAGGATACCCAGGCTAAAAGTAGTGGTTCTGATCATCTCTACATAGAGGCCGGCAATAGTTTTCAGGTTGAATTCGGTACGATGACGGATTGTCTCATCACTGTAAAAATACTCCAGAACCGCGATTACAGCTGCCAGGCCGGCCAAAAAATAAAAGTTTGATTGCCAGCCAAAATAATGCTGAAAATATCCGCCCAGGAATGGCGCTACAATAGGGCCGGCCGACCATATTATGGTGAACATGCTGAGGTAATGCTGGAGGCGCGCACCTTCGTAAACGTCTACAAAATAAGCGCGTTTCGCGATCACAATAATGGCTACCGTGATACCCTGCACAATACGCATAGCATAGATGACATATATATTAGGAATAACGGCGATAAGGACGCTGGAAATTATGAAGACCAGTATTGAGATAAAGCTCATTTTATAACGCCCGTAAGCGTCTAATACACTTCCCAAAAATAGTTGTGAAACTCCGTAACTGACCAAAAATAACGTAAGCGTGAATTGCACCTGCAAACTGGTGGCATGTAATTCAATGCCCATGCTGGGCAGCGAGGGAATGTATATATCGGTAGCGAAACCGGATAGAGGTAATAAAGCAAATGCCAGTATAGTGGGTATTCGCTGATCTTTTGATTTGGAAGCAGGTAGCATGACGCAGCAAAAGTACACATCTGCGCTACGCTGATTGTTAGATTAAAGTAAGAATGCAGGTTCAGCTAACATTGCAGATTGTTAATTCAATTTATAGGTAGCTAACTAAACAGAGGTTGAAGCAGCGTGATTAATTTTAGATGGGGTATGCCGTTTCGCTTTTGATCTCAGACATTACAAAGAAACTTTGAACTGTAGCAATGTTAGGTAAGGTGGAAAGTTTGTGTCGGTAAAATTCATGGTAGCTTTCCATATCTTCGGTGGCCACACGTAAAATAAAGTCAAATGTTCCCGTCATTTGATAACATTCCATCACTTCAGGAAATTTAGAAACCTCTTTCTCAAAGGCGGCCAGAGTTTCGAATGCATGACCATTGAGCAGAACGTGACTAAAGGCGATCAAATTTTTATTGATCTTTTTGCGATCTAACAGCGCAACAGTTTTTCTGATATAACCTTCTTTTTTAAGCCGCTTCACCCGTTCGTGAACGGTTGCAAGTGATTTGCGCAGATCGAATGCGAGTTCCTTTGTAGTGACATCAGAATTGCTCTGCAAAATGCGCATAATATCATAGTCGGTCTTATCTGGTTTGAACATGCTGAAATTTATGGTTAAGCGCTAATTTACTAATTAAAAATCAAAAAAAATTATAACTTTTTTGATAAAAACCATAAAATTTATGGAATAATAAAGAGTTTATTGTTGCTTTTTTTTGAAATGCAGAAATTTGACATAAAATAGCAATATGGAGTTAATGGTATCAAAATCAATCACCGCAAAGTTTGAGCATTTATTTCATCTTGTGGGTAATACACCGCTTCTTAAACTTAATTATCGGTTTAAAGGGAAGAATGGCAGCATATACGTGAAATGCGAAAATTATAATCTTACCGGCAGCATAAAAGATCGGATGGCGCTTTATATGATGTATAGGGCATACGAGTTGGGCCAAATCCAGCCGACAGATACCATTATAGAAGCAACATCTGGAAACACGGGTATTGCTTTCTCTGCAATCGGTACATCATTGGGGCATAAGGTTAAAATTATTATGCCTGATTGGTTGAGTAAAGAAAGAATGGATATTATCAAATCGCTTGGCGCTGAGATAATGTTGGTAAGTAAAGAAGAAGGCGGCTTTTTAGGCAGCATAAGTTTGAGCGAAAAACTTGCTTTGAATGGCGGCGTATTTCTTCCGCGTCAGTTCGAAAACATTTATAATGCGGAAGCTCATGAGCGAACAACCGCTCCTGAGATCTGGCAACAACTGGCAGCACAAAATCTCAAGCCTGATGCGTTTGTGGCGGGTGTGGGTACAGGGGGAACCGTTATGGGCGTGAAAAACTATTTTAAGGCGAAAGATAAATCTATTTTGGTATGTCCGCTTGAGCCGGCCGAATCGCCGACGTTGACAACAGGATATAAGGTTGGCAGTCATCGCATACAAGGCATTTCTGATGAATTTATACCGGCAATTGTAAAATTGAACGAGTTGGATCCGGTCATCCAGGCGCAAGACGGTGATGCCATCATTATGGCGCAGAAATTATCCCGCGAACTGGGTTTAGCAGTGGGTATATCTTCGGGTGCCAACGTAATTGGAGCTATCAAAATGGCAAATGAGCTGGGGCCGGATGCCAACGTAGTTACATTGCTTTGTGATAGCAATAAAAAATATTTAAGTACTGACTTAATGCGGGATGAACCCGCTAAAGAAGGTTATGTTTCTACTGACATCAGTTTCACAAATTACCAGTCATTTAGCAGGCTTAAGCAATTTGAGTGGCCCTCTTAATGCGGTGAACCTTTAAATTTACGTATTCAAAACTTCTGCCAGCAACCTGTAAGATTTTAAACGGGCTGACTGATCAAAAATATGCGTTGTAGCCATTAATTCCTGTATGCCCGTTTGGGCAATAAAATTACCCAGGCGGTATTGCAAAGTAGCTTTACTACCAAAGAAGGAGTAGGTGAGCATTTGCATGGCTGCTTCCTGCTCGGCAACGCTCCAGATGCCATCCATACTGTCAACAGGCGGTGGCAGTAACTGGCGGCGGCCGGTGATAATGCCTTTAAATAATTGTTTCAGCGACGTGGCTAAATATTCCGCTTCGGCATCTGTATCTGCAGCCACTACATTTACACAAGCAATAACGTAAGGCTCTGCCAAATGTCTGGATGGCTTAAAGTTCTTGCGATAGAGTTCTATCGCCTGCAAAAAATAAGCAGGTGCGAAGTGGCTGGCAAATGCATACGGCAAACCCTGTGCCGCTGCCAATCGTGCACTATCCAAACTTGAACCTAATATCCAGATCGGTATATCCAATCCCTCACCGGGAACGGCGCTCACACCATTTGGATGATCGCCGGCAAAATAATGTTGCAGGGAGGCCACATCCTCCGGAAAGTGAAATGCGGCACCCATATTCTCACCGCGTATGGCATACGCGGTGGTTTGGTCACTGCCTGGCGCACGCCCTAAACCTAAGTCTATGCGGCCCGGATAAAGACTTTCCAGTGTGCCGAACTGTTCAGCCACTACCAACGGCGAATGGTTAGGCAACATAATGCCACCGGAACCAACACGAATTGTGGATGTTTTTCCGGCGATATGACCAATCAGCAAACTGGTGGCCGAACTGGCCACATTGATCATGTTATGATGCTCGGCAAACCAATAGCGGGTGTAACCAAGCTTTTCAGCCTGTTGCGCATTAGCCACGCTGCTTTTAAACGAGTCGACAATGGTATATCCTTCAATAACCGTTGCCAGGTCAAGTACCGAATACTTAATGTTAGCCATATTGCAAAATTAGCGTCTTAGGCCTGAGTAACTGTCAAGCTAATTTCCTATTATAGCAATAGGCTCATTGAGTATAACTCACAAAACTCTAACGCGGTCTTGCTTTGGTTTGTAGTTTTTTTCCTCGTGGCTGTTAGTTAGTAAAAGATTAATTAAAGCTGGCGCGAAATTCCAACGGGGATAGTTGGGTTTTATTTTTGAAAAGCTTATTGAATGATTGCGGATGCTCAAACCCTAAGCGATACGCTACCTGGCTCACCGGCAGGGTAGTGGTGCTCAATAATTCCTTAGCTTTTTCAATGAGTCGCGCCTGAATGTGCTGTTGGGCCGTTTGTCCAGTCAGGTTGCGCAGCATATCGCTCAAATAGTCTGGAGATAGGTTAAGTTCTGCCGCTATAGCCTGTACCGAAGGTAAGCCTTTGTGCTGTTCAAAATATCCATTCAGCAGGTTTTCCATACGGATAAGCAATTCATCATTAACCACTTTACGGGTAATGAACTGCCGGGCATAGAAACGACTGCAATATTGCAGCAGTAATTCGATCTGCGTGATCATAACATCGCGACTAAACCCATCTATTGCGCTCTGGTATTCCTGCTCAATATTGTTAAAGATGCCTTCTATCACTGCTTCCTCACTTTCTGAAAGGTGTAGTGCCTCATGCAGTTCATAAGAAAAAAAATGAAAGCTCTTTATCCTCGCCGCGAGGGCGGTACCGGCAATAAAGTCCGGGTGAAACATCAATGTCATGCCGCCCGGTGGTTTGGAGCCCGAATTGAGTTTCATCAACAACTGGTTGGGTGATATAAAAGCCATCATCCCTTCATCGAAATCGTAATGCCGCTGCCCGTATTTCAACTTGCCATCATAATCCTTTTTAATTGATATACAATAAAAGTTGAGTGTAAAGTGTTGCAGATCAATCAGACGGCTATAATCCGTATGTTCATGTGTGAACACACTGATTAAGGGGTGTTTAGGTTTGGACAGACCGAGCAGCCGGTGCTGCTCGGATATAGAGTTGATCAAATACGGCTCTTTCACACATTAAATTTACAAGGTTTTCATGTCTATCACAAACCTGTATTTAACATCACCCTTTTGCATACGATCATACGCCATATGAATATCTTTGATGTCAATCAGTTCGATCTCTGAAACAATATTGTGTTCTGCACAGAAATCCAGCATTTCTTGTGTCTCCGGCAAACCACCCGCGCCAGATCCTGCAATAGTTTTGTTACCTACAGCCAAAGAAAACGATGAAACTTCCCAGGGCTTAGACGGCAATCCAACGTTAATATAAACTCCGTTAGTTTTCAGTGTATTAAGATAAGGGTTGATATCGGTACTGCTTGCTACCGTATCCAGCACAAAATCAAAATGCTTAAAAACGTTTTTCATTTGTTCTTCGTCTCTGGAGATCACAAAATGATCTGCACCCAGTTCCCTCGCAGCCACTTCTTTATTAGGCGATGTGCTGATTACCGTCACCTCCGCGCCGAAGGCCTTGCCAAACTTCACACCCATATGGCCGAGGCCACCTAAGCCCACCACGGCTAATTTGTGTCCGGTACCCACATTGAATTTCTTAAGTGGTGAGTAAGTTGTGATGCCTGCGCATAATAGTGGTGCTACCGCCGCCAGATCCAGTTTTTCGGAGATGCGATGTACAAAGTCTTCATTCACCACAATTGAATCCGAATAGCCGCCGTAAGCCGGTTTGCCTTCATGATCAAGATTGTTGTAGGTCTGTACCGGAGCCACGGTACAAAATTGCTCTTGTCCGTTTTTGCAGTCCTCACATTCCCGGCAAGCGTCAACCATCACACCCACGCCACCCAAATTGCCTACACTAAACTTTTTCACGTGTGCACCAACTGCACTGATCCGGCCCACAATTTCATGGCCCGGTACCATGGGGAATATCCCCGGGAACCATTCGTTTCTTGTGAGGTGAATGTCGGTATGGCAAACACCGCAATACAGAATTTCTATCTGCACATCATGCGCCCCTATATCACGCCTTTCAAAATGCCATGGCGCCAACGGGCTCTCCGCTGTTTGCGCCGCATATCCTTTTGCTGTTATCATAGTTCAAAAGTATCTTGCAACTACCAAACCAAATGCGCTCAATCCGGGAACTGTGTAGCCGTTTTGTATTATTTAACGAGAAGAGATTTACTTAATGTTAAATACATCGCTCAGTGCGCGTTTTGCGGCGTGGTATCCGCACATGCCATGTACGCCGCCACCCGGAGGGGTTGATGATGAGCAGATATAAATTCCCTTAGCAGAAGTTTTGTAGGGAGACCAACGCAACACCGGCCTGGTAAACAACTGACCGATATCTATTACCCCACCGTTAATGTCGCCACCTATGTAATTAGCATTGTACTCCTGCATTTGCGCGGTATTAAAAGTGTGGCGTGCCAATATTCGTTCGCGAAAGCTGGGCGCGAAGCGCTCTATCTGTCGCTCTATAATATCCGTCATGTCTTTTTTAGAGCCGTTAGGTACATGACAGTAGGCCCAGGCGGTGTGTTTCCCTTCGGGCGCACGGGTTGCATCAATGAGGCTTTGTTGGGCGAATAATACGTATGGATTTTCGGAGTGCTTGCCTGCCGATGATGACTTCTCCGAAGCTGCGATCTCGGCCAATGTGCCACCCAAATGAACGGTTCCGGCCAGTTTACATTCATTAGCAGTGAAAGGGGTTGGCCCGTCAAGCGCCCAATCAACTTTAAAAACGCCGTCGCCGTAACGGTAACGCTCCAACTGCCATTTATAAATGGAAGAAAATTTATGACCTGCTATCTCTAAAATTTGTTTTGGCGTAACGTCAAATAGCAATGCGTGCGCTGAGGGTAATTGACTTAACGATTTTACATAAGTGTCAAGCTGAACTGTTCCGCCTAAGTGTTTGAAATAAGCTGTGAGCGCCTCAGCAATTTGCTGTGAACCTCCCTTGGGTATAACCCATCCGCCCAAATGAGCATTGGCCATCAGCACAAGCCCGATAGCTGAAGTAGCAATATTTGATAAAGGCTGTATGGAGTGAGCCGCCATGCCGGCAAACAACGCTCTGGCTTTCTCTGTTTTAAACTGTTTGGCAAGCAAAGTTGCAGGCTGTAATGCATTAATACCAAACGCAGCCAGCCTTAGCGGGTGTTTGGGGAAACTAAGCGGCCCCAAGGTATCTGCATCTATATAAGGCCATTGGTTTACTGCACCACCAATAAGATCAAGGTAAATTTGTTTGTCTTCACCGAGCTGCGATGCGGTTTTTTCAATATCAGCGTATACGGCTGCGGCAAGGCCACCGTCTAAAGGATGAGCTGCTTCAATTGCGGGGCGTAAATATTCCAATCCATATTGTTTCAACGGCAGTGTTCTGAAAAAAGGAGACGCAGCTGCAAGAGGGTGAACGGCTGAACATACATCGTGCTTAAAGCCGGGAAGCGTCAATTCTGCTGTGCGCATTCCGCCACCCGTTGCGCTCTTAGCTTCAATTACCAGCACGCGTAACCCTTTTTGCTGCATTAATATGCCAGCTGCCAGACCGTTAGGGCCTGAACCGATAACTATTGCATCGAAATCTCTCTTTTCAAGCGGCATCTTTAAACTAACTGATTTAAAATTAATATGTTATGCTAAAACAGCAAATAAGCTATTACAAGGGTAACTATTATATTAAACGTTTGGGCAGTTAAAAATGCATAAATAGGTTTTTTGTTGCCACTATGGAACAGGTCTTTAAAATTAGTTTCCAGCCCTATACTTGTAAACGCCAATGCAAACCATAAACCCTGCAGGTTTTTTAACGGCCCTTTCACTTCGGCGGCCGTCTCAGGCGATAAGGCAAACGAGAACAGCAGTGATGCTGCAATAAACCCGATAACAAATTTCGGAAACCTTTCCCAGATCACAGCCAGCGTTGGCTTAGTGCCCTTGTCCTGGGCGTTTGGATGTTTGGTATATGTCCAGTAAACAGAAATGGCAAATGCGGCAACACCCAATAAAACGTTTTGAGAAAACTTAACAATGGTACTTATTTTCAACGCGGCATCGCCTACTAAACTGCCCGATGCTACCACTGCGCCAGTGGTATCTATGCTTCCGCCAAGCCAAGCCCCGGTTACTTCCTGCGAAAGCCCCATTGCTTTTGCGGCGTAAGGCATTAACACCATCATAGGCACAGCTGTGATAAGCACCAATGATATAACCAGAGATAGTTTTTTTGAATCGCCTTTTATGGCACCTGATGTTGCAATAGCTGCCGATACCCCGCAGATAGATACCGCGCTTGACAACATCATGGCCAGCTCATCGTCTATCTTCAGCTTTTTACATACCCAATAGGAAAAATACCATACAGAAACTACCACCGCCAGCGCCTGTATTAAACCCAGTGATCCGGCTTTAAGGATATCGCCAAAAATGATGGTAGTACCTAAGAGTACTAAACCAATTTTTACAAAAAATTCAGAAGTAAGCGCTTCCCTGAACCAGGTTGGCAGGGTAAACACGTTTCCGATAAATAAACCGATCAGCAAGCTAAAAATAACCGCCTCCAGATTATAGTTTTTTACCGTGCTATTGCCAGCTATTATTAGTGCCAGTATGGTAAGCAGGTAAACTACCGGAAATACAGTAGCTACGTCTTTGATAGGTTTGCCTAACAGTACCACGCCGATAAGGGCAATGGCGAATACATAAATAAATTGTGCTCCAATATTTGCCAGATTGGAGGTGTTAAGCACTTTTCCGGTAAGTTCATTACTTGTTGTCCAACTAAACTCAGGGGTTGATAAAACGAGCCCTGCTAATGAAAGGCCAATAATACCAAATCCCAATAACACGATCACCCAATCTTCGGGCAGTAAACTTTTTGACATTTTATTTTTGTTTATTTAATTATTTCCGGTTTAAAAAGAACTTTACCATCGGGTTTTATCTGCCATGCGGTGATGGGGTTCATATGGTAGCCGCCCATATCAGGCCCGCGTGCTTCAGCAAGCTGTTTTAATGTTGGCTGTATATACCCGGTTTCATCAGTTACGCGGCTGAGTATTTCGGTTGCCGCTCCGTTCCAATTCCAAAGATATCTAAAGTAGGTATGCGCCTTACTTAGTACCGGCTCCTGCAAATTTGCCAACTCCCAGGTTTTGCCTCCGTCTGTGCTAACTTCAACTTTATCAACCTTTCCCCGTCCGCTCCAGGCAATGCCCCTTATTTCTATCCACCCGCTATTTACTTGTTGTGGATATGACGGATAGGTGATGATGGAACGCGCGTCCATCTCGAAGCTGAACATGCGTATCTTGTCTTTAACCGGATAAGTATATTTTGAGGTGTCTTCACGCGTCATGTACGGCTCGTCTGATATTTCAATCCTGCGAAGCCATTTTATATTCATATTACCCTCGAAGCCGGGTAACAGCAATCGGATAGGATAGCCTTGTTCCGGGCGGATAGCTTCGCCATTTTGCGCATATACTATCATCGCATCGTCCCATGCTTTGGCGATGGGGATAGTGCGGGTCATTACAGCGGCATCCGAACCTTCGGCCAAAAACCACTTAGCTTTGGCATCCACGCCAGTCTCACGTAATAGGGTTGAAAGTAATACCCCTGTCCATTCGCTTTGGCTGGTTAAACCCAATACGTCCTGCGGGGTTAGGTCTTCTTTTCCACCCCTGAAATTACCTGCGCATTCTATAAAACAGATGCGCGAAACGGCGGGAAATTTTTTCAGATCGGACACAGTAAATTTCATAGGTTTATTTACCAAACCATGTATCAACATCTGGTGCTTTGCCGGATCAATTACGGGCACACCGGCATGATGGCGCTCATAGTGCAGGTCTGAAGGTGTTATTGTACCATACGTATCCTGTAACGGCGTCCGCGATGATATGTCAGACGGTTTACGTACAGGCTGCTCAAATGCCGACCGTTTGCCCACAGCACTTGGACCTGCCCCGGGTGACTTAGTTGGATCATCTGTAATACCAACGCTTTCTGTTCCCGCATTATGAGCCACTGCCTTGTTTATTGGCAACGCTACGGCACCGGCAATAATGCCGAGCAATGTTCTCCTATTGATTTTATGAGAAGTTTGTTTTTTATGTTTTTCCATCACTTAACTTCCGGGCCTCCTTCGCGGTTATCCATAATAAATAGTTTTTTTGCAGGCATAACTACCTTTGGAAGGGTTTGAGCGTTTATTACGGTGTTGTTCTTGATTATTTTATTTGCGTTTAAAAGATAGGCTGTTAAACTGTAAACCTCATTGTCTGTTAACGAACCGGGCTGGTTGTAAGGCATTGCTCTTCTGATATAATCAAATAACGTTGTGGCATATGGCCAGTAATTACCAATTGTTTTTGGGCGACTTGTCGCCAAGGTATCTCCAACCAATGCTGCGCCCAAAAGCTTTTCGTCAGGTGCCTGCCTGCCACCTGCACCATGGCATACAGCGCATTTTAAGGTATAGATGGTGCTGCCTGTTTTGGCATCGCCTTTTCCGGGCGGCAGGCCTTTTCCGTCGGGCCTTACGTCAATATCCCAGGCTGCTATCTCAGCAGGAGTGGCTTGCCTTCCAAATTCAAAGCTGGCCGGCCATTTTGTTGTATCGGCTTGAGGCAGTTGAATAGCTGACCTATTGTTATCAACAATAAGAGCTGAAAAAGCCATTATTGACGGAAACGTAAGCGCAACAAATATTTTGCTTTTCATTGTTAGTTGTATTTACCGGCAACCAATGTGCTCTTTGGTAGCGTATATTTTCTATCATACCTGTCTAACACCACATAAATGGAGTCTTTCTTCTCGTTAACTCCCGATAGAATAACTCTTGAACCGTCAGTAGTTTCATATTTCAATATCATGCGGTTACGCTTCGTTTCACGCGCCGGTACAGCAAATTCACGGTCCCTGCGTGCAGACCATGCCCGTTTATCTATCATGTGGTTTTCATCGCCTACGTGTTTCCATGCCGCGTCACTTATCCACTTATCTTTCTTTGCTTTTTCGTCCTTTTTATCGGTATTACCTCTTCCTACGCGCCGGCCGCCACCTCTTGAGGCTACAGCATTTTTATCCTGAAGATAAAGTACATTATCTACAGTATCGGCATAGTAATGATAGGCGCGCTGACCGCCGGCTACACCGCTTATCTCAAATGTGCGTTGGATATCGCGCATTGGGCTGCCGCCGCCGTTTGATGGGTCTATCAGTACTGGCTTATTCACCCGAAAGGTTAGCGTGGTCCAGTTCTCAAAAGTTGCCTCCTGCCATCTAACCGAGTCAAGCGGGTTGTAAGGTATTACTTCACCATTAATTTTGAACTCGGTAACCCGGTAATTACCTCTCAGTTTTTTTACACCTGCGGTTGATGGTTGCTTGTAAGGATCATACTTAAAATTGATCACTTCGGTATAGGTGAGTACACCAAAGAAAATAATGAACGTAAGCGCTTTTAAACCAACGCGCGTATATTTAAGCCATGGCTTTCTAAAATCCGGATAAATTTTGTGTGGTACCGTGTATTTTTCGCGTATCAGTAAGTTGTATAAGTCAGGCACATCATCCGCGATCAGGAAGAGGCTTAAAAAAACAAAGTAAAAAGCATAAACGTGTACGCCGCCATCATAAGCATAGTTAACAAAAGTGATATCGCCTAAAGCAGCAGCAAGTAAAATAGCCCCATATGTGGTTGTTTTTCTGAAAAATAATAGTGCTCCTGCAACAATTTCTACAACACCACCAAAAACCTGATACCAAGGCACAATGCCTACGGATAGCCAATAAATTTTTTGTGTGGTGAAATCGCCGAAATTGGTATTTAACAAGCCCAACGACGGGTAAGGCATTTGCGTAGGGAAGAGCTTGGTAAAACCAAAGCCTATAATACCTATACCTGCTCTGTAACGTACTATTACCCTTATCCAGTAGTACAATATATCATATGATTTGCTTTTGCGATCAACCAAGGTCCATATTAAGCCACCTATTACACCTATCAACAAGGCTATCCCCCAGTCAATATAATCTAATAGCCAGTGCCTTTCCGGTGGGAAAACTTCTGATTGCGCAGTATTGTCTTTTTTCTTGGTTAAAGATGATTTAGCAAGCGTTTTGTCCATAGAATCAACAGACGTGCTGTCATCGTGATTTGCGCGCCTGCCTGAGTGTTCTGCATTATTTTGATTCGTTTTTAGAGTTTTAGATTTTTTACCGTCTCTTTCTCCGCCAGAGCCTGGAGCGTCTGCAATGTCACCACCGCGCTGTCCGCCGAATAACGACACGAAGCTGGGTTGAAAACGCGCAATATCATACAGGTCGCGGTAATGCGGACGCAGCCAATTTAGCGTGAAAACGTTTTTATACCAACTGCCCGAAAAAGGAATGCACATGGCCAGCAGGAATATAAACAGCACGCGGAAGCCAAATTTTTTTGACGCCGACCATGGTTTTTTTGCTTCGGTAACTTTACCTGTTGATCCAGTATTTTCTGAATGGTGTTTATTTATAGACATAACAGTAATTTTAACTGTGATTGTTAAAGTTTGAGTGATTTACGGCGACTAAGCTGCACTGGATATTTTTTGTCAATTTTATTGAGCACCACATAAATTGAATCTCGTTTTTGATCAACTCCTGTGAGGATGATGGTTGCTGTATCAGGCCGCGTATAATGCAGTATCAGTTTATCGCCTTTATAATGGTGGTTTTTGTTTTCCAATAAAAGCACATTGTTAACACTATCAATTTTGTAACTGTAGTAATGTCTTCCTGCCGTGCCGGCCGACTCATAGTTGCGATCATGATCTTTGTTGAATATTTGCTCGTAATTGGCAGAATCTACCACTACTGGCGTGTTAGTGCGTATACTTATGGTTGCCCATTTCTCAAATACCACGTCTTTCCACCGAATAGGATCGGTAGCGGAGTAGGGTAGGTCCTTGTTATTGATCTTGAACACGCTTACATTATAAAGGCCTGCTGCCGATGTTAAGCCAGGCGTGCGCGGAAACTGGTAGGCATCTTGCTTAGCGCCTGTACTGGCTTTGAAGCCATATAGTAACACGAAGAAGAATAGTACAAACGCTTTGCCTGCAATCCTGATTGGCGCTAACCGACCGGGCAATGCAGGCTTGAATTTATTAGGTAGTGTAGGGTGCTCAAGCGACAGAAGATTATAAATTCTTAAAGCATCAAACCATAAAACAAACAGCGCTAAAACAATCAAATAGAAGGCATAAACATATTCGCCACCCTCATAGGCCAGGTTAGAGATGAATACGTTGCCCGTAAATACCAATATAATAGCAGCGCCAATAGTTGCGGTTTTTCTGAATAGTAACAGCAAGCCGGCTAATACTTCTACTCCACCTAAGAAAGCTTCGTAACCAGGTACAATACCTAAACTCATTGAGAATATTTTCCAGTCGGTAAAATCGCCATAAGCTGTGTTGAGATTGCTGATTGAAGGGAATGGCGATTGTAGCGGGAACACTTTAATAATACCATAACCAATTATGCCAATAGCTAACCTGTAACGTGCTATTACTCTCAGCCAGTAATACAACTCATCGTAATTGGCATTTTTGAATTTTGAACCTGCCCAGGCAAACGAACCTATTAAAGCAAGTACCGCAACTATCAGCCAGTTGATAAAGCTGTCGGGCCCCGGAATAAATTTTGGTGACAAACGGGTAATATTAAATATATCGCCGTAGTTGATATGCAGCCAGTTAACACCAAAAATAAACTGAAAAAGATCAACGCTTAACGGAAGCGACAGGAGCGCAAAAAAAAGAAAGACGAAACGAAAGATGGTTTTTTCTCTCTCTGTCCAATGTGATGTTTGTTGTGTATCAGTAATACTCATACGTTTAATTAATTGAAGTTTTTTGACGCCGGGGGCAGATTCGAACTGCCGTAAAAGGTTTTGCAGACCTTAACCTATCCGCTCGGTCACCCGGCTATTTTAAAAAGATCACTTAAGCCTTACTCAAGTGATCTTTTTGTTATTAGTTGCTGGCGCTGTTTGCACTTCTGTTAGTTGCTTTAGGTTGCTCTTTTATTACTTCTCTTTTGGCCAGGTCATACTTTTGACCGGCCCTTAGAAAGAAGAACGGACCGTTTGATGCCGTAAAATCTTCACGGTTGTTAACTACATGTTTATCGCTGTTGATGATGTTGGCATGATCATATATCGCAACGAACGAAGCGCCCAGAACTTGCAAAGTGTCGCGTTGTACCAATACTGCTGTAGCTTCATTGAGGCCAAGACCAATCAGATCAGGAGATTTACGAATAAAATCTACCAGGTCAAACTGGCGGTTACGAACCAGCAAGTGCTGATCAATAGCTGAGTTTTTAAGGAAACCCAATCCCTGCGTATGATCGCCAACTAAAATATGAGCACCTCTGGTATCACCTCGCCATAAGAATGATCCCAATATTGAAGCTCCCGCCGAACTGCCTGCAATTACCCCACCGCGGTTAAGCACATCAATAAAAGCCTGATGGGTAAGCGTATTGAGGTAAGAGTCGGCAATGCGCCATTGGCGGCCACCTTCAAAGTAAACGCCGGTAGCATTTTTTAAAGGAGCAATAAACTTCTCGCTGTTGGCTTCTTTCAGGTCGTTGGTGTGCAGTAGCGTTACGTTTTTAGCACCCGTCTGCTTCTTTACCTGTTCAACACTGCGCGTATCAAAAGCTGCTGAATCTCCTGATGCAGTAGTAACCACTACCAAAACAGCTTTGTCTTTGCCGCCTGCCAGTTCGGTAAACTTATCCCATATATCTTTTTGCGAACCTACGTTGCCGCCAATTATGAGCAGGCTGCCTTTTTCAGGTCCGTGCCTTGTATCTGATTTTTTAACAGTTATTGGCGATCTCTGGGCAAACCCGGCATAACTCAATGCCGTTGCCAGTATAAAAATGCTTAGTCTTTTCATGGTGATATTGTTTTAATAGCCTGGATTCCGGTTGTTACCTGCTAATTGCGGGTCAACCAGCGTTTCGTTATATGGAATAGGGAAGAGGTACAAATGCTTGTCTGGTAGGGCCAAAACAGTTTGTGCACGGTCTGTTCTCACCAGGTTGAACCAACGGTCGGCTTCAAACGGAAACTCAACCTGACGCTCATTTTCAAGCGCTGTTAAAAATTCGGGTAGGGTGGTGGCTGTGGTAGCGCCTACACCTGCACGAGTTCTAACCGCATTCAGATCTGACTGTGCGCTGTTAGCGCCAACCAAGTTGCCTTGATAAGCCCTTGCTTCTGAGCGTATGAGGTACAATTCTGATATCCTGATCACGTACGCAGGATCTGTACCCAAAGGGTTACGATAGTAAAGTTTGCCATACCATAAGTTGCCCGGAGGCGCAGTTTGCGCAATTAAAGCGTTACGGTTTCCACCAACAGCCGGATTGTTAAGCAAGGCTACCAAGGCATCGTTTGGCGACCACTCCCTGCGGCCACCCAGTGCCGGTGGTAACCACCAGTTGCTGTGTCCGTTGGTGTTTGATGTGGTATAAGCTAATTCTAAAACAGACTCGTTGGTAGTTACAGCGTTATTGGCAAAAAAAGCGCTGTAAGGTGTTACCAGTGAGTAATTGGCATTGTCGCCAATTACAGCGGTTGCAAATTGCTCCGCTAATGCCCAGTTTTTTTGGTAAAGGTAGAAACGTGCTTTCAGCGCCTGTACCGTTCTGAGTGTAATCCTGTTACGGTTTACGCCTGTTGGTACCAATGTTTCAGCAGTGTTAAGATCTTTTAAAACCTGCGCATACGTATCATTAAGACTGCTACGTGGTATACCCGCATTATCTGTCGAGGCATAAGTTGGTTTTAAAATTAACTGAACGCCACCCCAGCCACGTGCAAGGTCAAAATAGGCCAGGGCACGCACAAAATAAGCCTCACCAAGATATTGGTTTTTTACTGCTGTTGTTAAAAGGGGGTCTGCAACCCCCGGCACCTTATCGATAATATAATTTGCTTGCGCTATTGTACGATAAATAGCTGTCCATGCCGACTGAACATAGCCGTTAGTTGCTGATGTTAAGTGTTTCGTTATCTCATTTGGGTCGCCCTGAGAACCTGACCATTGTATATCTCCGGCAGATAAATAAGATAACGCAGGAAAGTTTGACCCGTAATACCCATTTGCACCCAGCAAATTAAACAAGCCGTTGACTGCGGTAGCAGCTGTACCGGCGTTAATGATAGCCTGTTGTTGGTCTACCTGTTGCTGCGGCTGCACTTCCAGAAACTTCTTGCACGAACCGAATACGAAAAGTACTAACAGCGAAAATATGTATGTTATTTTTTTCATGATTTTGCTTATTGATGTTTAGAAAGTAATATTGGCACCTACCTGAACAGACCTTGGTACTGGCGGGGTTCCAAGGTCATAACCTAACACTGTTTGTGATGATGACACATTGATCTCAGGGTCAGGACCTGTGTATTTTGTCCATAACCAAAGGTTGGAGCCGCTTACATAAAGCCTTACAGACGACAGTTTAGCCTTTTGAGCAAGGGCTTTTGGTAGGTTGTAACCAAGCGTGGCGTTGCTTAAGCGCAGGAAAGATCCATCTTCAATGTTACGTGTGGTTGGACTAATGGTATAGTTCTGACCATAGGCTGTCAACCTTGGCAAGTTGGTTATATCGCCAGGTTTTTGCCAGCGGTTGAGCTGGTTAGCACTCATAGCCCTGTTGGCATCACGTGTGCCGCCACCTTCTAAAAAGAACTGGTTGTTGTTGTAAACTTTGTTGCCATAAACAAAGCTGAAGAATACAGACAGGTCAAAACCTTTGTAGCGGAAACTGTTGGTTAAGCCACCATTAAATTTAGGCAGTGCGTTACCTACCGGAACAATGTCGTTGGCATTAATTACACCATTTTTGTCTGCATCTTGATAAACTGCATTGCCTGTTTGCGGATCAACGTACAATTGCTTGTAGGTGTAAAAGGTGTACATTGACTGGCCCTGAACCATGCGTTGTGCAGCATAAGCGGCAACAACCGGAGTAGGCAGCTTTTCAATTTTGTTTACGTTGCGTGATATGTTGAAATTGGTGGTCCATCTAAACTCACCATCAAGGTTAACGCTTGACACACTTAGCTCAACTCCGCGGTTACTGATCTCGCCGGCATTGGTTAATATGGATGAAAAACCCTTGCTTGAAGGCAGCGGCAAATTCAATAATAAATTGCTGGTATATTTATCATATACATCGCCTGTTACGGTTAAACGGTCATTGAATAAACTCAAGTCGAAACCGATATTGGTTTGCCGGGTGCTTTCCCATTTCAGATCAGGATTGGCGAGTTGAGAAGGTATAGTTCCCGGGTTATTGAGATAGTTAGCACCTGCTCCCCATAAACCTCGTGATGCAAAATCATTTATACCGTTTTGGTTACCGGTTACGCCAATACTTCCGCGTATTTTTAAATCGCTTATAGCCTTCACATCCTCCAGGAAGCTTTCTTTTTTAACTCGCCATGACAATCCCGCTGATGGGAAGTAACCCCACTGATTATTGGTACCGAAGCGAGATGAACCATCAGCCCGAATGCTGAAAACAGCGTAGTACTTTGAATTGAAATTATAGTTTGCGCGGGCAAAAAATGATGATAATTTGTAACGCGACTCCGAGGCTGATGCAGTAGTTGTAGCAGCCGACGCTATTTGCTGAAATGAGTCATTCGGGAAATTGGTGCCCTGGGCCAGCGTTTGGCTGGTTACTGATCCTTGTAATGAATTACCTACCAACACACCAAATGAATGGGCACCAAAAGATTTGGTGTAGTTTAGCGTTTGTTCGTTAGTCCAAATAGTATTGTTGCTTACACTTGAAGTACCCAGGTTTTTATTGGCTATACCCAAATTGGTTAAACTATTCCAGTATTGAAATTCGTTGTACTGGTTGTAGTCGACACTCCAGCTGGTTTTAAAAGTGAGGTTCTTTGATATTTTGACTTCGCCATACAGATTGCTGATCAGCCTGTTGCTCGTACTGTTCATATTGGTGTTGTTCAGCAGTACGTCAAGGTTATCAAAGCCGGCCCATTTAGCAGGGCTGCCATCAGCATTAAACTCAGGTAAGTAAGTTGGCGTATGTAAAGCCGACTGAAGAACACCGCCCTGAGGGCCATCACCAACACGCGCATTTGTTCTGTAGGTTTGGCTTAAAGTGTTGCTTGTACCAACAGTTACATAGTCGCTTATTTTTTGATCAAGGTTGATCTTAAAGGATGCGCGCCTGAAGTCATTAGTTTTTAAGCTGGCTTGTTGCTTATTTAAGCCGGCACCTATATAGTAGGTGGTTTTATCATTACCGCCAGACAATGACAAGTCGTAATTCTGTAGATAACCTGTACGAAAAGCCTTATGTAAACGGTCATACGTGTTCTGATCCTGCGGCAATCCCCGTGGCGCAGGCGAAGCTGTAGGATTGTCAGTTAATGCCCTGAATGGCTGAAAGCGATAGGTGGTAGCAGGCGCAGTTCCGTTAGTATTTGCAATAGCAATTGCATCGGCGTTAGAGTTTCTGTAAAACTCGTTGATCAGTTCGGCATGTTGCGGACCGGTAACCAGATCCCAGAGTTTTGGCGCCCATGCGCCACCAAAATAAGTGCTTAAGCTAACTTTGGGTGCAGTATTATACTTGCCACGTTTGGTAGTTATAACAATAACACCATTGGCAGCCCGCGCACCGTAAATAGCAGTTGCATCAGCATCCTTTAAAACAGTAATGCTTTCTATATCATCCGGATTAATATCAGATAATGGGTTGTTGGCCTGCCCCTGAGTGGTGATGCGTTGCTGAGATCCGCTATTAATGTATACACCATCTATTACATATAATGGATCATTACTGGCATTGATTGAGGTAGTACCACGAACGCGAATAAACATACCATCGCCGGGAATGCCGGTAGACGTGCTCACCTGTAAACCGGATGCTTTCCCCTGTAATTGTTCAGCAAAGGTTGCAGTTGGTTTATTACGTACCTCATCAACCGCTATAGTGGCTACAGAACCGGTTAATGATTTACGCGTTTGTGTTCCGTAACCTACAACAACAACATCATTTAATTGATTAATAGCTTCTTTGAGCCTTATGGTTACAGGGCTACCATCAACCGCAATTTCTTTCGGCTCATAGCCAACGTAGCTTACAACAATAACAAAAGGTAGTTTTTGCGCAGTGATCAATGTAAACTTTCCGTTCACATCAGTACTGGCACCATTCGTAACACCTTTTATGCGTACAACAGCTCCTGGCAGGCCAATTTTTGATGCAGAATCGAGCACAAAACCGTCTATTTTTGAGTTTCCTGGCGGTACATTTTGCGCATGCGTTTTATTGGAGAAGGTTAGGGCAGATAAAATAAAAACAAAACCTAACCGTATAATGGTTTTCTTCTTATGGATAAATATGTCCATATTTAACAAGTTTTATGTTAATGATTAATTCATTGCTAAGACTGGGAATGAGTATCAGTGAGTGATTGCCGTTACGTAACTGATACTCATTGTGACCGGCGAGGCGTCCTTGCCGGTTTATTTTTATTTTAATTTCAACACATAATCTGAGTGTAATAGGGGTTTTGGGATCTTTATAAGTAGCTGGTCTGTTACTTAGATTAACAGCAGCATAAAGCCATCGCGTTTAGCTCTGGCGACATTGTGAACAATTTCATGTTCAACGTAGGATGGAGTACTTTAAGTAGCATCATAATATATTGTAGTGCAAACATAAATTTTATAATTAAGTCTACCAAATCTATAGACAAAATTATTTTTAATTATTTTAACAAGAAAGGGGGCGAAAACTATCTGCGCTTGAGTTTTTCAACGGAATGGTGCTATATAGCAAATATAAAACTGGCGGGTGTTTAACCGGGTAAAGTGCTTGGCGGAAGATCTTAAGATGCTACAGTTGCCTGCTTAATTGGCTGTTTTTATTAAAATGGGGGATAATAGTAGACACAAGGGTTATATAGCAGCGTACTATGAGCCGAACAGAATGACCGTGCCTAACGCGTTTATGGTTAGCAGTCAGGATATTTAATGTAGTTAACATGGAAACCACCAATGCATAAAATATAATTTTCCGTTCTTAATTGAAAGATTAATGTGCCGTCAGATATGTTGTTGGCATCTTCTCTTAGTTGTAATACTTGAAGTTTGCCCTGATCGGCAACGTCCATTATGCCTATGCTTTTAGCGGCATTAGGAAATATTCTGTGCAAATTGGTAAGTGTTGTAACGAGTGCAAAGGTGCCGTGGCAGACCTGCCTTTGCTATTGATTTTTGGTTGGAAAAAGTTAAAGTTTTGCATTGCCGGTAGTCATCAATAGACTAATGCTCGTATTTTATCATAATATTTGATACAATATGGGCACACCATAATTGCACATATCAATCAAGGTGATGCTTTACCTGTATTCAATTTTGTTGTTATGATCTTTTAATCGTTCTACCACTTTTCCAGTAATTGATAAAAGGCTGGTTCTTCTAAACAGATAACTTCCATATTTAAGGCATTTCAAGAGGTTTATAACCTGTCATTAGATCAATGTTTTTAATAAGGTCTCTTATGGTTGCTCTTATTTCCGCATTGCCGCTGCCGTTTTTAGTTTTCTCTAAAAAGGTTTGAACATTTATTTTGAATTTCGAAACATCATCTTCGGTAATAGATAAGCGTTCCAGTGCCATATCTAATCCGTTCAGTTTTTGTGTAAGCCATTTTCTATCTTTAAATAAAGCAATATCAGCGTCGTGACTTGCTATACCATTAAGACAGGCTCTTATTGTAGCTTTCATTAATGAGGTTTTAGGTAAAATAAATAATAGAAACTATCGATTTTATCAAATATAGCGAATGGCTCTTGGGAACAGAAGGATACAACAAATAATTTGTGGTTAAGAACATTTGTAAAATGTTGTCCTATTGTTGTCCTGAAACGAAAAAAGGCACTTAGTGTCTTTCACCTAAATGCCTCATTTTCAAGTACGCGAGGAGATACAGCTTTCTGAACACTTTATTGAAGATTTGAAATTAATTTCCGGTTTAATGGACCCGAAATAGGATTTTTTTAGCAGAGCGGGAATCCGTTACGGACGGATTTTGGGTCATTAGATTTGAAAAGAAATGGATCGTAGATTGGAAGTTGAGTGATTTGTGCGTTTAGTTACTATTCTCGCTTTTTGAATGTGAGCTTAGGCAAAATGATCATGACCTGATGTTGAGCGCCTTCTTTTTGCCACCAAACCACATAATTAACTGTGGCTTCTTTTAGGTTGAAGTTTTTAGATTTTAAGGACACTACCTTTTCCATGAACTGCCTGGAGAATCTGAGTACCGGATAACCATTGCTTTCCAGATATTCGTCGCCCCGATATTGCAAGTTATCACCTGCTAATAATTTAGCGATCTGTGGTTGCACATTGTAGAAGTGATTGAGCTGAACATCTTTATGTGTCAGGTGCATGGATAGTTGATCAGCAGGCGGGTTTTGTCCTGTTACCTCTGTTCTATGCATACTCGTGGTTTGGATATGATCGAAATGCCCACTGTTCAAGTGTATCGTCAAGCTATGTTTAGCCCTTGTGATCGCTACATAAATTTCTCGTTTTTGCTGTTCGCTGATCATGTTCGTTAGCCCATCCAGCATAAGAAACAAATTGTCAAATTCTCGTCCTTTAGCTTTGTGAATGGTTGAAACAAAAATGGTTTCAGTATCACGTTTATAAAAGTCTTCTAAATGCGACTCGCGAATAAAAACATCAAGGTCCGACCGATATTTCTTTTTGGAATTCACAGTCTCGAAGTCTGTTATCAACTGTTCCAATATGGGCCAGTTTTCACTCTTTGCAAACTTTGTTTTAACTGACCTTTTTGCGGCATCCCAGACTTTGTCTGGTATTACGGGAATGTCATCTGTGGTATCCAACTGATCAATAAAGTATTTGATCTCAGCCAGATTGTGAATTGCGAAGCCGTCGTTAGAACGAATAAGTTTAGCCTTTAGCCCATGTCTTAAAAGCAATCCAGTTATTTCTTCAGCTTCGTTGTTATTATGAGTAAGTACGCACGTGCTGCCAGCTAAGGGAGTGTTTACGATTTCAGTTACCGTCGGCACTATCAAACTGTCGCTTGTATACCTGAATATCTTTATGATCCCATCATCAGCTTGTTGCGCCACTATCGGAGCGTTTTTTAATCGCCCTTGTAAGCATTTGACGAATTGATTAGCGAACTCCACAATGTTTTTCTTGCTGCGGTAATTTTCGGTCAATTCATAAATTTTACCTCCATCTAGTGCAGCTAAAGTTTTGAGATGTTTGGAATCTGCGCCGCGGAATTCATAGATATTCTGGTCGTCGTCCCCAACAGCTATTACCCGCATATCCTCATTTTCAGCCATTAGCGCGCTTACCAAATTGAAATTATCCTCGTCCATATCTTGGGCCTCATCTATCACCAATACGGTCTTGGTGATCCTGTTCGGTTCAACCTCGTTACTTTTTATCTTTTCAATAGTTCGCTTAATGATCGTATCAGCTCCATCAATACTTCCAACTTTGCCCAGCAGGTCAAAGCAATAGGAATGGAAGGTTTTTATTTCGATGAAGTTGGCCGCATTACCCACCAATTTCAATAAACGCTTTTTAAACTCAGTTGCAGCCGCACGCGAGAAGGTGAGCATTAACAATTGCTCATGCTTAACATCTTCCAGCATCATCAGCGATGCCAGTTTGTGCACCAATACCTTGGTCTTCCCACTACCGGGCCCGGCTGCAACCACAATATATTTCGAGGTTTTATCGCTAATAATAGCTGATTGCGTTGGCGAAAGCTCGCCGATAAGCTCTCTGTATTTTGCCGGTGTAAGGTTCAGGCTTATCTCTTGTTGCCTGCTGCCCTTAAAATATTTGTTTAGGAACGATGGATAATTGAGTCGGAAATAGTCGTCAACAAACTGCAGGGCTCCTACATAGTCGTCGATCATCTTTTGCGCGTATTCGCCAACAATGTGTATTTGCTGGGTACGGTTCTGATAAAATTCGTCAAGCTTTTGATAATCGTCCTCTTTGTATTGGATGCGGGTATTCTGTTCAATCCGTTCAATGGTCAGCCGGTTGTAAACGACTAAAAATCCGCCCTCTATCTTCAAAGCTTCTATGCGTGACAAATAAAACAGGGCATCTTCAATGTCATCAATAGTAACTGGCCTGCTAAAGAATTGTAATTGTTTCTGATATTCTTTTTGTAATTCCTGAATGGAGAACTCGATCAGTATTTCTTCCTTGTAGGTTCATCGGTCTTAATGGTGTTCGCCTTTTTATACAAAAACTCGACAATAAAAACAGACAGTGTGTGTCGGTTTTCGAATCGTTCTTTTGTCAAGTCGGCAGGTTGTTTAGCCTTGGCCTTAAAATAGTCTTTAGAACGGTTGGAATTGGTGCGGTCTATCCAGTTTTTGATAGCCCAAAAGTTGATGATCGTTTTGATTCTGTTTGGCGATACATCGCTGCACCCGGCTGCCTCTAAACTTTCATTCAACTCTTTCAGGTTAAACACTCTGTCATATTCATCAATAAAGTTCAACAGGCAACGCTCTATCGCACCAAATGAGTTGACCGCCTTCAATGAACTGGTTTTAGCTTCGCCACGTTTTATAAAGGCGGTTAGGTCAAACCCATCGGCCAATATTCGTTCTTCACGCAATAAATTGACAATTCTGATCACGTCATCCCGTGCCATGCCTAAGTGATCGCTGATATAATCGACGCGCGATTCGGCAGCCTCATCACTTGATAGCCGTTTGCTTTTGCTCGAAAAGAGCTTTTTAATGATTCTGACCGCCATCCCCTTTTGTTTTTCAGAGAAGCGTTCAGATCGCATAATCTTGTCAATTGCTTCTTGCGCATTTTTCGACTGGATGCTATTGGCAAAAACACGCGGCTGATTCTGCCCACGCTTAAGGTAGCCGGCATCTTCAAGTGCGGCGATGGCGGTTGTTACCCTTGTTTCCATATTGTCCACACTGTCATCCCAACCTGCCTTTCGTGCAATCTCTAAAGCTGAGTTGGACATTTTATCCCGAAAACGGGTAAGACTTTTGATGGTCCTCCATATTTGCTGTATTTCCTTGATAGATATCTTGGTTTGACTAAGCATGATGAAATGTTTGCTCAGGTCTTCTTCATTAAAAAGCACATAGCAATCAGCCTCAATATTTTCATCACGTCCGGCGCGTCCAGCTTCTTGTACATAGTTTTCGAGCGAGTCCGAAATATCATGATGGATGACAATACCCACATCCTTTTTGTCCACGCCCATCCCAAAAGCAGATGTAGCCACGATAATACCTACTCTCCCCGAAAGAAATGCATCTTGATTGGCTACCTTTTCCGCGGCATCCAATTTGCCGTGGAATGCCCTGGCGTTCAAACCATCGGCCGTCAACCGTTTTGCCAGGTTTTCGGCCCGTTTGGTACGCGACACATAAACGATGGCGGGCCTGTCCTGTTCCTCTATCAGTTCGCGCGTCGCCTGATATTTTTCTTCGTCGCTACCTTTAGCTAAGACTTTATAGTGCAGATTGGTACGCGACGCGGAAGACGTAAATCGATCTAAGCTCAAATCCAGTTTGTCTTCAAAGTATTTACAAATGTCTTCAATAACCTGTGGTTTGGCCGTAGCTGTAAAGCAGGATACCGGTATGGGATAAGTCAGCTGTTTGGACTCGCGAATCAGTTTGATCATCTCGCCGATGTAAAGATAATCCACCCTGAAATCCTGTCCCCATGATGAAAAACAGTGGGCCTCGTCTATCACGAACCGCGCTATCTTGCGGCTTAACAACAAACGGTATATGGTGGGCGATCTTAACGATTCAGGAGATATGTAAAGCATACAGGCAGAACCATCAGCTACGCGTTCGATAGCTTTGCTACGTTCGATCGGGTCGAGCAGGCCGTTGACGGTCACTGCTGTGGTAATACCGTTCTTTTCCAAGTTATCTACCTGATCTTTCATAAGTGATTGCAGTGGCGATATCACTACAGTAAGGGCGTGTGCATTTTCGCCAGCGAGCAAGGCCGGCACTTGAAAAGTAATGGACTTGCCACCACCGGTAGGGAAAACTGCTATGAAAGATTTGGAGTTGATAGCAGCGTTGACTGCGTTTAATTGCAATGGCTGACCGCCATATTCACGAAAGGAACGATAACCAAAATAACGGTCTAACGCACGATGTGCATCTAACGCCTGGTCACAATAGGGGCAACCTGTAACGCAGGGTTTTTGTCGCAATAAAAACATTAAACGCTCTACTTCCTTAAAATGAGCCAATACCCAACCCGGAGTTACAGAAGCAGGTTCGCTTGCATTGATTAATGATAGGCAATAAGCCAGCTCTATGGGCGTACGCTGTACAAATAGTTCAACATCAGCATTATTGCAAATGCGGTTACTAAATAGCTTTCGAATCAGCGTTGCTACGTCACCCTCTGCTTGGTAGTCGAGATATTTAAAAAATCCGCCAAAACGATCATCGTCGCCGACAAGGAGGTATAGCAGCCGTTTTATATCTTCATCTAAATCCTTAAATATGGCTACCTCATCGTAAAAAAGGTCTTGGGCCTTTATGGCGTCATTCAGTGGATTGTTAAGTTCGTCGGTTTGTAACTTGTCATCTTTAAGTAGCGCATGGTAAGGTCTGGACGGAAATAGTAATGGCGACAAGTACAAGGTATCAATAATATTGTTATTGCTGATGCCAGCCTTTTCAATGAAACTGCCGATATACTTCAGATCGTGCTGGGTAATGAAATGCCCGCAAATGAACTGTGTGCCTCTCAGAAAGTCAGTCAACTCAACACCAGAATTTTTATGGAATTTTGCGCCATCGTTTCGGATCGCCCCAATGTCCTTAACCTGCTTGGTTTTAGGTGCGACTTCGGTATCTATAAAGGCAATTGTATTCAAGTTTGCGGTCGGTTCTTGGTATTGTCTATACCTCTCGGCATAAGTTTTTTATGCAAGATAGTATTTTTGATAAAACGCTTCAAGTAGATCGTAAACAATAGAGCAGCGACGACTGGAAGCACGACGCTTAAATAAAATCAACACTTTCGTATTAATCTTGGAACGCTTATCCCAATTAAGTACGAACAATTTTCGAGGCCATTTTCTGCGTGTGGCGGGGTTACATTTTAATATTAGTAGCGATGGGAAAGGATATATTGATAAGTAGCGGCTTTATTATTAGTGCATTTAAGAGAAATTATTGATGTAAGCCGTAAGTTAATATAACGAATATTAATTGCTTATTGTGGGAGAAGTTAGGTTGGATGGACTTTGCATAAATGATAATATTTATTTGGTAAGTTTGACAAAACCTTGTCGAATATGCCTCCAACTATTCAGCGTGTCCGGGACGAAAAGCGTGTAATAATTGATTCCAGAGATTATCCAGCGGAATTAATTCGAAAGTTTATACCGAAGAAACTGTACAAGTACCATACTGTTACGAAATATTTTCTTGAAGGCTTGACTAACAATGAGCTTTGGTTTTCGTCACCATTGGATTTTAACGACCCCTTTGATTGTAAGGTGAACTTAAAATTCGGCAACGATCAGAAAGCTGTTAGAAAAAATTTTGCAAAGGTATTCCCAGCCGAACGCTTTAGTGAAATTGTTGATATTGACAACTTTTACCAAAAACTCCTCGACAAGCCGGAGATGTTTCAATACCTACTAAATGAGACAACTAAACTGGCATTTGGCGACCAACTCGGTGTTTGTTGTTTTTCCGAGAACCGGGACCACATTCTCATGTGGTCGCATTATGCGGGAAATCATGCTGGTGTGTGTTTACAGTTTAATGGCGCGAGACGCGGCCTTATACATGACAATATTTTACCTGTCAATTATTACGATAAGTACCCCGTGATCAAACTTTCTAATTATAAAAGTGATGAACTTAAAACTTTCTATTTCCAAGCTATTTGCTCCAAATCTGATCATTGGGACTACGAATTTGAATGGCGCGCGGTTGTAGTAGGAGGCCGGAAAACTTATCCATATAAACCAACTGATCTAACAGGAATTATTTTTGGAGTAAATACAACCAAAGAGGATTTCAGCAAGATTGATACCATCATTCAAACGAATAAGTTGGATCATGTTCAATATTACCAAGCAGAAATGAGCGAGAAAGCTTACAGATTGAACATAAAAAAAATCGACAGATAGTTTATAAAATTTGCAATGCAAAAATAACCCTTTAGCTTGCATCGCCATTAAGTAGCTTTGTGACAACCAGTTGTTAATCCTATTGTTTCGGTACTTTGTACCATAAATATTATTACCGATGATCTGTTTTATCGTGTTCAGGATATTTTACAAGGTCGTACCAAGGTGTTGAGATTACAGGCCGTAAAAATCAATGAGTGTTTGCCATTACAGGGCTTTATTGAATGTGCTATGTGTGAGCGGCAATTAACGGCTAGTGCATCACGCGGCAGGAAAGGTGGGTTTTATTATTATTACCATGCGCAGCATTCCTATGGCTGTGGTTGTCGGTATAAGGCTGATGAAGTAAATAAACTGATTATAGAGGAACTGGTAAAATTCGTTCCTAAGCCTGGAATGGCTGAATTATATAAGATGGTTGTCATTGATGTTTACAAAGGGTTTAGAAACAGCGCAGCAGATGGACCGAAAAGTATTACGGATCAAATCGCTGTCATTCACACCCGGATGGCGAACGCCAGGGAAATGTTATTTGATGAAAAGCTGGAGCCGGAAGACTATGCGTTGATGAAAAAAGAATGTGATGAAAAGCTAAAAAGGCTGGAGGCAGCCTTGTCGGACCTGAAGATACAGAAATCGAACACGGCAAGTATAGATAGCATGGTTTTAAAGGCTGTAAAGGCACTTTCTAGGTTGGAAAGTATATATGAGGACGGGAACGCTATCATGAAAAGAACCTTGCTGGGTTCGATATTTCGGGAGAAATTGCAATTTGACGGGAAAAGTTATCGAACCCGTCGAATCAATGAAGTAGCGATGTTAATATATCAGATAAACAATGAGTTAGGGCAAAAAAGAAACGGGAAAGATCGCGAGCCATCGCGTCTTTCCCGTTCAGTACTCAGAGCGGGAATCGAACCCGCACTCCGTTTACGGGAACAGGATTTTAAGTCCTGCGTGTCTACCAGTTCCACCATCTGAGCAGGTGTTAACCTTTTAAAAATAAAACCCCTCTGTTTGATCAGAAGGGAGTTATTGGAGCGAAAGACGAGATTCGAACTCGCGACCCCGACCTTGGCAAGGTCGTGCTCTACCAACTGAGCTACTTTCGCATTGGTGTTTCCGTGTCTGCGTTTCTGCGTTGCGGTGTGCAAATATAGACAGAATTGAACATCCCGCAAGGAAAAAATAAACTTTTTTTTAATGTTTTCATAACTCGCTGGCTTTCAAAATATCTAAAATCAAGTCGGCCTCAAAACCACGGCTCAAAGCATATTGCTGCAGCTTGTAACGGCGTTTATAGCCATCTTTTTCTTTGAGCAAAACTGCTTTTTTTTCAATAATGGTCCTTAAAGTTACTTCGTACGCATCGGCATCAATGGTATTTAGCGCCTTTTTTATCAAAATATCAGGTACTCTTTTGAGCTTCAAACCTTGTTTAATTTTGATCTTACCCCAGCCTTTCTGCCTGAATTTGCCGGTTGCATAAGCTTTGGCAAAGCGTTCTTCGTTTAAAAAACCTTCTTCTATCAGTTTAACAATAATGTTTTCAACTGCGGCCGGCCAGAGCCCCCAATCATATAATTTATCTCTAACCTCCTGTTGCGAGCGCTCTTGATAGGCGCAGTAATGCCCCGCTTTTTCAAGCGCTAACTTCTCATCTATAATTTTTTGTTTTTTTGGAACGTCCATTAAAACCAAAATTGCCAAAAATTTCTTCTATTGCCGGGAAATATAAGCAAATTAGCATCTACTTATGCTCAGCAATCAATACTCTATTCAGCAGGTTAAAGATATTATTAAAGCCGATGGCGACATTATCAACGATGATGCTATTAGCATATTACTTACAGATAGCCGCCGTATTACAAACGCAGCGGATGGCTTGTTCTTTGCGTTAAGCGGACGGCGCAATGGCCATGCTTTTATTGCTGAAGCATATGCTGCCGGTGTACGCAATTTTGTGGTTAAGCAGGGGCCGGAAATTAAATTGCCTTCGGCCAATTTTTTAATTGTTCCGGATGTTTTGACTGCCTTGCAGCAATTGGCTACCTATCATCGCGAAAGGTTTGATCTGGAGGTTATTGGCGTTACGGGCAGTAATGGTAAAACCATTGTTAAGGAGTGGCTCTACCAATTGTTCGCTATTGACAAAAATGTAGTGCGTAATCCAAAAAGCTATAATTCTCAGATAGGGGTACCGCTTTCTGTTTGGCAGATAACCGAAAAGAACGATCTGGGGATTTTTGAAGCAGGCATTTCTATGCCGGGAGAAATGGGCCGGCTTAAAGAAATTATTAAACCTTCAATTGGCGTACTTACGCACCTGGGTCCTGCGCATAACGAGGGTTTTGAAGACTTTAAAGACAAAATACGCGAGAAGCTAAAGCTGTTTGTGGGTTGCAAATTGGTTATTTACAACTATGACCAGGTAACGCCATTTAAGGATGAAATTGTGGCGGATAAATGCTTCACCTGGAGCCGTACCTTCCGCCAGGCCGACCTTTATGTATTTAGCGAGACGGTTATTTCCAAGAGTTATTATCTGCGCGCTATATATAATGAGCAGGAAATTGAGTGCCTGGTGCCTTTTACAGATCAGGCTTCTGTTGAGAATGCTGTAACTTGCTGGGCAACTATGCTGGCAATGGGATGTTCGGCAGTGGAGGCAGATAAGCGCATAGAACGGCTTAGTGCGGTTAGTATGCGTTTAGAACTTAAAACAGGTACTAATGACTGTTCTGTTATTGACGATAGCTACAACTCCGACATACAATCTTTAGAGATAGCGCTTAATTTTTTAAATCAGCAAAATCAGCACAAAAAACGAACACTAATCCTGTCTGACATTTTCCAATCAGGTTTGCCGGAGGATGTGTTATACGCTCAGGTGGCAGATCTGGTAAAGAGTAAAAGCATAGACAGATTTATAGGGGTAGGCGAAGCCTTGATGAAAAGGCAGGAAATGATACAGTTGGCGGACAAGCATTTCTTCGCCGATACCAACGCCCTGTTAGCTCAACTACAAAACCTCAGATTCAGGGACGAAACCATCCTGATCAAAGGCTCCCGCAGTTTTGAATTTGAGCGGATAAGCAGGTTGCTTTCTCAAAAAAATCATGAAACTGTGATGGAGATCAACCTCAATGCTTTGCTGAACAACCTCAACTATTATAAGGCTAAATTAAAGCCCGGCGTTAAAGTGATGGCAATGGTGAAGGCTTTCTCCTATGGCAGTGGCACTTTTGAACTGGCCAATATGCTGCAATATAACAAGGTTGATTATTTAGCCGTAGCCTATGTAGATGAAGGTGTTTCCTTACGGCAAACCGGTATAACAGTACCTATTGTGGTGATGAATACCGAGTATTCGGCTTTTGAAAAAATGGTAGAATACAAACTTCAACCAGTGATGTACAGCTTTGCCTTGCTTGACGAGTTTGTAAAATACGCGCAACTTAACGAAGTATCATCATATCCGGTTCATATTAAGATTGATACCGGTATGCATCGGCTGGGGTTTGAGGACTTTGAGATAGATACGCTATGCGATATGCTGGAGATCAACAAATACATTCGCGTAACATCTGTGTTTTCTCATTTGGTAGCAAGTGATGCTGCTGAACATGATGGTTTTACCAGTATACAGATAAGTCGTTTTGAAGCTGCTTTCAAAAAAATTGAGGAGGCTTTGGGCTACACCGTTATTAAACATTTGTGCAACACCTCCGGCATTACCCGCTGGCCAGCTGCACAATATGATATGGTGAGATTAGGTATTGGTCTCTATGGTGTTGATGCGGCTATTTCGCCTACCGATAATGGTTTACAACCCATAGCAAGTTTAAAAACAAGTGTATCGCAAGTGCGCAAAGTTATTGCCGGCGATACAGTTGGTTATTCGCGCAAAGGCATGATGGCCGACAACGGCAAAATTGCTACGGTGCGTATAGGCTACGCGGATGGATATTTGCGGGCGTTTGGCAATGGTGTTGGCAAAATGCTGGTAAACGGTAGCTTGGCACCAACCATTGGCAATATTTCAATGGACATGACCATGATTGACGTTACAGGTATTCCGGTAGAAGAAGGTGATGAGGTAATAATATTCAACAACGTTTATCGCATAGAAGAGCTCGCTACGCAGATTGGGACTATACCTTATGAAATTTTAACTAATATTTCACAAAGAGTAAAAAGGGTGTACTTTTACGAATAGAAATATTCGGAAAAGAAATGAAGAAGGTTCTTGGTGCGCTGTTAAATTATTTTCTGAAAGGCGTTATCGTAGTTGTACCCATTGGTGCAGCTATTTTTCTCATTTACTGGGCCGTTTCTACTATTGATAACGCCCTTAATATTAGTGAAGTAATTCTCGCCGACAGCAAAACCGGTAAGCCTATACATATTCCGGGGCTGGGTATCCTGAACGTTTTTGTGCTGATCATGATAGCTGGCGTGCTGGTTACCAATGTGGTTACTGATCCTATTAAAAAATGGTTTCACCGTTGGATCAATAAGTTGCCGCTGTTTAAATTTCTATATTCTTCCATAAAAGATCTCACCGTTGCTTTTGTAGGCGATGAAAAAAAATTCAGTGAAGCGGTAATTATAGAGGTGAATGAATTTGGCTTGAAAAAGATCGGTTTTTTAGTTCAAAAAGATCTGACAAAACTTGGGCTGCCTGGCGAGGTAGCGGTATATCTTCCAATGTCGTACTCATTTGCGGGACAAGTGGTTATAGTAGCGGCAGACAAAGTAAAACCAATTGATAAAAACGCTGCGGATATGATGAAATTCGTTATTTCGGGAGGGGTAAGTGGTCTGGAGTAACCGCGCTGTTTTTTCTCCCCTCGTACTTTTTAAATATTCTTATTAAAATAAACAGGGCTATTAACACCATTCCTGCACCTATAGCGTAAGAGAAGCCAGGGAAATACCACGTGTCTTTATTGTTGGTAGAAGCATAAAATGTATAACCAAACAATAGCGGACCAATAATAACACTCAAACTTTGTACAATAGTAATGGCCCCCTGCAGTTCACCCTGCTCGTTTTTGTGAACGCGCTCTGTAGCGAAGGCCTGTAGTGCCGGGCCGCCTATACCGCCAAGGCAATAGGGGATCATAAATACATACATCATCCAACCTTTATTGGCAAAGGCTATAAGTATCAGCCCGATAGCGTAAAAAATAAATCCGGCTATAATGTTTTTTTGCTGACCGAATTTAGGTATTGTATACCTTATTAACCCACCTTGTATGGCTGCCAGCACTACACCTATAAAAATGCCGAGTGTACCAACGCTTTTTATTGTCCACTCAAATTTTTCAAACAAATAAAATGACAAAAGGTATTCAACCGACTTCTGTGCCGTGTAAACCAGCGTTAGTACGCTAATCAATCCGCCAAGTTCAGGGTGGCGTTTAAATATGTTTACTAAGGCGCCAACAGGGTTAGCCCTTTTCCAGTTAAAGCTGCGGCGATGTTCTGGTTTTAATGATTCGGGTAGTACAAAAAAGCCATACAATGCATTAAAAAATGCAAAACCGGCTGCCGCTAAGAACGGAAATTTAAGATTAAGGTCACCCAGATAGGCACCCAACCCGATACCGATAATTAGTCCGAAGCCTGAAGCGGCTCCCACTAATCCGAAGTTGGCAGCGCGTTTGTCACCTGTACTGATATCAGAAATGTATGCTGTAGCCGTGGCGTTGCTGGCACCAGCCACACCCGCTATAAAACGCCCTACAAACAGCCAGGCGATAGTAGGTGCGAAGGCCATAAATAAATAATCAATACTAAAGCCCAGTAAAGAGATAAGCAATACCGGCCGGCGCCCGTATTTATCGCTTAAACTACCAATAACTGATGCAAACAGTAATTGCATGCTGGCATAAACAAAGTTGAGCCAGCCGCTGTATTTTGATGCCGTACTCACATCAATATGGCCAAGAGTTTCTAAAAGCTTGGGTAATACAGGCACAATAATGCCTAAACCCAATACATCAATAAAAATGGTTATGAAAATAAAGCCAAGCGCAGCCGACCGCTTTTTAGGTTTGTTATTGGATGTTGAATCGTGGTCGGGCGTTAGCAGTTCGGGCATAATTGTATAAAGTGCTGAAATTAAATTATACCAATAACCATTAAGTTAACTTAGTGTTTCTTTTAAAACTCCTTATTGCTAAAAGAGCGCCTGTTAACATTACCAAAGAACCGATGGCGAACGGCGCCCCTGGGAAATGTAAATTGCCGGGAGTTGTAAAAACATGAAAGGCTTCTGTCATTAACAACGGTCCAAATATTGAGCTAAGGCTCATTAAACCGGTTAAGCCGCCTTGCAAGTTGCCCTGTTCATTGGCTGGTACGCGGTTACTCATGTATCCTTGTAAAGCAGGCCCGGCTATGCCACCTAAACAATAGGGCACTAAAATGGCAAACATCATCCACCCCTTAGTAGCGAAAGCGAATAGCAACAATCCTGTAGCATATAACAATAGCCCGATCCATATAGCGCGCTCTTCGCCTAACTTTGGTAATATTACTCTGATAAGTCCGCCTTGTACGGCGCCGATCATTAGGCCCACAAAACCAAGCGAGTAACCCACCCAGTCTTCGTTCCATTTAAACTGGTACATGGTATAAAAGGTCCATACGCTTTGAACAGCCTGTGCTCCAAAATACACCAGGAATAATACAACAGCTAATCCTAATACAGCATCATATTTACGCAATTGAAAAACAGAGGTAAACGGATTTATCTTTTTCAGATCAAGCGGACGGCGGTTCTCTACAGGTAAAGATTCCGGTAACGTAAAATAACCATATATAGCATTTATAAATGCCAATATACCAGCTGCGATAAACGGATAATGCATGTCATATTTACCCAGTATACCACCAATAACAGGGCCTACTATAAACCCCACGCCAAACGCTGCGCCCACCATGCCAAAGTTTTGGGCGCGTTTTTCTGGTTCGCTAACATCGGCAATGTAGGCAGTTGCGGTTGTAAAACTTGCACCGGTAATACCTGCCACAATACGTCCTACAAATAGCCACGCAATAGTTGGCGCAAAAGCCGAAAAGAGGTAGTCAATACCAAACCCAACTAACGAACATAGCAGCACCGGCCTGCGGCCAAACCTGTCGCTTAAATTACCTATTAACGGCGCGCAAGCAAACTGCATTATGGCGTAAGATGCCGTTAGCCAGCCTGCGTAGGCAGAGGCATGGCTCAGATCGCCATTAATTAGGTGAGCTATCAATTTTGGCACCACCGGAATGATAATGCCCAAACCTGTAACATCAATTAATAGCGTGGCAAAAATAAAACCTAACCCGGTTTTCTTCTGCGTTTTAGATAATTCCATTGGGCGCCAAAAATATTATATCCAAGCGGTTTAACGAAAAAAATAAATACAAACCTGCTGTTTTATAATAGCTTAGAAGTTTGGCTTCAATACATACTTGTTGTAGAAACGGAAAATGTGTTCTGTTGCTTCTTCAGCCGTATCTACCAAACGGTATAAGTTCAAGTCATCCGGATGAATGTTGTGCTCTTTCTCTAACATATTTTTGGTTACCCAATCAAACAAGCCTCCCCAGTAGTCGGTACCAACAAATACAATCGGGAAGCGGGCTATCTTGCCTGTTTGTATCAGCGTCATGGCTTCAAAAGCTTCATCCATAGTGCCAAAACCGCCGGGCAGTACAATAAATCCCTGCGAGTACTTCATGAACATTACTTTGCGCACAAAGAAGTAATCAAACTCTAACAGCTTATCGCGGTCAATATATTTATTATGAAATTGCTCAAAAGGTAGTTCTATATTTAAACCTACTGATTTACCACCGGCCTCGTAAGCGCCTTTATTTGCAGCTTCCATAATACCGGGCCCGCCGCCCGATATAACACCGTAACCGCGTTCGGTTAGCATACGTGCTATATCTTCGGCCATTTGATAATAAGGATGATCTGTTTTTGTACGTGCCGAACCAAATATGGAAACACATGGGCCAATTTTAGCCAGCTTTTCAAACCCATCTACAAACTCAGCCATTATTTTAAATATCTGCCACGAGTCGCTAACCTTTATTTCCTGCCAGTTTTTGTTATCAAATGCTCTTCTTAATTTTTCTTCTCCTGTCATAGCTCTCTTTAACCTTAATTGTTGTGTGTCTGTTTCAAAAATATTAATGGCGAAATTTTACGCCGCAATAAACTGCTTTTTTTGTGAGGTAAGCAGTAACCCAATAAACGTAATAATGCCGTTAACCAATATCAACTCGTTGTCAAAAGTATAACCGAATAATTCCGTTGAATGCGAGCTGAGGTAATAACAAATACCCGGCGATATTAAACAGATAAACGGCACCAATTTATCTCTAACCTGCCTGTTCTTCATAAACAACCCGAACGAGTATAAGCCTAACAATGGCCCGTACGTGTATGATGCCACTTTGAATATGGCGCTTACTACAGCATCGTTATTTATCGAATTAAAAATAACTATAGTTAACAACAGTAGCACGGAAAAGCCGATGTGCACATAGTGCCGCGTGGCAACGTTGGCTTTGCTGTTAACATCTTTTCCTTTGTTAAAATTTAAAAAGTCAACACAAAACGAGGTGGTTAACGCGGTAAGTGCCGAATCGGTAGTGGCAAAGGTAGCAGCGGTTAGCCCCAACATAAAAACTATAGCGGGTATCACTCCTAAATACTTTAAGGCGATGGTAGGGTAGAGGTAATCGGTTTTTTCAACCGTAACGCCGTATTTTGTTGCGTACATATACAACATGGCGCCTACACATAAAAAGAAAATGTTGATCACTACGAAGACCCCGGTGAAGCTAAACATGTTTTTTTGCGCTTCGCGGATGTTTTTAAGACTGAGATTTTTCTGCATCAGGTCCTGATCAAGGCCCGTCATGCCTATGGTGATAAACATGCCGCCAATAAATTGTTTGCCGAAATGAAAGTGACTGGTGAGGAAATTATCAAAGAAAAACACTTTAGAGTAGCTGCTGTTCTTTACTGCTTCGGCAGCTTCAAAAACGCTCATATCCAAACTTCGGCAGATGAAGTAAATGGACAAAAATACTGATGATACCAGGAACAGCGTTTGCAAACTATCGGTTATAATAATGGTTTTTAAGCCGCCTTTAAAGGTGTAACCCCATATCAGCAGCAAACAAATTATCACTGTTGCGAAAAACGGAATGCCGTAACTATCGAATATAAATCGCTGTAAAACAATAACCACTAAATAGAGCCTAAATGCTGAACCAATTGTGCGACTGATCAGGAATATGCCCGCAGCGGTTTTATAACTCCAGGTGCCCAGTGCATGTTCAATGTAGCTGTAAATTGATGTCAGCTTCATGCGGTAATACAAGGGCAGTAATACCGTTGCTACTATGATGAACCCCGCCGCGTTACCCAAAATGAACTGAAAATAAGCAAACTGGTCACCGCTTGGCGCGCCAACTTTACCCGGTACAGATATGAACGTTACACCGCTTAAGGCAGTGCCTATCATACCGAAAGCTACCAGATACCATTTAGAGTTTCGGTTGGCAACAAAAAAGGTGTCGTTATCTGCTGATTTACGGGAGGTGAGCCATGAAATGAGTAACAACACTAAAAAGTAGCCTATAATGAACGATAAAAGTATGCCGGATGTCATGATTTATTTGTAGGTATTTTTAACCCAAGCGTCATTGCGAGGTACGAAGCAATCTCTGAAAAGGGCATTCCGGCCTGCAAAGTTTGGGATTGCTTCGTACCTCGCAATGACGGTTTGTGTTTGCGAACTGTAAGCGATTTACCTAATATTTCTTACTTTCGCAACATGAATTTCTCCTCCAAACTTTTGGAAAATGCAGTAGCCGAGTTCTCGAAATTGCCGGGCGTGGGCCAAAAAACCGCCTTGCGTTTAGTGCTGCATCTGCTTAACCAAAATAAGCAGGAGGTTGAACAATTCAGTGGCGCTATAACTAAACTCCGCAACGAGATACAGTTTTGTGCTACCTGTCATAACATATCAGATACCGCTATTTGCGAGATATGTTCATCCCCCAAACGCGATGCGGGTGTAATATGTGTAGTGGAAGATACCCGCGACGTGATGGCCATTGAAAATACCAGTCAGTTTAACGGATTGTACCATGTATTAGGCGGTTTGATATCGCCAATGGATGGCGTAGGTCCAACCGATCTTCAGGTGGATTCGCTGGTGGAACGCCTTAAAGATGGAGAGGTGAAAGAGGTGATATTCGCCCTGAGCGCTACCATGGAAGGTGACACCACTATATTCTATCTGAACAAAAAATTAAAACCCTTTAACATCACCATTTCAACTATAGCCCGTGGCATAGCTTTTGGAGGAGAGTTGGAGTACGTAGACGAGATCACCTTAGGCAGATCTATCGTAACGCGTGTTCCTTACGAGAACTCTTTAACCAAGTAATATGAAGCTATCAGTTGTTGTTGTAAATCATAACAGATGTGATCTGTTGAAACTTACGCTTAATTCGGTTATCAAATCGCTAAATGATATTGATAATGAAGTTATTATAGTAGATAATGCTTCAACAGATGATAGTGTGATCATGCTTGAAACGCAATACCCGCAGTTCCGTACAATAACAAATCAAGCTAACGAGGGAATGGCTAGGGCTGCAAACCGTGGTATACAGGCTTCAAGAGGCGAGTATGTTTTAATAGTCAACCCTGATGTTATTTTAGGAAAAGAGACCTTAGAAAAGGTCACTGCCTACCTGAATGAACACAAGGATGTTAGCGGCCTGGGTGTACGTATGTTAGGACCGCAAGGAACATTTTTACAAGAGTCAAACAGAGGACTTACCAAGCCCTGGGTGAGCTTTTTTAAGCTTACCGGTTTGGCAAAACATTTTCCAAAATCGCGTTTAACCAATCGTAATCATAAGGAGTGGGTGCAGGAGTTTCAAACTTCAGAAATTGATATTTTGAATGGCGCATTCATGTTAGTACGCCGTTCTGTTTTTAATGAGATAGGTGGCTTTGACGAACGTTTTCTTCAATATGGTTATGATATTGATTTCTCCTACCGTATGCGCTTAGCCGGTTTTAAGAATTTTTACTACCCGAAAACCTACGTCATTAACTTGAAAAGTTCGCACGCACCAAAATTTAGCTGGACTTTCATAAAGCAATTTTATGGTGCTATGTTTATCTTCGCTTCCAAGTACCTGTTTAAACTGCCTGAAATAAAAGTACCGGGCATACAGCTGTACCCGGCGCAATATGAAGTTGAAAGATAAAACGGTAATTATTACAGGTGCCTCATCGGGCATTGGAAAAGCATTAGCTACAGAATTTGCCAAACGCGGCGCTAATTTAGTTTTAGGAGCGAGGCAATACGTTACACTTTGCGAAATAGCACAATCTCTTGAAAAACAATATAATATTAAAGCCGTAGCTGTACAGTGCGATGTTGTGAATGAAAGCGACTGCGAGCAACTTGTAAAGCAAACCGTCCTAACTTTCGGAAAAATAGATGTATTGGTTAATAATGCCGGTATCTCTATGCGTGCATTGTTTAATGATGCCGATGTGCAGGTGCTCAAATCGTTAATGGATGTTAACTTTTGGGGGATGGTGTACTGCACCAAATATGCCATGCCAGAACTTTTAAAAACCAAAGGCACCGTCGTAGGTGTATCGTCCATTGCCGGCTACAAGGGTTTGCCTGGTCGTACTGGTTACTCGGCTTCTAAATTTGCTATGAATGGTTTTTTGGATGCACTGCGCGTAGAGAACCTAAAAACCGGTGTAAATGTACTTACGGCTTGTCCGGGTTTTACGGCATCCAATATACGTAACACCGCATTAAACAAAGACGGTATTCAACAGGGCGAAAGCATGCTGCAAGAAGAAAAAATGATGACCGCAGAACAGGTAGCCACTATAATTGTGGATGGCGTTGAAAACCGTGCTCGCACTCTCATCATGACCGGGCAGGGAAAACTTACCGTGTTGTTAAGTAAACTAATTCCCGGTGTACTGGATAAATTGGTTTATAACGTATTTGCTAAAGAGAAAGACCCGCTGTTAAAATAACGTTTGAGCTTGCTTACTGCCCGGCAGCGTTATAGTAAAGGTAGTACCAATACCCAATTTGGTTTGTAAGGTCAAACTACCGTTATTTTGAGCTATCATATCCCTGCAAAGTATTAAACCCAGTCGGTTGCCTTTTTCGCCCTGATCAGTTAAGCTAACTGCATGTTCCAGACTAAATAATTTTTCAACCTCCGCTTCGTTTATGCCAGGGCCGGTGTCTTTAATTGTAATAACGGCATCATTCCCGTCAATTTTTGAAGCTATCTCAATCTTATCGCCGGTACTGCAAAATTTAACACTGTTTGACAGCAGGTTCCTGATCACTAAACGGATCATGTTAGGGTCGGCATATACAATTACGGGATGCTTTACCTTGTTATTTACTTTAAGTCCTTTAAACTCAATTTTGGTTTGGAAAAGGTGCAGATTATCCGTGATGGTGTCTTTTACATCAAAATCTTCGGCTCTAACCACTATACCCTCCAGTTGACTCTTTGACCACTCTAACAAATTATCAAGGAATGCACCCGTTGTTAGTATAGTATCTTCCAACCGGCCAAGCAGCGCGCGCAACTCATCCTCTTTGATATCTCCTTCGCGGTATATTTTGAACAATGTATGCAGGGTGTTGAGCGGCCCACGCAGATCATGAGATATAATAGAGAAGAATTTATTTTTTACGGAGTTGAGGCGTTCCAATTCGGCATTCTGACTAGTGGTAAGCTCCATTTGGGCGTTGATCTCTTCATTAAGCAACTCCAGCTCTTTGTTAATGTGAGCTATTTCTTCCTTTTGTTGAATGAGCTGCTTATTTACAATTTGCTTTTCCTTATTGCGCTTGTAAAGTACCACAACAGCAAGCGTTACAAAGGCTAATGTTGCTATAATAATAACCAATATGTTATTATACTGCTGTAATTTAGTTAGATAGCCCGTGTTTTCTGATTTTATAGTTCTGTTATTATCGGCAAGGGCCGTGTTCTCTTGTTTAACCCTTTTAAACTCAACAACAGTAATATCCTTTACCAGCTTTTCATTTCGTAAGCTATCTATTATATCAACATATTCTGATTGATACGCAAATGCTTTATTTATATCTTTTTTCTGTTTATAAACCTTGATCAGTTCGTGTAGCATTAATGAAATGCCATTTTTGGTTTTTATTTCGCGACAAATTTTCAAGCCTTTAAGGGCATTATACTCCGCCTTTACATAATCTCCCGTCGCCCTGTAAACTTGTGAAAGAGCCAGCATAACTGCTGCCTGCTGATAGGTATCCTGAAGGGTTACCATTGCGGTTAGTGCACTGTCTAAATTAGCTATGGCTAAATCATACTCTTTTAAATGTAAATAGGCCAAACCTTTGGCACGCTGTACCAAACCTACACCATTAACATCATTAAGCTTTTTACGTATTGTTAAACTTTTATCCAGGTAGGTTAGTGCAAGTTCATTCTTGTTTAAGTCCTGGTAACAATTGCCTAAATTATAAAGTGCGTAGGCAATACCTCGTTCATCTTTGTCGGCCGTATAGGTTTTAAGGCATTCGTCAAAGTAAGTTTTTGCTAAAGCGGGTTGCCCACGGTCAAAGTACAACGAGCCGATGTTGGTATAGCATTGATTTATACCAGGCAGGTATTTTATTTTTTTGAATATATTAAGCGCAACAAAGTAACAGCTTATAGCTTCTTTTGCATTATCCAGTTTGTCATTTGCAAAGCCCATGTTGGTTTGGCTTTTACCCATAACCATTTCATAGTTTATTTTAGCGGCTGTGCTGTAGGCTTTTTGAAAGTACATAATACCGCTATCAAGCTTACCCTGTATTCCGTATGCGGTACCAATGCTCAAGTATGCATCAGCAATTGATCTTTGGTCGTGAAGTTTACCCGCCAGCTGTGCCGCTAATTTTGCATATTTTAATCTTTGATTTAGGTCAACCTGTGTATAAGCTGAGGCAATTTCTTTTAAAAGGACGATGCGGGATGTGTCTTGTTTGGTTTTGTTAAGCGCAGTTTTTAAACTGTCAATCTGTTTGTTTTGTGCAAAGCAGGGTAATGCCAATAAAAGCAATAGCCAATGCAAGCTATGCTTTATAGCGTTTTGGGGATTCGCGAGAAAGTTGGTCATCAATAGTGGCGGCAACCGGAAAAATATTTTCGTTTACCGATAGCTAATATAATGATAACCTACTATTCGCCAAATAAAAGACGCTTTATTTGCCTGATTGCTGGTATTTGTAATGCAGGCGTTTTAGTGTTTCTTCGGATGCTTCATCTGCTGAAGCGCCGTAGCCATCTACCAATATACCTTTAACGCCCGATGGTGATGCCAATGCATAAACAGTTGCTTCATCAGCAGGATCGGTTTGGCCTTCGTACCTGTACACATCAACTATCTCAAATTCATCAGCAGTATAAGCCTGCTCGCCAACCATCAATTGGTTTTGCTTTAGGTTGAAATCGCAGCTGAAACCTTGTTTGCGGAGTTGTTCAATAGCATCAGATACGGTAGCGTAGTGAAATTTTTGTCTTTCCATGGTAGTAAGTTGGGATGTATAAAGCTACAAAAATATTATAATACAGCTTTGATCATACGGTCACGACCGCTCAAATCTTTTCGTAACTCAATTTTTTCAAAGCCCTTGTTTTTCAGCATGTCAACAGTTTCATTGCCATAACTTTCGTTGATCTCGAAAAACAGCAGTCCGCCTTTTGTGAGTTTTTTCAAAGCCAGGTCTGCTATTGCCTTATAAAAAAGCAAAGGATCATGTTGCGGAACAAACAAGGCAGTGTGCGGCTCAAAATCTGTTACGTTAGTATGCATTTGGGTTTTATCAAACGGCGTTACGTATGGCGGGTTAGAGATGATGAGGTTAAAGGTAAAAGGCAAAAGGTTAAGGGTGGATTGTTGCAGAACATCTGTTTCAATAAAGTTTACTTCAACTTCATTGAGTTCAGCATTTGCTTTTGCGGTTTGCAAAGCCTCGTTCGAAATATCCATGGCCCATACCTTTGCATTAGCTAAGATCTTTTTTAAGCTGATGGCAATGCAGCCGCTACCCGTGCCAATATCTAAAATATTGGGACTATCAACGCTTAAATCGCTTTTCAATACCCAGTCAACCAGCTCTTCAGTTTCGGGGCGGGGTATCAGTACAGCAGGGTTTACTTTGAAGGGCAGCCCATAAAACTCAGTATGCCCTAAAACATATTGAAGCGGCTGGCCTTTAGCCAGCTCCTTTAATATATCTGAAAGTCTGGTTTGCTCTTCAGGTGTTATATCATCGTCAGGAAATGCTTTGATGTAAGCGCTTGATCGTCCGGTTATCTCCCTTAGCGCCGTTAAAGTTATTGCGTCGGCTTCTTGTTTGTCATACAGGTCGCTCAACTGTGCTGAATAGCTCACAAATACATCTTTAACGGTTTGCATAGTGCAAAGTAACATAAAAAGCTACTTTTGTACTATGCCATCCCACGAAATATACATGCGCCGCTGCCTTGACCTTGCAGCGCAAGGTAAAAGCTCTGTTAGTCCTAACCCCATGGTAGGATCGGTGATTGTGCATAATGGTATTGTTGTGGGAGAGGGATACCATCAAAAATATGGCGGTCCACATGCAGAAGTGAATGCTGTAAATGATGTGTTTTGCCGTTTTGATAACGCCGCTGAGATACTTCGCGAATCTACAATATACGTTTCTCTTGAGCCCTGTGCTCACTATGGCAAAACGCCGCCATGTGCTGATCTCATCATCAAACACCGCATACCCAAGGTGGTTGTAGGCTGCCGCGACCCGTTTGACCAGGTAGATGGAAAAGGTATAGAGAAGTTACAGCAAGCAGGTATTGAGGTAGAATTAGGTGTGTTGGAGCAGGAGTGCCGCCACCTTAACCGCAGGTTTTTTACCCGCGTGCAACAGCACCGGCCCTATATTATTTTAAAGTGGGCGCAAACTGCCGATGGCTTTTTCGCGCCTGGTGACAACAGTCAGTTTTGGATAACCGGCGCTGAATCACGCCAACTGGTGCACCAGTGGCGCACGGAAGAGGATGCTATTTTAGTAGGTAAGAATACCGCCGCCATTGATAACCCACAGTTGAACGTGCGCTATGCAGAGGGCCGTAACCCCAAACGTGTGGTGATTGACCGTAGGTTAGAACTCGATCCTAATTTGCATCTGTTTGACCAATCTGTAGAGACGCTCATTTTCAATGAGATCAAGACCGATACACACGGTAAGAATAAATACATCGCCCTGGAAGATTTTAACCGATATGTACCACAGTACATCATGTATCAGTTGTATTTGCAGGATATACAGTCGGTTATTATTGAAGGGGGCGCGCATACCTTACGCACTTTTATTGAGGCGGGGATGTGGGATGAGGCCCGTGTATTCACCGGCAGGCCCTTGTTACACCATGGCATACCGGCACCACTTTTAACCGGAACCAAAACAGACGAAGTACAATGCGGCAATGACCTGCTGCAAGTTTGGTATAATGCTTAGTTTGATTTTATGCTGTTTGACGATACCTATCATACTATAAAAGCACCCAGCGAAGGTCTGTTCCGCGATAAAGGGAGTAAGTTTTTAGCTTTTGCTTATCCTATTACCTCAGATGCGGAGATCAAAGAGCATGTTAGTCGTTTAAAGGCCGAGCATCCCAAGGCCAACCACCATTGCTGGGCCATGCGTTTGGGTACAGACCGCTCTGTGTTCCGCGTTAATGACGACGGCGAGCCCTCTGGAACCGCGGGAAGGCCCATTCTGAATGTTTTGTTATCCCGGGACATCACCAATATACTGGTAGTTGTGGTGCGCTATTTTGGGGGTACCTTGTTAGGGGTTCCTGGGCTGATCAATGCATATAAACACGCCACAATTGATGTGCTTGAACATGCTTCGGTCATTGAACGCTCTGTTCAGGATGTGTATGAGGTGGCCTTTGCTCATGAACACATGAACGAGGTTATGCGAATGGTAAAAGACAACCAATTAACCGTACTGGCGCAAGACTTTGATACCCTTTACCGCATGCAGTTAAGTGTGCGCAAAATGAAGGTAAACGAGGTTTTAGGGCGTTTGGAAAAGTTGCCTAACATCCAGATCAATTACCTCAGAACCGTTTAAATCGTTTCAGTGAGTATATGAAACGATGTGAGACGATATTTTATTTAATTGGCTAATAGTTAGCTGTTTAATTAAAAATAGTGAAACGAAAATGAAACGGGTGAAACGATTTTTCTCAAACTTTTAAGTAGGTAACATCAGGTTTAAATATATAATAACTGATTGAGAGTAAGCTGATTGTTTAAATTGCTACTTTTTCAAAATTACATTAATAACTTTTTGTCTTTTTCTGTTGTCAATACCGGTAAACGCATCCTGATCTGCAAGGCGCCAGTAAACTTTTACCAGTTCTACCTTATCGGCTCTTAAAATATGTGCTGCTGTGGCTGGCGAATCACTATAAAATTCTTCACCATCTACAAATATGCGTGCAATGGTATCGCCCTGCGCTGTTATCTTACCATCTCGCTGAATGGTAAAAGAGATCATTTTCTTCAGCAGGTCATCCAGTTTATCATTGGGTTGAATAACATAAGTGCTTGCTTTAAATATTGCAGTGTCGGTCCGTGCTACGGTTCCGTTGTTGGCTTGTGCGAATGTTTTGTTGCTGATTGATAAAGTACTTGAAATGATCAGGAGGTTTAGGGCAAGTTTATTCATTGTAAGGTAATGATGTGAAAAGATTATTTAAGTTACTCAAATTTTCAGTTAAAACAATACAAATTTTAAATCATAAAATAATAGATGTTTTATCAAGATAAATGCGCAATACCTGATATGATCAATATAAATCTAAATATTAACTATTGGTAGTTTTTTACGTGATTTTATGCTATTAATAATTAATTTTTTTCTTTAAAGAATATTATCTACATTGATTTAAAATAAACGTTATCATGAAAAAAATTATCTATGTATTTGGAGCATTAGCGCTTACATGCGCGTCTCCCTACGTTAACGCTAAAGCGTTGGCAACAGAAAAAACCTTTTTAACAACCGTTCAGGAGCAGTCTTATTTAGCAGGCTATTTCACTAAAAACAGCAAAATTTACGCGGTTTGGGTTGAAGATGATCCGGACGGCTTTAGCACAGTGGTTGCTGTTTACAATTATACAGATGGAATTGATGAGCCGGATTTTTACGGCGTTATTGAACCTGGCGGGTGGAGCCATGTAACCGTTATTTATGATACGGGTTCTGTACAATATGTTGGATATTTGAGAGCGACACCATAGATCTTCTCTATACGAGAAAAGCATCTAAAAAACAGGTGCTTTTCTTTTACAAATACATCTCCAGATCGCCCTTGCCCTCACGTATAATCTCAAAATCACCTGTGGTGCAGTCAACTACTGTTGACGGAATGTTATCGCCGTAACCGCCGTCAATTACCATATCAACCAGCCCCTCGTACTTCTCATGTATCAATTCCGGATCAGATGAGTACTCAATCACATCGTCGTCATCATGAATAGAGGTAGACAAGATAGGGTTACCCAGTTCTTTCACAATGCAGCGGGCTATGTTATTATCGGGTACACGTATACCTACGGTTTTTTTGTTGGAGCTAAGCAGTTTGGGCACCGCGTGGCTTGCATTAAATATAAAAGTAAACGGACCCGGCAATGCTTTTTTCAGTACCCTAAACGTGGTGTTGTCAATGGGTTTTATATAGTCGGAAATATGGCTGAGGTCGTAACAGATAAAGGAAAAGTTAGCCTTTTCGGGTTTAATGTTTCTTATTTTACATATCGCCTCAATAGCCCTGTGGTTGGTAATATCGCACCCCAAACCATAAACCGTATCGGTAGGGTAAATAATAATGCCGCCTTTGCGCAGCACCTCCACTACCTGTTGTATGGTTTTTTCGTTTCGATTTTCAGGGTATATTTTAATTAACATGTTATGACTTCGTATTTAATTAAACGCAGCTGCCGATTTTCTGTTTGCAATATACGCTAAAACCGAGTTTGTCATTGCGAGGTACGAAGCAATCTCACGCTGCCAAGTATCCCGGTATGAATAGTTCGCGATGCATAGTTCACGATTGCCACGCTATCGCTCGCAATGGCAATACAACAAAAAAGCCCTCCCGGAAAGTTTCCGGAGAGGGCCCATTATACAATTTGACCGAAAAAATTATTTTTTACTTGACGCTCTTGCAGCGCCTGCTTTTGTGGTGTTCCAGTAAATAAACACACCGCGATTAGTAGCCGTAACAATGTCAACGGCACCGTCCTTATTCAGATCTGTAGCCAATACGTCCGAACCTACGCCTGAGCGGTTATGCACCAGCTCAGGTACAAACCTTGCGCCTCCCGGCGCTTTAGGGTCGCGCACGGTTTTGTACACATACGTTACCGGAGGTCCGTACGGATCAGGATCTAAAAATGTATCCAGGTGACTGAAATAGCGCTTCCCTGTTATAAAATCTGGAATGCCATCTCCGTCAATATCGGCAAATGCTGCGCCATGTGCTTCAGAGAAGGTTACACCGCCGGCATTTTTTGCGCTGTAATCATCCATTATCATGTGGCGCACAAAGCTAATTTTACCTGCGGCATCGCATTTTTGCTCAAACCAGGCCAAGCCAAAACCGTGGGCATTTAGGCTGGTCACCACATCGGGCAGTTTATCTCCGTTCACATCATAAATGCCCATGGTAGCGCCGCCCACGTTTGAGCCACGGTGACCGTAGCGGCCAAATGCTACAGGGTGATACTCCCACAGCATTACGCCATCATCATTTTTTGGATGTTCCCACCAGCCATTAACGTTGGTAATGTCCATCAAGCCATCGCCGTTAATATCGCCTACGCCAATGCCGTGGGCATTAGCTAACCCACGTTCAGAAATAGCACGTTGTATCCACGGTTTGGTTGGGTCTGATGGATCGGGCTTGGCATATTTCATTTGTCCGCCACCGCCAAAAACCAACTCTGGTTTACCATCGCCATCAACATCGCGGAACAATGTAATTTCCGACTGTACCCCTGTAACAACCGTGTATTTTTCCCAACGGCGCGATTCACCCTTCGGATTGATGAACAGATAGCTGGTTGATGGGCCGGTTAAAATATCGGGCCAGCCATCGCCGTTAAAATCGTACGTATATTGACAATTGTAGGCTGTAAAGTTTTTTGACGGACTTACCGAAGATGCAAACTCGATCTCACGCGAGCGGGTAAATTCCGGTCCGTAATAGATCATGGGTCCGGCTACTACATCCATTACGCCATCACGGTTAAAATCGCCCGCTCCCGCAGCCCATGAGTAATACATATCCTGTATTTGCTGTACCTTAAAGCGTGCCGAACTTTGCTCTTTGAGCAGGGTTTTGATGCCAACATCCTGATAGCTTAACTCATTAAACTGCACCTGCCCGTTACCATTCACCATTAAAGCAAACGCACCGAAATTGCCATCAGTTTCCTCGGCTGCAACGCCGCTTTCGCCACCATCATTAAAATAAGCGCGCAGCATGTTAAGGTCAATAATTCCTTCAAACTGGTTCCATTGGCCGGGCACAACAGTAGTAACGGGTCGGGTAATCGGTAATGTTACAGCCGGAGCAGCGCCGCCGGGACCGCTGGGGCGCGGTGCTCCGCCACTGGGTCGGGCAGGAGCATTGGGATCAAGTGGTGGTGCCTGGCGGATAATGCCGCCTACGTTACGCAATTTTTCACGACTTTTTTCTTTCCCCTGCGCATCTAAGGTGACTTTATATGAACCTGTTTCAGCACCTTTTACAGATACCAGAAAGCCTTTGTACCCATCGCTGGTTTTTTCCATGCGAAACAAAAAGCCAACTTCTGTATTTGCATCTGCTTTAAAAAGTGTGTGTAATTGTATATCCTGAAATGATTTGTCGGAAACTAAGTAGCCAACGCCATTTGCTTTGACTGTTACAAGGCCGTTTGCAGCCTGCCAGCTACCACTACCGAGGGTGTGGAAACCATTTAAGGCAGAAGCTTTAAAAGTATAATCAGGAATGAGGCTCATGCCTCGCCCTGTAAAATCGCCGGGCGTGCCTTGCCCGTATGATAGGGCAGTTAAACCGGCTAATATGATGGTTGAAATGATACGTTTCATTTTCTTCTCTTAAGTTTTGGAAAGGACTATTTCTTTTTGTCGGGGAGAGTGAATACCACGTAGCCCGATGGATAAGCGTCCGGTAGCTTTGCTCTGTCGCCCGCTTCGGGGCCAAAGGCGCTTTGCGCGGGTACTATTAAGTATTGCTTGCCGTTAACCTGGTAGGTGCTCATTGGCGCGTCGGTATCCCGCGGCAGATCATATTTCCACAGCACCTTTCCGTTTTCTGCATCAAAAGCATAGATCTGGCCGTTAGCAATGGTGGCAAATAATATTCCTGTTGAGGTAACGATCATGCTTTTACGCTGCGAACCTGCAGGCACACCCATTTCTTCCTGACCTGTTTTTAAAGGGATGCGCGCATCCTGACCAATAGGTTTTTTCCAAAGTACGGTGCCTTTGTTCAGATCGTACGCTGTAATGGTGGTCCATGGCGGCGTAACCAGATCGGTGTTGGCCAAGCCATATGGTGTGGTATACCTATCAAAGTTTTTTACGCCTTCTGGATAGTCTGTTAACATTTTGGTAGGGCGCTGCGTGTTAAAAGCAACAGCATCCGGCGCGCCACCTGATGCTACCACGGGGCCGGTCACGGGTGTAGCTGTGCGGGCGCTACCAAAACCACCCGGACGACCAGCACCGCCCGGAGGACCACCTGCAGATGTATTACCTGTTATAAAGCGGTAAATGCCATTAAGCGTTTGCTCATCAATATGCGCGAAAGGTGGCATTTGGCCTTTACCTGTAGCAACTAACGATTTAAAAGCTTCTAAAGTAACGCGGTTGCCAATGTTATTGATAGCCGGGCCAACGGCACCTTCGCGGTTAGCGCCATGGCAGGTTTGGCAATTTTGTACATATGCTGTTTGCGCTGCAGATATTGCCTGTGCAGACATGGCTGTATTGCGGGGCGGCGTTTTAGTTAATCTGTAAATAGAACCATGATTCATGGAGGCCACATACACAATGCCTTTTTTAGGGTTGGATGCGGTGTTGCCCCAATTAGCGCCGCCTACGGCACCGGGCATAGCAATCACGTCGTATTTATCGCTCAATGGCGTAAATAATCCTGATCTGGCCGCGGCTACTTTGCGTTTTATGCTGTCGGCGTGGCCGGGAGTCCAGTAAGGGTTCAAATCTTCAACTGTAACTTTCTGACGGGTGAATGGAGGTAGTGTAGAGTGCGGTTGTGTTGGCCAGGCCTGTTCGCCCGCAACATCGCTCGGCGGAACAGGGCGTTCTTCTATCGGAAAAAGCGGATCACCGGTTACTCGGTCAAATACATACAAAAATCCTTGTTTGGTAGCTATGGCAACCGCGTCAACGCTTTTGCCGTTTTTATCAACGGTGATCAATTGTGGCGCGGCGGTGATATCATAATCCCAAATATCATGATGAACCGTTTGATAGTGCCATAACCTTTTACCGGTGCGCGCATCCAAAGCCACAATACAATCACTGAACAGGTTGGCACCAATACGATCTGCGCCATAATAATCATAAGTTGGGGAGCCAAGCGGTACGTAGACAATGCCGCGCTGCTTGTCTAACGACATTTCGCCCCAGCAGTTAACGCCGCCTATGTATTTATAAGCCTCTTTGGGCCAGGTATCATAACCATATTCCTGTGGTTGGGGTATGGTATGAAATATCCATTCCAGTTTGCCGGTGAGCACATTGTAGGCACGAATATGTCCGGGCGCAGAAAACAAGCCCTCACCCGGAGCCGAACCCAGTATGATGGTATTTCCAAAAAGCTGTCCCGGTGTGGGTGAGGCACCTCTACTCACGGTTTCCGGGTCGCGGCCCAGGTCATTTTTTAAGGAGATGAAGCCATTGTTGCCAAAGCTGAGGATAGACTTGCCTGTAAGCGCGTCAATTTCCTGAAGCGTATTGTTCAGGGAAAATATAAGGCGGCGATCTTTTCGGTCGGCACTTTCCCAGTAGTTCACCCCTTTACGGGTAATGCCTGCCAGGCCGCTGTGTATCCAGATTTCTTTACCGTTGACTGCGTTCACAGCTATCAACGAGTTGTTCTTGCCCATCAGGTACATAACGGTATCCACCACAATGGGGTTAAAGTTATATTCCACATTGTCCATGGTGGGGTAGTGCCAGGCTACCTGCAACTGGTTAACGTTGTTTTTGGTAAACTGATTCAACTCGGTATAGCGCGACATATCAGGTCCGCCGCCATAGGTGGTCCATGTTTTGTATGGAATGATGCCGGTAGGGGTGTTAACAATGGCACCTTTACGGGCCATACACCCCGCAACAACCGCTGCCAGGGTAAGCGCAAAGATGCCTACATAGATCCACCCTTTGAGTGGTGGTTTTTTGTAGAAATTTGAGTTCATATATAATTTGAGTAAAAACGGGTTTCGTAACGGGTATTTAGCAAAAAACCAATAGCACCAAAAGGGCGTGTAAAAACGTCCTCGTCAAATCAAAAAAACAAACCTCGCGGCTTTAGGTAATTGGTATAATTGCTGGCTAAATGCAGTTGGTATGCAGTATGGGGGATATGCTCAACCAACTAATTAGCTGGCTACAAATTAGTAAGATAAACAGCTATAAAGCAACATATAGCCTAAATGTTACACGGTTGGTCATTAGGCATTCGTCATTAGGCATTAGTCATTGGGATTGGTCATTTGTCATTAGGCATTTGTCATTAGTCATTAGTTGCACGGTTGAGAACATTGCTTACTGCGATACCCAATAGCGATCAGATAAGCCCAATGACAAATGACAAATGACCAATTAAATAAGCGGTTTGGTTTGCCGCTCTCTGAAATAGCTTATTTTGGCCATAAACATTTCGGCCATGGCTTTACCGCGCCATTTGGCTTCTTCGGCTTTCTCGCCTTTAAAAAACATATCAACAGTTGAGCGCCACAAAAACAACCAGCGTTCAAAATGTTCGGGTTGTACAGGCAGTTTGGCATGAGGTGGAAAAGGACTGCCGAAGTAAGTATGATCGCCCAATAAAACAGTTTGCCAAAACGTATACATCTTTTCCAGGTGTGGTGTCCAATCCTGAATAATATTATTGAATATAGGGCCTATTAGTTTATCCTCTTGTACACCACCGTAAAAGGTATTCACTAAAAGTTTTATGTCGTCAAGGCTGCTGATATCCTGTTTCATGGCTGGTGATTTTTGAACAAAACTATTTATAAAACATGTTAGCAGTGTCTTTTAATCGCCATAAATTATGATGATGTTCATCACTTTTTTTAATAGCCGACTTAATAAAAATCCCACCAAACATCGGTTTTAGGTTCGTCACCCAAGGCATAAGGTTCACCAATGCGAGGTATGTTTAAAGGTACGCCTAATTTTTCGGCAGTTGGTATCAATTTTTTTATGGCCTCATTCCAGGGGTGATCGGCTTCAACAAACTTTCCCCAATGAACAGGCTGCAATAAATTGGCTTGCAGATCAATAGCTGCTTTGGCGGTTTCGCCAAACACCAAATGTGTCCATGGCCAGTTGGGGCTGAACTGCCCGCATTCCAGAAGCGCCAGATCAAAGGGGCCATATTTGTTGCCAATTTGTTTAAAATGCGGGCCATAACCGCCGTCTCCGCTGTAAAATATCTTGTACGGGCCCGATTGTATAATATACGATGCCCAAAGCGTTTTGTTGGTGGAGCCAAACGTACGGTTACTTTTGTGCTGCGCAGGCGTAGCGGTTATGTGTAAACCACCCGGTAGGGTTACATCCTGCGTCCAATTGAGTTCAATTATTTTTTTAGGATCGAAACCCCAGTATATTAAGTCGGCACCTATGCCTACAGGTACTACAGCCATTTTAATGCGGCTTTTTAGTTTTTTTAAAGTGCGATAGTCAAGGTGGTCATAATGATCATGCGATATTACCAGCACATCTATAGGCGGCATGTCTTCGGCCTTGTATTCTTTGGTCCCCTTAAAAGCGGTTACAAAACCCGGTACCGGTCCGGCATGGTTACTAAAAACCGGATCGATCAATATGTTGCCTTGTTCTGTTTTAATCAAGATAGATGAATGCCCAAACCATACAATAGTAGGCGTGGAGGCTTTCAAAGTTTTCAGATCGGTTTTTATAAAGGGAACAGCAGCCGAGGGCCTTTTAGTGCCCGGGCGACTTTTTAGAAATAGCCAACGTTGCCTGTCGACCGCCGAATCAAGCCTTTGGCCTGTATTCTGAAAAGATCCGTTTTTGTAATTATGCAGAGTGTCATATCCGGCAAGTATCTCACCTTGCGGCTTTCTACCAACCGAACGTACAAGCCCGCATGCCGCAATAGCTGTTATCAAAAGGCTTGCAATACCTAAATTTAGCCAACTATGTTTCATACCCTCCTAAATGCAAATAACGAGCCATTACGAGGTATTGTTACTTATCTTAGTCGCAAAATCTACAGTTATGGAAATTAAACGCATCGGCTCACAGCCATCTACCTATGCATCGCCCGAATATTTTACCGGACAAGTGCGTATTGACCCACTGTTTGAACCACCGGCACCTGCAAGGGTATATTCCCTACTGGTTACCTTTGAACCCGGTGCGCACACCTGCTGGCACAGCCATCCGCTGGGGCAAACGCTTATAGTTACCGCCGGAGCGGGTTGGGTGCAGAAAGAAGGAGAGGAGCGCCTGAATATTTTTCAGGGGGATGTGATTTACATTCACCCTGATGAGAAGCACTGGCATGGTGCAACGGCTACAACCGCCATGAGCCATATTGCAGTGAACGAGAAACTAAATGGTTCGCCGGTTGACTGGATGGAACCGGTAACCGAGCAGCAATATAACGGCAATTAAAAACGTCAACACGCAAGGTGCAAATAGGTTTATAGCCGCTTGCATCTTGTTTTAGTTGCAAAATTTATCAGTTGCTATAGTATTTTGTTCTAAACCAAAATGCGAGGTTAACCAGCGCTATAAGAGCGGGTACCTCTACTAACGGACCGATTACTCCCGCAAATGCCTGACCGGAGTTGATGCCAAATACTCCAATTGCAACAGCAATTGCCAACTCAAAATTATTACCTGTGGCTGTAAACGCAATTGATGTAGCCTTTGAATAATCTGCTCCAAAATACTTGCCAGCGAAAAAGCTTGCAACAAACATCACCGTAAAATAAATTACTAAGGGTAATGCTATTCGCAGTACATCAAAAGGTATATTTACTATCAGGTTACCTTTCAAGCTGAACATAAGCATTATGGTAAACAGTAAGGCAATAAGGGTTATGGGAGATATAAGCGGTACAAAACGGTTTTGAAACCAGTCCTCGCCTTTTAGTTTGATAAGTGTGTAGCGCGATATGATACCCATTGCAAAAGGTACACCCAAATATATACCAACGCTTTCGGCTATTTGTACAATAGTAATATCCACTTCTAAGCTTTTTAACCCGAAGTAGGGCGGAAGTACAGTTATGAAAAGGTAAGCAAAAATGCTGTAGAACAACACTTGAAATATACTGTTAAGTGCTATTAATCCGGCTGCATATTCGCGGTTACCTTCTGCCAGCTCGTTCCAAACCACTACCATGGCAATGCAACGTGCAAGGCCTATTAATATAAGGCCAATCATGTATTCAGGGTAATCTTTTAAAAATGTAATGGCCAAAAAAAACATGAGCAGCGGACCAATAACCCAGTTCAACAGCAGCGATATGCTTAAAACCCATGTATTTTTAAAAACCTCGCCCATGTTTTCGTATTTTACTTTGGCCAGCGGGGGGTACATCATCAATATTAAACCAATGGCCAGCGGTACATTAGTGGTACCGATTGAAAGCGAACCAATAAAGCCTGATGTTGAGGGTAGGAAGTAGCCTATGCCCACACCAATAGCCATAGCTAAAAATATCCATAGCGTTAAATATCTGTCTAAAAAACCAAGGCGCTTACGCTCTGCAGCAGGTGCACAGTTATTTGCGCTCATTGCTTTGATTGATAAAGCTGTTTACAAAATTGAGTGAATAAACCTTGATGAGGTCTCGCACCTGCCTGAATTCGGCCAACACTTCCTCAGCGGTTCCTGTAGCTTTTGCCGGGTCGGGAAAGTTGTTGTGAAAACGTTTTACCTCGCCGGGAAAATAAGGACAAGCTTCGTTTGCATTATCGCATACGGTAATAACCGCGTCAAAAGGGATACTTGTGTATTCATTAACATTGTTTGAGGTATGGTGCGAGATATCAATATGGTCTTCGGCCATAACCTGTATGGCTTTTGGGTTAACACCATGGGTTTCTATACCTGCACTATATATGCGGGCGGCATTGCCTGCAAAATGTTGAAGATAACCATGCGCAATCTGGCTGCGGCAGCTGTTGCCGGTACACAGAACTAATATATTTTTCATAAAACCTGTTACTTATCTATATGGTGAAATTGTTAACAGCATCCGGAGCCGGGCGCACATGATGTTGCAGGTGCGGCTAAGTTTTGTAATTGTATTTTAGGTTTAGCGGCAATTTCGGGTGTACCACAGCTGCCGCCGCGATCGTTCGCCTTACATTGAACTGTATCAGGACGAAGATCAACTATCAAATTTTCGCCGTCGTTAATAAATCCCTGTGGCAGCATTTGGCGGGTATCAAACTTTGAATTACCAAATTCAATTTTAACTATAGCGTTTGGATGTAACGGCAGTGCCTTTTCAACCACATTAATAATAGAAAGCGCCTTGCTAACTTTCATGGCGCGGTCTGTTTGCTCATTAAGCGGTTCGTATAGCTGTACAATTATTTCTGTCCAGGCATTCATAACACCTCCGCAATCTACAGAGGTTATGGGGGCCTGCTTTACTTCGGTAATATGGTAGGCTGCATCTACCCATTTACCTTCCGCATATTGAAATTGCAGCGTTAGTTCGGTATTGGCATTTAGTTGTTCTTTAAACTGATGCCATTTCAAATGTTCCATTCTTAATAGAGTTAAATATATATATTGCAATATTGCGATAGATTAATTCAAATTTTTTTAACAGCAACTTTTAGGTTCGGTATATGAATCAAAGAATATGTTGAGCTGTTTTTTTAACAGCGCCCATGCCTTTGGTTCTATACAATAACATACACTCACGCCATCTATCGTTCCCTGTATAAGTCCTGCGCTTTTCAGCTCCTTTAAATGCTGGGATATGGTTGCCTGTGCCAGGCCCAGTTCATCTACCAGGTCGCCGCAAATGCAGGCGTTGGCTTTTATAATATATTGCAGTATGGCAATACGCGCGGGGTGGGCAAGGGCTTTCAGCATTACCGCCAAGTGGTTTTGCTCATCGTTAAATATATCTGTACGTGTTACGCCCATGTCTATCGCAATATTGCGATTAATTTATTCTATTACAATATTTAAATCCAACTAAATGTAATAACAGTGTTAATTATGTAAAAAAGATATATTTTTTGATGAATTTTTTTTTCTAAAATGTCACAAAAATGTAATGTATCAGCTACGTTACCTCAATATTAAAATGGTATGAAAATGGCGTTTATTAAAAACTGTGGCACTTTTTTGTAGTACAATGAGTTTTGTTAGTGTGTTTGTTACACAACTGAAATTTATGCATGTATTTTGTACACTAAGTAAATTGAAGATATTGTAATAGATACACTATTTTGATTGAAAATATTGAAAAATACCAACGTTTTCGTAACTGTATTATGAAATTTTTATAAAAATTCAATTTTATTTGCCAAATCGTTAATGTTGCCTTACTTTTGTTATGGATTTAAAATTTAAGACTATGAAAAAGTTATTTATTACAGCAGCAATCGCAGCAATGTTTAGTGTTAACGCTTTTGCAGATGGTGGAAAAAAAGCTAAAGCCGAAGGCGAGAAAAATGTATCATACAGTGCCCTTAACAAATTCGCTGTAGATTATGATAATGCTTCGAACGTAGTTTGGACAGTAACTCCAAACTGCCAGAAAGTTGACTTCGTTTTGGAAGGCGCAAAATATACTGCTTTTTATGACCTTGACGGTGAGTACCTTGGCCGCACTCAAGAAGTTGCTTTATCAGCTTTGCCTGAAAGCAGCCGTAAAGAAGTAACAGCTAAATATGCTGATTATACTGTTAGCCATGTTATTAAATATGAAACTAACACTGTTGAGCCACTTGTTTATTTTGTTGACCTTTTAAAAGGCGATAAAGAAATTGTGTTAAAAGCAACGCCAAATCAAAATCTTGCTTTTTTCCAAGCTATTAAATAAGCCCACTACAATTTACCCTTTTAGTTTTTGTGATCCGCTCCGGGATATGTACCGGAGCGGATTTTTTTGTGCGCTGAGCTTGCAAAACAGTGTAAATAAAAACGCCTGCCAAAATAGGCAGGCGTTCTTATTTACATAAACAACAGTTTATTAGCGAGGACCGCCGCCCATTTGAGCGCGTCTTTCAGCCTGCTGTTTCTCGTAAGCAGCGTACTGCTCAGGAGTTAAAATGCTTTTCAGTTTTGCAGTTACCGCAGCGGTAAGAGGAGCCATTTTTTCTCTCATTGAACCCATATCACCGTTAGCTGCAGCCATTAAGCTGTCTCTGCTTTTAGCTTGTGCTTTGTAAACATCAAGTAATTTTGCAGACTGAGCATCAGTAATACCTGCAAGTGATGTTTTTAGCTGTTCAACAGATTGCTCAGGTGTACGACGCATGCCACCACCTGGTCCTTGCGCGAAACTTACAGCGCTAACGCCTAATACAAAAGCGCCAACTAATAATACTTTTTTCATTTTTTACGGTTTTTATTGTTTTAGTATATGATAAAGATATACGCTAAAGGTTTAACTTTTAGTATGTAACTTAAATGTTGCCGTAAAAAAAAGTACAAATTAGTTATTACCCTGCTGTAATTTACTTATTGATCTTTGCATCTGGGCCATCATATTAGTAAGGCTTTCCATAGTAGGCTCAGGCGTTGGCTCGGGTAATTGCATAGATATATAGGCTTTGGCTTTCCATATTTCCAGCACATCCTCGCCGCTTACTTCGTAAGGCTCATAAACCGGGTTGTCTGATATTAACTTTAGCTTTTTATTGTCTTTAAACTTATTGCCTATTCTTTTATAAACAACGCCTTCGGTTTTTGATACCACCACATAGGTTTGGCCAGGTTTAACATCGGCCCAGTTCTCCACATATTCACCTATAATAGTAGTGCCTGATGGTAGGGGAAGCATAGAGTCGCCATTTATTTCGAACGCCCGATAGGTGCCTTGCTTGAACATAGGGAGATAAAACTTAGGCAACTTAGCCACATACTCCGGATCTGCATAACCATTAAGGTAACCGGCGCTGGCTTTTACAGGCACCATTTCTATATTCTCGTTATCTTCCTTATCAACAGATATACTTAATATGCGAAGGTTATCAGGATTACCTTTTGGCTTAGGCGCCCATTTCTCATTTATCTCCTCGTTTATAAAATCATCCAGACTAATATCAAAATACAATGCTATTTTTTTTAGTAATTCGTATTTTGGTTCAGCGCGCTCTTCTTCATAAGCGCCCACTAAAGAACGTTTTATACCTATCTCATCTGCAAACTGTTGCTGTGTAAGACCTTTCTTCTTCCTGAGGAATTTAATATTTTGAGAAATATTTGCCATAAAATTTGGAATTGCTAATTTAATTAGTAATTTTATGCTCATAAAGTTAGTAATTATTTTTTCATCAGCAAATTTTATTATCAAATGAAACGCTTTATCTATATAATAACCGACAGAAACCGCAATAACTTACATGTTGGCTTGTGCTCTGATCTGCTAAAAACCATCAAATTTTATAATGAGATGCCTACGTTGTTCTTTGACAATTCAAAGCAGCTAAACCGTTTGGTTTATTTTGAAGAGATCAATAACGAAGAAATGGCTATGGAGCGTTTTAAAACAGTGAGTACTTTTACGCGCCCGCAAAAAGAAAGATTGATAAGACAGGTCAATGCTGATTGGATAGATCTGACCGCAGCACTTAATTTTGAGAGTGGAGTAAGAAGGCCGCAACTGGTACGACCTTCTATTAATATAAGCAGAACGCCGCTTAGCGCTTAATAAATTTAAGTGCTCCGGAGTTCATGCAGTATCTTTTACCGCCGCGAGATACGGGGCCGTCATCAAAAACGTGGCCCAGGTGCAGGCCGGTGCTGCGCTCAATTACTTCGTCGCGATCCATACCGTAGCTGTTATCTTTAACTATTTCTATTTTGCTTTCGTCAACAGGTTTAACAAAGCTCGGCCAGCCTGTACCGCTGTCATATTTATCATCTGACGAGAATAAAACCTCGCCGGTTGCAGCGCTAACGTATACGCCTTTTTGGTGATTATCATAATAGGCGTTACGGAAGGGAGATTCCGTGCCTTTTTCTACCATGATATGATACTGATTTTCATTTAATATCTTCTTCCATTCGGCATTGGTTTTTGCCGCCTTTCTTTTTACCTGTTGCCCGTTACTATTCTCACAGCTAAAGGCTGCCAGCGTAACCAGTATTAATAATACTCCTGTTATTTTTTTCATAACTATAAATACATTTATCAAAAATACGCAAAACGCCACGTATCAGTTTGTCACAATAAGGTATATTTATATAGGCTGAAGCCTGGGCATCAGCACTGCAGACACAATGTGGACCACACCGTTTTTTTGCTTCAGATTACTTGTTACTATATTACTTTTTCCACCTCTTTCATCGGTTAAAATAATATCGCCATTGTTGTTAAACGTGGCAGTAACCCAGGCACCGGCAATGGTTTGAAAGCTCGTTTTTCCTTTCCCCCGCTTAATATGTTTGGCTATATCTTTTTCGCGCACGTTACCGGGTAAGGCATGGTAGGTTAAAAGTTCTATAAGGTCGTACTTGTTTTCGGGCATTAACAACGAATCAAGCCTTCCTTTTGAAAATTTATTGAAGGCGCTATCAACTGGTAAAAACACAGTGAGCGGGCCGGTGTTGTTAAATGTCTCCACCAGATCTGAAGCTTTTAAAGCTTTTAAAAAGAATTCAGAGAAATTAACTGCTGACAAATTCTCCGGAATATTTTTCTTCGGATCCATAGCATCTGCTTTTGGTTTGACCGCATTTGCAGACTGTGTTTTTACTGTATTGTTTGCTAAAAGAGCCGATTGAGCTTTACCTGTAGTTATTATAGCGCAAAATGCAAGGCTTAACAGTATTACTTTCATAATACCGCTATAAAAACCAATACCGTGCCTTGTTAGGGTGTTAATTACCAACCCGGTGTAAAACCTAAGCCAAATACAGGCTTTTTCACTTCTGTACGGTTAAGCGGGAAAGCAAAATAAGGTTCTAACACAAAGTACCCAAACAGGTTAACACGTAATGACAGACCTGTACTTAGTGCAGGTACACGCTGGTTGGTGTTGTAAACCGCAAGGCCGTTGGCATCGGTGCCGATCCTATCAGGCGCGAGGCCAAATTTGATCTCATTGCCCGCATTCCAGGCTAAACCTGCATCAAAAAACACGTTCAGGTCTGAGAACAGGAATTTTGATTTTATTGCAGAAAGTTTTTCCGGTCCGGTAAAAGGTAACCTCACCTCAAAGCTTCCAACTGCTATGCGAGAGCCAGATAACTGATCAATGGTGAAACCATTGGTTGGGCGGCTTGCGTTATTGCTGTAAAAGGTTTGCGATTCGTAACCTCTTATCAGGAAAGGATAGCCCAAAAATAACGGGTACAATGCATCAGCCTTGCCAAACCTGCCATAGCCGTACAGGCGCATGGCCAGGGTAACAGGGGCAAGGCGGGCGTATTTACGCAGATCAATTGTTGGCGCGAAAAACTTAAAGCTACCTACATTATAAGCAGCCTCTACACGATACCTGAACCCGCTTAGCGGAGCCGCTACCCCGAAAAATGAATTGTCGCCGACTAAAGCTGTGCTAAGTTGAAAAACCGAAAATGAGCGTAAACTGAACCCGCTATTAGCCGGATCGGCATTATATTCATTGAGGCCCACGTTCTTTCTTTCACTGCCTAAATAGTAAGTTATTTGTTGATTTTGATACTTGTAATAGGTGCTAAACCTATCAACCCTGTAGTAATACTTTGAAGCCGCTGCACCAAATTCCAGGCGGTGAACTTTTGAAAATGGGTAGGAAGTAAATGCTGAAAGCTGATCTTGAAAAGTGCGTATAATGTCATACCTTTCTTCTAAGGCATCTACCGGCTGATTATTTTCAGGATATTTTGTTATTACGTTATTATAAGTTGCAAAACGGTATGGAATATGCGATACCCCACCACCCCAGTTCCAGCGGCTTTCCTGATTGATGTACATAAATTGACCACCAAAATCGTACAATTCGCCGTTAACAGCTAAACCTGCATATATTTGGTTCCGACCTAAAATATCGCTGAAAACTCCCTGTACACCACTGGCCAGGCCCGTGTAACCAAATGAATTTATGCCTACGCCTATACCACTACCAGCCAGATAATCCATTTTAAACTTCGACCTGAATTTGACTGATTTGATAGAATCGGCAGGTAGTTTAGGATAAGCCAGGAAATTATTCAGATTAGAGTTGATCAGGTCAACACCTACTGAACGAGGCGGCGGAAGCGTGCCTGCTGCGAAGTTGGTCTGCGTGGGATCAACGGTCGCAGCTGTAAAGTCTGATTCCTTAGCGTTATACAAGGTATATTTTTGCGCGCGATAATAAGAATAGGCAACGTCGCCACTTGCGGCTACGCTCAATGCCGGCGAAAACTCGGTGATTCCGCTTATACCTGTAAACAGGTTGGTCATTTGTTTTACCTGAGCCGTCGCTACATCGTACAGGTATAGGTTGCGGAAACCGTCGCGGTTAGACAAGAAGTAAATACCCGACCCATCTGCCGAATATTGCGGATTTAAATTGTTAGCGCCGTTAAATATATTCAGGTTAGTTACGGCCCCGGTTTCCATATCATAAACAGCCAGATTGAAGGTAATGGCTTGCGACAGGGTTTGGTCGTAAGTTGTTCTGTCGGAAGAGAAAACTACTTTCTTCCCATCTCTCGAAAAGCTAGGCTGGTAATCTGAGTATTTATCATTGGTTAACTGTGTTACTTTTTTTGTGTCGAAGTTATAAGTGTATAAGTCACTTTGACCTTCGGCCATCCCCTGGAAAACTATTTCCTTGCCATTTGGTGACCATGATAAGTTGCCAAACTGTTCAGCCTTTTCCATGGACACATTATACAGAACTTTTCCGCTCGGTACCTCAACCACTAACATGCGGTTGCGCCCCTTGCTGAAAATACTAAAGGCGAATTTCTTCCCATCCGGCGACCATGTACCGGCAGATTCCAGGAAGTTGAACTCGTCAACGTGCGTGTTGGTGGTTCTACTGGTGAGTTTCTTCAGGATACGCCCCGTTCGGTTATCCGCCAGGAAAAGGTCAATGGATAGCAGATTCTTTTCGGATAAAAATGCCATGTACTTACCATCCGGACTGATTGAGGGAGCGAGATTCATCTTACCCGAATTTTTCTCGTCAATCAATACCTGACCGATAGGTTTCTGTACCGTATCTGTTAAAAAAGGTTTGTAAGTTGTTTCGATAGATTTTTTCCAAAGCTCCGAAAGGGTTTTATCATCGTAACCAAAGGTGCGGCGTATGGCGTAAGGCAAACCAAAACGTGCTGTATTTTTAAAGAACGGCACAATTACTGTATCGCCATAAGTTGAGCCTATGAATGACCAAAAAGCCTCGCCATAACGGTAGGGAAAGTATTTGTTGCTTTCGGTAAGGTCGCGTATGGTTGGGATGTCTTTGTTTAGGTAGGCATCCCGCATCCACATAGATGTGTACGTGTCTTTTTTACCAATGGAAAGGTACTCGGCCATACCCTCAATCATCCACAAAGGCACGTTGTTCATGTTCTCAAACTCTTCGCCCTTACCCAACAAAATATGATATTGAAACGCGTGCACCAGCTCATGGCCCAATACGTGGCGGGTTACGTGGTTGTTCTCCATTACCGGCATCACAACACGGTTTTTTAAACCTTCGGTAACACCGCCTGTACCTACTTCAATATCGCCATCAATAGCTGTTGTTTGCTGAAAATCAGGGTGATTGGCATATAATATAACCGGATTGGCTACTTTAAAAGTGTCTTTAAAAACCTGCTGATGCAAGGTATACCACAGTTCACTTTCCTGCGCCATGCGTTTTATCAGGCTATCATTTTTGAGGTAGTAGTACAGCTCAAAATGGGGCGTTTTATAAACCTGAAATTTTAATTTTTTATAGCGAACCTTATTCTGCCCGAAGTACTGCGCTTTAGCGTTCAGCGCGCCCAATAATGAAATGGCAATAGTTAAAAATACAACAAATTTTTTTGCTGTTTTAGTAATTAAGGAGCAGGATTTGGCCATGTAAAATAATATTATGCAAGCGCTAATTTAGTTAAATGCGCTGTTAAATAATGTTAATTTTTGTTAAGGCGGTTTATGGTGCTACGGCCGGAACAGGTTCTGTTTGAAGTGTATCATACGGAACTTCCATCAAACTGTCAACCACCGCTGTATCAACCCTGATGCGTGGAGACGGGCACTCATACTGTTTGGTGATCTTAACCCATGGTTTTGGGAAAGGCCCAACGGTATAACCCGACTTCGGATCGGCGTATACTTTTTCCATAAAGCGGCCAAAAATAGGTAAGGCCGTGCGCGAACCTTCGCCGGTTTCTGAAGAGTTAAAGTGAACGCTTCTGTCATCCGCGCCAACCCAAACACCGGTTACCAGGTCTTTGGTAATACCCATATACCAGCCGTCAACATAATCTGATGATGTGCCGGTTTTGCCGCCTATCTGGTTGTTTTTAGCCCACAGGTTGTACTCCCAAAGAGCCTGCGAAGTTCCTCCGGGCTCTTCCATACCTCCGCGGAACATGTACAGCATCAACCATGCTGTTTCTTCGCTTATTGCACGTTCGCTGTTCAGTTTGAACTCTTTTAACAAATTGCCATCCTGATCTGTTATTCTGGTAACCAGCAATGGATCGATTTTTTCTCCTTTATTTAAAAACGTGCTGTAGGCACGCACCATTTCGTAAACAGAAACATCATTAGAACCTAATGATACAGATGGTACGGGCTTTAATTCGCTTTCAATGCCCACTTTGTGCGCGTATTCAACAACTTTATCCCAACCCACTTGTTCGGTTACCTGGGCTGTTATGGAGTTAACAGACTTACCCATGGCCCAACGTAAAGACATTTCACGACCGGAAAAATTCCAATCGGCGTTATTAGGCTCCCAAACTTCGTCTTTACCACCATATTTATATTTTATGCTAACGCGCTTGTCGGTAAATTTATCGCAGGGAGTGAAGCCGTTATCCAGTGCAGTTAAGTAAGCAAAAGGTTTAAAGGTTGAACCCGCCTGGCGTTTGGCCTGGTTAACGTGGTCGTAGTTAAAGTGTTTAAAATCAATACCGCCCACCCAAACTTTAATTTTACCCGAAGCCGGCTCAATACTCATCATCCCGGTGTTTAAAATGCGGGCGTAATATTTTATAGAATCTACAGTTGAAAAAGTGGTGTCTTTATCGCCATTCCAGGTAAAAACCTTCATGCGTTTAGGCGTTTCAAAGTATTTTTTTATTTCAACGGTATCGCCTTTGTATTTCTTTTTTAACAGCTTATAAATTGGCAGGCGTTGCTCAGCTTTCAAAATAAAATCCTTTATCTCGTTACCTTTTGAATCGCGCCAAGGGTTTTTATCGCCCCAAACATTGTTAAAACGTTTTTGAAGCATCTTCATTTTTTCGGCAACTGCTTCCTCGGCGTACTGTTGCAGGCGAGAATCAATGGTAGTGTAAATTTTCAGACCGTCCTCATATAGGTCGTAATCATTTTCCTTGCACCAGTCTTTTAACCAGCGTTCCACAGCCTCGCGCAGGTAAGAGTCGCCGTGCGAGGTGTTCTCAACGTAGCGCAGATCCAGATTTACAGGCTGCTTGCTGTACGTTTCATATTGCTGTTTGGTAATATGATCATATTTCAACATCTGGCTCAACACCACATTACGGCGTTCTTTAGCTTTCTCGGGGTTATTGATAGGATTGTAAGTTGATGTTGCCTTTAACATACCTACCAGTGTGGCAGCCTCGGCAGGATTAACGTTATCGGGGTTTTTATTGAAGAACTTTAGGGTAGCTGTTTTTATACCGAATGAATTATTACCAAAAGGAACGGTATTGAAATACAGTGTTAATATTTGCTCTTTGCTATAAACATGCTCCAGCTTAAAGGCGGTTAACCATTCCTTAAACTTAAAAACAACAGTGCGCAAACCTGGCACATGACTGATAACCCCCTGCGATTTACGCTTGCGGGTGGAGAAAAGGTTTTTGGCTAATTGTTGTGTAATGGTACTTCCGCCGCGCCTGTCGCCGGTTGCGGTGGATAACATACTTGTAGCGAAGCCAAAAAAATCAACTCCGCCGTGTTTATAAAAACGGATATCTTCTGTGGTAACAAGCGCGTTGATAAGATTAGGGGAGATATCTTTATATTCTACCGGCGAACGGTTCTCGCGGTAATATTGGCCTATTAATTTGCCGTCGGCAGTGTAAACCTGTGAGCCTAATGATAATTGGGGTTGCTTAATATCCTCCATATCAGGCGAGTATCCGAACAGCCACAAAAAATTAAGTTCAATACTGCAGAAAAACAGGATCGTGAAATAAATGAGTATGAGCGTATACCTTAAGAATTTGTTATGTATGCGTTTAAACATTCGGTAAATATGTAAAAATATGGCTCAAAAACATAAGCCATTCATAATTCAGTAACAACGAAATAACAGCAAATAAATTTCAGCTGCCGGCCTTTGTTTTTTTACTTTTTGTGGCTTTGGCAAATTTGTTAAAAGCCAGCGAGGTATCTATCCAATAATTGAAGGTTTTATCATCATTCAAAAGTTCAGGACTCACATAAATATAGTCCTTTAAAGGCTTCCCATTGCGTATCATTCCCCTTATGCCATGTATCTCCAAAGCTTCTAAATACATTGGGCCAACGCGACAAAGCATCTCATCATCGCTGGCGCAAACACACATTTTACCATCCACCATAAAACACATACCGCTGAACATTTTTTTCTCTTCAACATTCGTTATGCCCTTATTAAAAAGCGCTTCCCTTATGCGATTTGCCAATGCTTCGTTTAGTGCCATGTTTTTTTGACTATTTAAATGTAGCTGTTGTTACAAAACTTGATACACCATTTTTAACTGCTATCGCTTTTATGGTCATGCCCGCTGCTAATGGGATGGGTTTGCTGTAAACGGCAGAAGCTGTGGTAGGTGTGGTGCCATCAGTTGTATAGTAAAGAACGTTTTCTTCAACATCATTAGCAGTGATACTCACCTGTGTAGGCGGCACCAACGTTTGTAAAACAGTAATAACAGGATTAGGTACGATCAAATTATCAGCTATTTTTGATGTGGGCCTTTCCATATCCTGCATGGCCATGCGGTTAGGCAACCTGCCGGTAAATACTTCCAGATCACCACCATTGGCTATATCATCATGATTAATATAGAGCTTATTGTGCGATTTTTTATTGAAGTTAATGCCCTGCACATAAATATTATCTCTGCCCGCAACAGCGCCGCTGTTGGTAATGGTGAGTTTTTTGCCGTTTTCCAGATGTACTACAGCTTTGGCAAATTGCGGTAATCCTATTTGATATTGCTGTTGGCCGGGCGCAATGTTATACAAACCTAAAGCCGACATAATATACCATGCCGACATCTGTCCGCAGTCTTCATTACCGGTCAGGCCATCGGGTTTGTCATTATAAAACTCGTTGAAAATACGGTTAAGGTAAAGCTGTGTTTTATCGGGCGTATTAGTGAAATTAAACAAATAAGCCAGGTGATGGCTGGGCTCATTGCCATGCGCATACATGCCTATTAAGCCGGTAATGTCTGGCAACTCGGTTCCGGTTAGCTTGGCTGTTGTGGTAAATAACTCATCAAGCTTCGCGGCAAAATTGTCTGTTCCGCCGTAGCTTTTTATCATGCCCTCAACATCCTGCGGTACATGAAAATTGTATTGCCAGGCGTTGCCTTCAACGTAAAATTTCTGGTCAACCTCGTTCGGGTCAAAAGGGGTTTTCCATGCACCGTTAACGCGCGCCTGCATAAAACCGTTTTGTTTGTTAAAGTTGTTCTTCCAGTACTGTCCTCGTTTTATGTAGGTTTGATAATCTTTTTGTTCGCCCAGCATTTTAGCCATTTGCGCAATGCACCAGTCGTCAAACGCGTACTCTAAGGTTTTGGAAACTACTTCGGTCTCGTCTTTAGCGGTGGCAACATAACCGCTGTTACGGTAGCTTTCTAACCCAAAATGATTTTTATTGACAGCCGACTTCATGGCCGCATAAGCTTCCTTCACATCAAAGTCTCTTATACCCTTGGCGTAAGCGTCAACAATAACCGGGATGGCGTGATTGCCTATCATGCAATACGTTTCATCAGATGCCAGCGGCCAGATAGGCAACAAGCCACCTTCGCGGTTAATAGCCAGAAAGCTTTTAATAAAATCGGCAGTGCGTTTTCTGTCTATGATATTTAAAAGCGGGTGTTCTGCCCGGTAAGTATCCCAAAGCGAGAAAACAGTATAGTAGTTAAAACCATCAGCATAATGAATGCGACCGTCCAACCCACGGTACTGCCCGTCAACATCGTTATAAACATTTGGCGCCAGCATTGCGTGATACATAGCCGTATAAAATACCCGCTGTTTTATTTTAGCATAATCCGGCGGAGCAACTGGTTTTTTGGTTTTATCGGCTTTTGATCTTTGCATTGCAGGGTCAGCCATACCCGGTGGCATTGTGCGCTGGTTGGAGGGGGGCGCGCCGCCTTCTACCTCAATTTTTGAAAGCTCAACGTTCCATGCTGCTTTAGCGGCTTTTTCAACGCGCTTAAAATCAAAATCGGGCACCTCCTTATCCAGGTTTTTTAAAGCCCCCTCCGCGCTAACAGATGATATGCCAACCTTGCTGATCACCTCGTTGGGGTCATCAAACTGAAGGAACATTTTAATGTTTTTGCCTTCGGCTTTTTTTATTCCATCTTTTACTGCATCATTAACAGCTATTCCGTAAGTTTTAAACGGCTTTGAAAATTTGGCGTAGAAATAAACGTATTGGTCTTTAGCCCAGCCTTTTGATTGCCGCATGCCGCGTATCTCGTGGTCATTAATAACTTCAATCCATGAATTGGTAACCTGGTCGCGGTGTTGAAGGTCAATTATGATGTTGGCCTGTTTGGTTGATGGGAAATTGTATTTATGAACACCAACGCGCGTTGTGGCGGTTAGCTCCACATCTATATCATATTTATCTAAATGCGTTTTATAATAACCAGGCGATGCTTCCTCATTTTTCTTTTGAAATATCGAGCGATATTCCGTGTTTTTAAATTGCGGCTGCCCGGTGGTGGGCATAAACAACACATCGCAATAATCGGGTACGCCGGTGCCGCTTAAGTGGGTATGCGAAAAGCCATAAACAAGCGAATCTGTATAGTGATAGCCCGAGCAGCCATCCCAGCCGGTAAGGCGGGTATCCGGGCTCAATTGCATCATGCCAAATGGCATCACTGCGCCCGGGTAGGTGTGGCCGTGACCACCTGTGCCTATAAATGGGTCTACAAATTTGGTGTAATCCTGTTTTTTTTGTGCCGATGCGTGGAGCGTAAAGGCGAGTGTTGACGCGGTAAATATTACAGCACGAAATAACCTCATTACAATAAATTAAATTGAATGTGAAATTAAGGTTTTATCTCAAAATCATCCGCATCTTTCAAAAAAGGCATAGCCGCCCTGATCTTGGTTACCTCGTCGGCCACAATAGTGAAGGTATAAATATCTTCTTCGTCTCGTTTATAGTAAACTGTTTTTCCGGTAGGGTCAATGCAACTTGAGTCGCCTGAGTGATAGATCTCATTTCCATCATGACCAACACGGTTGAGGCCAATTACATACGCCTGGTTTTCAATGGCGCGTGCAGTAAGCAGGGCGCGCCAATGGGCAGCGCGCTTTTCGGGCCAGTTGGCAACAACAAGTAACAGATCGTAAAGCTCTTTGGTGTTTCGCAGCCACACCGGGAAACGAAGATCGTAACAAATTACGGGGCAAATTTTCCAACCCTTTAACTCCACCATTATGCGCCGGTTGCCGGCAGTGTAAGTTTCATGCTCTTTGCCCATGGCAAATAAATGGCGCTTATCATAGTGCTGATAGGTACCGTCCGACCGCATCCATATCAGGCGATTATAGTATTTATTGTTTTCCTTAATAATAAGGCTGCCGGTAATATCGCAATTATATTTAATGGCGGTTTGATGCATCCAGGCCATGGTTTTACCGTCCATGGGTTCGGCTAAAGCGGCAGCATTCATGGAAAAACCGGTATTGAACATCTCTGGTAAAATTATCAGATCCGTTTTTTCCCGAATACCTCCTGAAAGGCGTAAACCTATGTTCTGCAGGTTTTTATCAACGTTTTCCCAAAAAAGATATCCCTGAAATGTTGTGATCTTCAAATTTTCCATTCTATTGTCCCTTAGTTAATGGCTTGGTCAAAGCTTAAAATTTATCAATCTATTAACGGCATTATCAAGCGTTTCTTGCTTTTTGGCAAAGCAAAAGCGTATTATGCGATGGTCTGTACACCTTGAATAAAATACAGATGTAGGTATGCAGGCCACGCCGGCTTCCCTTGTTAAGCGTAAAGTAAAGTCAATATCGCTCTCATCACTCAGGTGCCCGTACTTAGCCAATTGGAAGTATGACCCATGTGATGGAAGCAACTCAAGTGATGTTTGTTTTAAGCCTTCGGCAAAGTGATCCCGCTTTTGTTGAAAGAAGAAGGGAAGACCCAGATAAACATTTTCGTCGGCTAAATATTGCGCCATACCTGTTTGCATTGCCGAGTTCACACTGAATACATTATACTGATGCACCTTTCTGAACTCGTTCATGAGGTAAGCAGGGGCAAGGCAATACCCAACCTTCCAGCCCGTAACATGAAACAATTTGCCGAAGGATGCCACTATAAAGCTCCGCTCGGCCAGTTGCGGGTAGCGGGCCATGCTGTGGTGAGTAGCTCCATCATATATCAAATGCTCATATACCTCATCGCTTAAAATAAAAATATCACGGTCCTTCACCAAAGCGCTTAGCTCGTCAATATCTTCTTTTTGCAGAATGGTAGCTGTTGGGTTGTGCGGCGAGTTAATAATAATGAGTTTGGTGCGATTGCTCACCAACTTTCTAACCATGCCCCAGTCAATGCGGTAATCGGGTGGTTGCAGTTCCATTGATTTAACCACGCCTCCCATCAGTTTTATGGCAGGGGCGTAGCAATCAAATGCAGGCTCAAAAATTATCACCTCATCATTAGGATGCACCACTGTGCAAATAGCCGTAAAAATAGCTTGTGTGCCACCCGCTGTTACCGTTATTTCCGTCGCGGGATCATATTTAGCACCGTAAAGTTTCTCTGTTTTTAAGGCGATCTGCTCTCTAAGCTGCATTACTCCACCCATAGGAGCATACTGGTTGTGGCCATCAAGCATGGCTTTGTTCACCAGTTCTATCAGTTCGGGTGAGCACTCGTAATCCGGAAATCCCTGCGATAAATTGATGGCGTCCACCTCGGTAGCAAGGGCCGACATGGTAGTAAATATTGTTGTACCTACAGATGGTAATTTAGATGTTATGGTAGTCATGCAATGCTAAAGTAACAAAAAAGCCTTAGCCTGGGCATTTTTTGCATCGCTTCATTTTATTTAACTTAGTACCATGAAGATAAAATTCTGCCTCCCTGTTATACTTTTTGCACTTATTATATCTGCCTGTAACTCCTCAAAAAAAAGCGATGTTCCGGTAGTTGGTTTTATTGATTACCTGGAAGATGCAACGCTATCACAAGCCCGTGTTGGGTTTACAGACGCGCTGAAAAAGAACGGCTTTAGCGAAGATGCCAAAACAGTGAAAATTGAATACAAAAACGCCGAGAACAGTTTGCCAACACTCACCCAGATAGTTAATTATTTTATTTCTGAACCGGTTGACCTTTTGGCTACCTGCACTACTTTATCAACCCTTACATCGGTACAAAAAACCAAAGCCATACCCATTTTTGAAATGGTTTCGCCAACGCCTGAGCGTATGGGGGTTATAGATGCCACCGGAAAAGCTCCGGCCAACCTGTTTGGCGCAATGGAAGACCTGCAATACATTGACACATCTTTCAATATCATTCCGCAACTGCTTAAACCTAAAGGTAAAAAGCTGGTTATCGGCATGATCTATAACCAGGCCGAGCCGCAATCAGAAGATGCCATGAAACACATCAAAGAATTGTCTGATGCAGCAGGTATTACCCTCATCGCACTGCCACTAAATACTTCGGCAGATGCGCAACTGGTTACACAATCGTTGTTGAGCAAAAATATTGACGCTTTTTTTGCCAATCCAGATAATACCGTATTTGCAGCTTTTGAAACGGTTTTGAAAAATTGCAACGCGGCTAATGTGCCTATTTTTACCAGCGAAGCCGGTTTGGTTAAACGTGGCGCGGTTGCCGCCTTTGGCGCCGATATTTACCAATGGGGTTACCAGGCGGGAGAGCAGGCCGCGCAGTTTTTAAAAACCGGCAAAACCGATGGTTTGAAACCCGAAATGGTGAAACTGCGCAAACGTGTGTATAACGCCGAGGCTGCCAAAAAATATAACATTGTGATGCCTGCAAATTTTGAAGCTGTAAAATGAGTTTTTACTTAACAGCACTGTTGCAAGGTTTGTGTTTTGCCGGACTGGCGTTGGGTATTTTTATATCCATGAAGATATTTAAGATACCTGATATTACTACTGATGGGAGCTACACACTTGGCGGTGCGGTTACAGCGGTTATGCTGACCCATAAATTGCCATTTGCGCTGGTGTTGCCTACCGTGTTTGCGGCAGGAGCGGTAGCAGGAGCAATAACCGGTTTTTTGCATACCAAGTTGAAAATAAATGCCTTATTGGCGGGCATATTGGTGATGACAGCGCTGTACTCCATTAATCAATTGGTGATGGGGCGCTCAGATCTGCCGTTAATTAATACGCCCTCATTGTATACTATTTTATTTATTAGCGGCGATGCCAACATCAATACCTTCTGGATATTAGCTTTATTTGTGCTGACAATTATAGCGCTGATAGGTTACCTGCTTAAAACAGACTTTGGTTTGGCTATGCGCGCCACCGGCGACAGCGAAACCATGATCAGGGCATTGGGTGTAAATACCGATACCATGAAAATAATTGGTTTAGCTTTAGCTAACGCGCTTACCGCGGTGAGCGGTTATTTAATGAGCCAGCTGCAAGGTTTTGCAGATATTAATATGGGTATAGGCATTGTGATAATAGGCTTAGGCTCTGTAATTATTGCCGAAACTTTAATAAGCCGCTTCCAAATAACATCTGTTTGGCTGAGTTTGGCGTTGGTGCTTGCCGGAGCTGTGGCTTTTCAACTGGTGTTGGCCTTTACGCTAGATATTGGTGTTGATGCCAAATTGCTTAAGCTGGTTACCGCACTGTTTGTGTTACTGATTGTTAGCTTGCCGCGACTGAATTTTTTTAGTAAACCATTATAAAACCCTATAAAATGAAAATGTTCTACAAAAGCTGCCCTTTGGTATGCCTTGCTGTATTCGCGTTTGTAACGTGCCTGTTTGCAGGTGTGCAGGTGCAGGCCGCTACACGTTACCTGTACAAAATTAAGGTGTACCATTATAAAACCCAGGCGCAGGAAGACAGGTTAGACGCTTACTTTAAAGATGCTTACCTGCCTGCCATGCATCGTGCCGGTGTGAAAAATGTTGGCGTGTTCAAAGTAATTAAGCAGGATAGCCTCGATAAGAAAATTTACGTTTTTGCTCCGTATAAAACTTTTGATGAGTTAGAATCTGTAGATCAGAAATTAACTAATGATAAGCAATACGTAGCAGCCGGTAAGGATTACCTGGAAGCAGCATCGGCCAACACGCCTTATGCTCGTATTGAGACGATAATTTTACGTGCTATGACAGGTGCACCCGAACCGGAAACTCCAAAATTGACAGGACCTAAAAAAGACCGCGTTTACGAACTGCGCAGCTATGAAGGCGCTACCGAGGCTTTGCATCTTAACAAGCTAAAAATGTTTAATGATGGCGATGAAATGGGCATATTTAAGCGCCTTAACTTTAACGCGGTATTTTACGGAGCGGTTGTAGCAGGCAGCAAAATGCCTAACCTGATGTACATGACCACCTTCAACAATCAGCAGGAGAATACCGATAAATGGAAGGTATTTATGAGCGACCCGCAGTTTTCGGCCTTGAGTAAAGATCCGCAATACAAAGGCAACGTATCAAAAAATGAGCGCGTTTATTTGTATCCTACAGATTACTCGGATTATTGATAAAGTGTCTGAGAGCTTACGCTCTTTCAAGCATGCTAAGAAAAAAGTGTTCAGCAAAACTGCTGAACACTTTTTGTATTTGGTAAATTTACTTAGTGTTCTCAAATCTGTCCCATTTGGTGGACCAGATTGGGCGAGTTTGACCGGTTTGGTTCAAAAATGGAGATATTGATTAAATTAAGTGTTGTGCAAGTATTTGATAACCAATATTGATTTGTCCAAATTTTATTATATAAAAAAGTTACTTCGCCTATTGATGTGGTACAGCTTAGTGTACTAACGGCGTTGGAATTTGTACCTGTCGGCATTATTAAAATTAACCGTATAACGTGCGGATAGCCTTACATAAGGGTAGTTTTTAACTACATCGGGAAAGTCTCTGTAATTGCCCTGAAGCGTAAAGTAACCCGACTCGCCAACTACCGAAAGGTTTTTATAGATCTTAACGTCCAACTCGTTTGATACCGCATGCAGATAGTAGTGGGATGGGTCGCCATTTACGGTGCCGAGGTAACCACCGTTATAATGAATACCGAAACAGATCTTATCAGAAAAAGCAATAGTACCACCGCCTGTTACAGAAACTCCCATGCCATAATAATAATCGCGCTTATTGAATATACGAAATGCCGGAACGGCACCAAGCAGTATAGGACCGGCACCTACATTGGTGGTCAGCTTGAACTTTTTAGGCAAATCGAATTCTGAGATCAGGTTAGCTTTAACGCTTTGCCCTCCAAAAAAGAATGCCTGGTTCCTGATGTAGTCATAATTAGCAGAGAGTACCACCACGTGGTTAATTTCTTTATTTGAGCGAATGCGCCATCCCGCCAACGAGCCATAAACACTTATTAGGTTTACTACAGAACTATCATCTTTACCGGCTTCAATATTTACTACTATATTACTGAACGGGGTACGATAACCCTGGTAAGGTGTGCCATATAAGAACTTCATGTGTCCGTACAGCCCATAAATACCACGGTTGTCGGCATTATACCGACGATAGCCCAGGTCAAAATCAGCCAATACTTTTGACGAATCGCGCTCTATGGTATTGCGCGTAGATTTACCCCACTTACCCGTGATAATACGGTTAAAGCCATTCATTGGGCTTACCACAAAAGCAAGCACCTCGCTGGCATTACGCTTGAACCCGCGGCCACGGTTGTTCACGATCATGTTAGACAGGCGGTAGGTCATCTCACCCAATACTATACCACCAAAAGAAGTGTTAATAGCATCATTGATAGAAGGTCGCTCGTTTTCTGCAAGTAGCTCCCAAACCAACGTGCCGGCTACAGTGCCCGGTATAGATTCATAAAAATTATACCCATTTGCCCTGAAAGAGTTGAAATACAAGCTACCATGATACGGGTGACCAAACTGGTTAGTTTGAAAAGGGTCGCGGTCCCATTCCCAGGCGCTCGGCTTAAGATTGCGCCCCATGGTAGAAAGGTTAATGTCGGCGTAATCTTTTTTGGCTATGAACTTATTGTATAAAAACGGGGTAACCAATGCCAGTCCGGTACTTGCAGCAGCTCTGCCAAAGTGTTTTTCGCGGGGAGGTTCTATTGGCGGGCGCTTTCTTTTGGTGCTGTCAACAACTGCCGGTAACTCTAAAACAGGCACGACCTGCGCAAAGGTATCAGCAAACAATAAAACGAACGAGAATGTAAAAAGCAGCTTAAGAACATTAGCTTTAATTGCAGTAGGTCGAAGTAGCGTCATAAAATAACGGCACGGGCTATAACATATTTCCTGACAAATAGGTAAGTAAGTGTTGGTGCCGTGTGTATAAAGGCTAAAGTTTATAAAATGTTTGCACCACATTAATTTTTTGTGATGCAAACATTTGCTACCCGTTATATGCTTCTTGTAGTTTACCCATATCCAACTTGCTCATTTGCATCATGGCGTTCATGGCGCGTTTTGCCCCCTCATTATTAGGCCCCCATAAAACCGTTTCCATCATTTGCGGAACAATTTGCCATGACAGGCCGTACTTGTCTTTTAACCAGCCGCATTGGCTTGGCTGTCCGCCATCAGCGGTAAGTGTATCCCATAGGTAATCAACCTCCGCCTGATCTGCACATTTAACAAAAAAGGATACAGACTCGTTAAACTTAAACATTGGTCCACCATTGAGTACCATAAATTCCTGGCCGTTAATAGTGAAAGATGCTGTTAATAGTTTATCGCCCATTTTGTGCATGCTGCCAATTTTAGCATCTTTAAAAACAGATACATAAAAGTTAATGGCTTCTTCGGCGTTGTTGTCAAACCATAAAAACGGTGTTATTTTTTGCATAGTGTTTGCCTCCCGTAAATTGTTTTAGATGAATATTTGTTGATGTAAAGTTACTTCCCTGTTTATGAAAAGGAGAGGGGCATGTACGACAATGTTGAGGGGAGATCAGGTCAGTTTATCGGGTAGGGTATCGCCGTTAAACATCAATGTTAAAATGTTGATATAAAAAGGCGCTTAAAAATGTAAATAAAATACAAAGTTTATATATTTGCGCTAATTGTACATAATTATAATATGAAGAGTTTAGGACTTGTTTTAACATTTGTTGGTTTAGCCATAATTGCTGGTTGTTTCTTTTTAACTCCTCCTCATGAGTTAAACCCAGCCGATTCAGAAAGCGGTTTAAAAGCAGCAGCAGCGGCTACTTACGGTGGCTTCATTGTTTTCGGTGTAGGTATTGTAATGTACATTTCAAGCCTTCCTTTCGCTAACGAGAAGAAGTAGTTTCTTTAAGATATATTAAGCCATCGTGATCCGCATCGCGGTGTTGCTTGTCTCCCATAATTTGGAATAACAACAAAAAGCTCCCGAAAAATCGGGAGCTTTCTGTTTTATATGATGGCTTGCCGTTACTTATTAACTACATTAACAGGCCGCCCTTTTATAAAAGCGTTTAGGTTACTTACAACAATTTCCAACAAGCGTAAGCGGGCCTCCTTAGTTGCCCATGCAATATGCGGTGTAACCAAACAATTTTTGGCAGATAATAATGGGTTATCAGTTGGAGGCGGCTCAACAGAAAGCACATCAATACCTGCTCCCGCAATAACGCCGTTGTTTAAAGCATCCGCTAAATCCTGATCCACTATAATAGGTCCGCGGGATGTGTTTACCAGCAGAGCGGTCGACTTCATTTTCTTCAAGCTTTCTTTGTTGATCAGGCCTTTCGTTTGCTGAGTAAGCGGACAATGTATGCTCACTACATCTGCCGTTGTTAACAGTTCATCTAAATCAACCCATGCAAAGTTGGCGCGATGCGATTGGTTTCTTTGTGTGCGGCTATGGGCAATTACGTTCATCCCGAATGCTGAAGCGATATCGGCCACACGCTGACCAATTTCGCCAAAACCAATAATGCCGATAGTTTTACCGGCAAGTTCAATTAACGGTGAGTTCCAATAACTAAAATCAGCTGATTTAACCCAGTCGCCTCTTTTAGCAGAATCACTGTGCTTCTGCACATGCAAGGCCATCTCCAGCAAAAAAGCAAAAACCAGTTGCGCTACCGACGCAGTGCTGTATCCGGGCGCATTGCTCACTATAATGCCCCTTTGTTTAGCAGCTTCAATATCAATAATATTATAACCGGTAGCCAAAATGCCTATGTATTTAAGTGCGGGCAACTTATCAATATGCTCTTTCGTAACCTTTGCTTTGTTGGTCAGAATGGCCTCTGCATCTTTAGCGCGTTCCACTACTTGCTCAACAGGGGTTCTGTCATAAATGGTTACATCGCCCATTTGCATCAAACTGTCCCAACTAATATCGCCGGGGTTAAGTGTATAGCCGTCAAGTACTACTATTTTCATTGGTTGATTATTTGTTGCGCAAATTAACGCTTTAATATATCCCACAAAACAAAAAACCTTCTCCGTTTATGGAAGAAGGTTTTTTGTCAGACTAATTTTTGCTTAATTAATATTAAGCGGCACAAATAAGCTGAAGGTAACATTTCGCCCAGGATTGTAAACACCAAAAGTTGGATTGGTTAATGCCAAACGGCCCGGACGAAGGCGGTTCAACGCATCATAGTAACGCCTGTTGGTTAAGTTGTTGCCAGACACGGCTAACTTAAAGGCCTGTTTGCCCATTTTAAAGCCGGCACCTATGCCTGCATTTAGCAATGTATACCCACCTGCCGTAGTTTCAAAAGTTGGGTCAACTCGATTTTGACTGAAAAAGTTGTCCACGCCAACTGATACAAAAAAGCTGTTCAGTCCGTTTACTTTTGGCTCAAAGCGTAAGGTATTCCTGATAGTTCCGGCAGGGATCAACGCCAACGGACGATCAAAAGTTTTGTTCTGCGCGTGGGTGTACGAGAACGTATTGTCAAAGTGCAAAAACTCAGCAGGGTGCAGGTTTAAGCTTCCCTCAACACCATATAAGTTAGCATTTACCTGCCCATAACGGTAAACATCGAAGTTTTTGGTATTACCATCTTCATCGGTCTCGGTGATTTGCTGACCTGGAACTGCCGAGGCGTAGATGTAATTGTTGATATAGTTTTGGGAAACGCCGATACTGCCTGAAATTACTTTTCCGTCAAAATCTAAGGTAGCATCTGCCTGATAGCTGCGCTCAGGTTTCAAGTTGGGATTGCCAATTTCATAGCGTATGGTACCCTCGTGTGCACCGTTTGAACCTAACTCTGCAGGATTAGGTGCGCGGAAGGCAGAGCCTGCGTTGGCTTTAAAAGTTACACCCTCGCTGAACAAGTGGGTAAAGCCCAACGCGCCGCTTACATTGCTGAACCTGTTTTTAAAGCCCGGAAATTTTTCCTCGCCTTCAACAAAAAATTGTTTGCCATCATTATTTATATGGTCAAAGCGTATGCCTGCATTGAAGGTATTTTTATCCCATGATTTTTTGACATAAACAAAAGCCCCTACAGATGTTTGGTCATACTCTGGTATGAGGTACTCATAACCTTTGTTTTTACTGCTTTCGTTAGATGCGCTCAGGCCAATAATAGGCTGCCATCCGTTTGCTTCACCAAGATAATATTTAGCATCAGCCGAGAAGGTATTCAGGTCGAAGAAGAGAGCAGGATCTGCGCTTTCCAATTCCCTGCGTTGGTTTTTTTGATAACCCAGATCCAACTTCAAAGTGTTGTTACCTATAATAAAATTGTTGTTTAAGGCCAGTTTATAATGGCGAATGTCTTGTCGTGGGAAATCCAACTTACGGCCACCTGCAATATCTGTATATAGCTGGTCGCCAGGTTCGGCATCATTAAAGCCAATGTTATTTTTAAAGTAGGAGAAATTTAAATGCGAGTAACCCCACTCTTTATTTAGCCCCAGCATACCACTTAAGCTGGTGTTGTTAAAGCCACTGTTGATATAATAACCCGCTGGAGTTTTAAAGTCGCCTGCGTTTTGGTAAGAACCACGGCCGCGCCATACAAAGCCATTGCTGTTACCACTGAGCATTAACGATGTGTTGGTTAAGCCGTTATTGGTGGCATAGCTACTTAAAAATTCGCCTTTAATTTTTCCCGGAGATGGAACCAGCGGGTCGAGCACGTTGATAACCCCGCCAATAGCATCTGAACCATATAATAATGATGCAGCGCCACGCAGCACCTCAACACGGTCGGCCTGATTTTGGTCCAGTTCAATGCCGTGCTCATCGCCCCATTGTTGACCTTGTTGTTTTACGCCGTTAGATAGCGTAACTACGCGATTATAACTTAAACCGCGGATAACAGGCTTAGATATAGCGCCACCTGTAGTTATTTGGCTCATGCCGGGCACCTGTCTGGCTAATGCATCTATCAGGTTGGTTGAAGAAGTGAGTAACTCTTCCCGCGATACGCTGCTGGCAGAGGTACTGTTACTTTTGTTGCTTGAGGTAATAGGCGTGCCGGTTATAACCACCTCGCGTATTTCAACAATACTGCGCTCTAAAGCAAAGTTAAGGTCTGCGCCGGCTGCCAGATCAACCGTTTTAACCTGCGTTTTATAACCCGAATAGCGGGCCTCAACTACATAACGCCCTTTTGATGGGAGTGAGGTGAAAGAGAATTTGCCGTCGGCATCCGTAGTGGTACTCAGGCGCAGTTGAGCTATAGTAATAACGCCACCGGGAAGTTTCTCACCGGTTTTAACATCTGTTAATGTGCCGCTTATTGAGCCTGCAACTCCGGCAAATAAAAAATATGGGAATATTACAGCTATAAAAAAGCTGAATAATGATTTAAACTTCATTACAAAATTGTTTAACTGATAAAAAGAATAATGATAAATATGCCGGTAAGGCATTGGGGTGTTCAGTTAAACAGTAGGGGGACCGCGGGTGGCAGCCAGCACCAACGAAATGTTTTGGTACGAAGGTGAAGCTGTTTGTTGGTGTTTATAGGCAATGCCATAAATAATGGCATTGGGCAATTCAATATTTAAAAGCGGTGTTGAAGCATGACTGATCTGGCAGATCTTACAACTCTCGTCTGCGCTTGTAGTTGCATGTTTTGATGGAGAAGTTTTAGAAACTACAGCAATGTGGCTGTGGGTTAAAACAATTACCTGCCCCGTGCTAAAACACAGCAGCAAGGTAATTGCTATTAAAATATTTTTCGCCTTCTTTTTCAAAACCTCTGCAAAGATATGTTTTAAAGCTAAAAGCAACAAGTTTGCATTAAGTAAAATTTACAATGTTGCGTTTACGATTTTTTTGCAGTGGCGAAAACTATTATGCCGCCAACCAATAAAATACCGCCGGCATAAGGTGGCCAGCTCACAGTTTTTTCTTTATCTGCAGATATTTCCAGCGGACCTGCATCAACTACTTTTTCTTTTTTGGTGTAAGTAAAACCGGTCCATATCAGCATAACTACGCCGATAACGATCATAATAATTCCAACTGTTCTATTCATGGTGATGTGTTTTTGTTACTACACAACTTGTTTAAATTAGAATTGTTTTTGATCAGGCAGGGCAGGGCGTTCTATCTGGATTGCTTTTCAGGTTCAGGGTAAACAGAAATATTGTGCAGTAAAGACTGTACAAGGTAAGGCGAATGCAAGTGGTATTTTGCGAACGATATTTCGTCGCCTACCTTAACAGTGTAAGCATTTGGCAAGCCCTGCAGTTTTTTAAACATATCTTCATCAGTTTTATCATCACCAATACAAAGTATAAAGTCATAACTATCAGCATCAATTACTTTTTGCGCTGCAACGCCTTTATTTATGCCCTTAATGCGTACCTCGATAACTTTATTGCCGTTTAAAATATTTAGTGGCAATGATGCGGTTAAGTCAACCAGTTGGTCAAACAACTCGTGTGCCCTCAAGCCACCCAAAACCGGATCAGCGTTGCGATAATGCCATGCCAGCGAAAACTCTTTGTGTTCAATGAACGTATCCGGGCATTTGGCTACGTATAAATCCATAATGCGCTCAACTTTGCTCATTAGCTCTTGTATGTCCTCCTTAACGGCATAGTCCCATTTACCGCTTCTGTACCAAAATTTAGCGCCATGCTCGGCAATTAGGCCCACATTTAAGTTGCCCAACCATTGTTGCAGAAATGAACTTGAACGGCCGCTGATAATGTAAACATCATTATCGGCGTTATTTGCCAGCTCTTTTATTATGCTCAAAAGTGCTTCATCAGGCACTGCATCTTCCGGAAATTTAGTAAAGGGTACCAACGTACCATCATAGTCAAGCAGCAACAGTCGCTTTTGTGCTCCGCCGTATTTTTTAAGCAGATGCGCCTTTGAGAAATTATCCAGTAAAGCTGGCTGTGTGTTTAACTGATGACTAACTGTAGCTGTTAAATTATCAAAAAAATCAGATGCCCAGGTGTCAACATTGTAGTGCTTTATACAGTTCTGCATAGCGCTGATGCGTTTGGCCTGTTCAGCCTCGGGCATTTCAAGCGCCTGTTTGATCATGGTAGCAATCTCAGCCGTATCGTTTGGGTTGATCTGTAAGGCATCGGTTAGTTCTCGGGCCGCGCCGGCCATTTCGCTTAATATTAAAACGCCGCGCTGGTCTTTTCTGCTGGCCACAAACTCTTTGGCAACCAGGTTCATGCCATCACGCAATGGGGTGATGAGTGCCAGGTCGCAACTTGTGTATAACGCAATCAGCTCATCAAATGAAAGACTATTGTAATGATAGATAACAGGTTGCCATGTTATTGAACCCATGGAGCTATTGAGATTGCCTATATATTCATCGATCATTTTTTTCTGCTCGGCATACTTATCTATGGCATCTCTTGAGGGTACTATTACCAGGATAAACACTACTTTACCTATATAGTCCGGGTTGTCTGACAGAAACTGATGATAACCTTTTAACCGGTTTTCTAATCCCTTAGTGTAATCTAACCTATCTACAGAAAATATGAGTTGTTTGCCGTCTTTTAGGGTTGTATATGTTTCCCTAAAGGCGGCGACGTCTGGGCTATCAGCCGCTTGGTAGAACTTGTCAAAGTCAATACTGATAGGGAAGGCATCAACTTTTATTCTCCTGTCATCCCATACAAAATGCTGACCGTCTCGTTGTACTTTTAAAACCCGCTCAATGCTCGTTAAAAAATGCGAAGCATAATCTATGGTATGAAATCCAATCAGGTTAGCGCCCGCAATGCCTTTAAGTATTTCGTGCTGCCATTTTTTGGGTATTACCCTGAACAGTTCGTAAGAAGGGAAGGGGATATGTAGAAAAAAACCAATTGTCAACCACGGAAAGCGTTTTCTAAGCATACCGGCTAAAGGCATTAGGTGATAATCATGGATCCACACCATGTCATCATGCCTTATGTGTTGCGCTAATGTATCGGCAAATATTTTATTAGCACTCATGTATGCCTCAAAATCAGCGTCATCATATTGAGCAAAGGACGGGAAGTAATGAAATAAGGGCCAGATCAATGAATTGGAAAAACCATCATAATAATGCTGATAGGTGTCGTCATCAATAAAAACCGGCAAAAAGTTATGATCAGTATTTGAACCTTCAGGCCGTTCTGCATTATTCCATAGTCGCTCGTCGCAACCGGGATAGCCTACCCATATATCTTCAGACACGCTGCCTTTACCCTGTTTTTGAAGGTAAGAGCTAATAGCAGATACTAACCCACCCGAAGATGGCTTTAGTTTATACTCATCGCCGTTTTGTTCAATTGTTAATGGTAGCCTGTTTGATATGATTATTAATCTGTTCTTCATCTCTTTCACTTTTTTAAAATAAAAAAGGAAGGTCTGCGGAGACCTTCCCTGCATCAAACCTTATTAAAAACGACTAATAAGGTTTATGGTTTAGTAAAATTTAAAGCAGTAGCTATCAGCGCCAACCGCCGCCTAATGCGCGGTACAAATTAACCTCGCTTAAAAATATATTCTTTTTGGTGACAGCCAGTTGCAACTCGGCATCCAATACATTTTTTTGGGCGGTAATTACTTCCAGATAGGTAGCGCGGCCAACCAAGTAAAGGTCCCGCGATACGCTAACCGCGTTATTCAATGCCGTAACTTCGTTTTCTTTTAGCTGATAATAGTTGCGGAAATTGTCCATTCCCCGTAAACTGTTCATCACTTCCTGATAGCCGCCTATAATGGTTTTCTGATAATCGTATAGTGCTGCTCTGGCTTCGGCTACTTTATATTCATAGTCGGATTTTATTCGCTTTCTGTTTAGCAAAGGGGCGGTAAGTCCGCCAACAATACCGAAAACAGCCGAAGTCGGGTCAAATAACAACGCTCCTTTAAAAGCATTGTAACCGCCATAAGCATTGATGGTTAATGCGGGGAAAAACGCAGCTCTTGCCGAACGGATATCAGCATTAAGCGCAACCAGTTCCAGTTCTGCCTGGCGTATATCCGGGCGGTTGAGTAATAGTTGTGTAGGTATACCGGCTTCCAATTCGCGTGGTTCAGCTAATGATATAATCGAGGTATCGCGCGTTATTTTTCGGTCAAAGCTGCCTGTTAACAACCGCAATGAGTTCTCGGTTTCGGTAATTTGCTGCTGTACTTCATACATTAAGCCTTTGGTATAAGCCAATTGCGCTACAAATTGCTGAACGGCAAGCTCGGTTGCTCTGCCGCCTTGCTTTTGTATCTGCACAATTTCCAGGGCATCTTCCTGTAGTTTTATGTTTTTCACAATGATGCGCATTTCGCTATCCAATGCAAGCAACTCGTAGTAGTTAGCAGCGATTTGAGCGGTCAGTTCTGTAGATACCAATCTAACACCACTTTGGGTTGCCAGGTAACGGGCCAATGCTGCCTTTTTTTGATTTTTCAGCTTTCCCCACAAGTCAACTTCCCATGAGCTTCTAACACCGATAAAAAAATCGGGCGTAGGGTTGGTTGGAATAATTTGTTTACTGTTTAAGTTAGGCGAAAGGTTACTATCATAATTACCTACACCATTCATAGTGTACGCGCCAAACTTATCTGCACCCGCAGTTGCGTTAAAATTAACCCAGGGTAGCAATAACGATTTATTATACCTGAAGTTAGCCGCCGCCATTTCAACCCTTTGCAAAGTTACCTGCAGATCAAGGTTTGACTTAAACGCAGTATCCAGTAGGGCAGTAAGATGTGGGTCGGAGAAAAAAGCTTTAAATGGCATAGACGGTAAAGCGCTTGAATCCGAAGTAGGGCCAATGTAACGCTCAGGTAAAGCCATATCCGATTTAACGGTAACTGCCTTATAGTTTTTACATCCTGCTGCCATGGCTAACAGCAGGATGGTGGTATATAATTTATATGATTTTAGAATACGTAACATTAGCTAATTAATGATGGTTAATATGTTCGGGTTGCGTTGTCTCTATAGGCATAACTGCCGGTTGAGGTTTCTTTTTGCCCATAGAAGCAAATATTACATACAAGCCCGGAATAATGAATAAACCGAATACAGTACCGAATAACATACCCCCTGCGGCAGCGGTTCCTATTGAACGGTTACCAACTGCACCTGCTCCGGTTGCTATACACAGCGGTATCAAACCGGCTATGAACGCGAAGGAGGTCATGAGGATTGGACGCAAACGAGACGAGGCACCTTCTATGGCTGACTGTAACACCGTTGCGCCTTGCTTTTGGCGTTGTACCGCAAACTCAATAATAAGGATAGCGTTTTTACCTAATAAACCAATCAGCATTACTAAGGCCACCTGCGCGTAAATGTTGTTTTCGAGGCCAAGTATCTTCAGGAAGAAGAATGCTCCGAAAATACCTGTAGGCAATGAAAGTATAACCGGAAGCGGCAATAGGAAGCTTTCGTACTGAGCGCATAACAACAGGTATACAAATATTAGACATAGCAGGAATACGTACAAGGTTTGGTCTCCTGACAATATTTGCTCACGCGTCATACCAGACCACTGGAACACATATCCTTTGGGTAGCTCAGACGCTTTTTCTTCGATGGTCTTAATAGCGTCACCACTACTAAACCCAGCATCTGCATCGCCCGTAACCATTGCAGATGTGTACATGTTAAAACGGGTAACCTGTTCCGGACCTAACACTCGTTTCAACGTGATAAAGGTGGAGAATGGCACCATTTCGCCTTTATCATTCTTAATGGTTAAATGCAGCAGATCTTCCGGCTTGGCCCGGTATTCAGGAGAGGCTTGCACCATCACTTTATACATTTGTCCGAAACGAATAAAGTTAGAGGCGTAATAACTACCCATTAGCGTTTGCAAAGTAGACATGGCATCGTCAATGGTAATGCCTTTTTGTGCAGCCACAGCCTGGTCAATTGACACAAGGTACTGCGGGAATGTAGCGTTAAAGCTGCTTGATGTTCCAACAATTTGAGGAGTAGCATTAAGTTTTTCAACAAAGGCGTTGGTCACCTCGGCTTCTTTTACCAAATTGCCTGTACCACTTTTATCTAATATCCTGAATTCAAAACCACTGGTGTTACCGAAACCCTGTACAGTAGGAGGAGGCAAGAATTGAATAGTTGCGTCTGAGATATTTTTGGTCTTTTTTTCAAGTAGGGCAATAATATCATTTACGTGCTCTTTGCGGTCGTCCCATGCTTTAAGGTTGATCATACCCATACCATAAGAAGCACCGGCGGTATTGTTTACCAAACTGAAACCAGCCAAGGTTGACATGGATTCAACCGCTTCTAATGATTTAGCCTGCTCATAGATGGCTGAAAGTACGTTTTCGGTACGTTCAACCGTAGCGCCAGGAGGCGTAGTAACGTTCACATAGATAACGCCCTGGTCCTCTGTAGGGATAAAGCCTGTTGGAAGTATTGCGTTAACGCCCCAGGTTGCAACAAAGAAAAAGGCTAATATACCTATAGTAAGACCTTTACGGCCTGCAATTTTAGCCGTAAAGCTGGTGTAGCGATTACCAACAGCGTCATACCCGGCATTAAATTTGTCAAAAAACCGACCCAACGCTCCTTTATGCGCAGCAGGGTTGTGGGGTTTTAGCATAAGGGCGCAAAGGGCCGGTGTTAAGGTTACAGCGTTAATGCCTGATATTACGATGGAGAACGCCAGTGTTAATGAAAATTGGCGGTAGAATACACCAACCGGTCCCGACATGAACGCCACAGGAACAAATACTGCCGACATAACCAGTGTTATGGCAACTATGGCACCGCTAATATCTTTCATGGCAGCAATGGTGGCATCCATGGGGGACAGGTGTTCTTCAGTCATTTTTACGTGTACGGCCTCTACCACAACTATGGCGTTATCCACCACAATACCTATGGCCAGTACCAGCGCAAATAATGTTAACAGGTTGATAGAGAAGCCCAATGCCTGCATACAAAACAATGTTCCAATAAGCGCAACAGGTACGGCTAAAGCTGATATTAAGGTTGAACGGAAATCCTGGAGGAAGAGATAAACCACAACAAACACTAATAAAAAGGCTTCAACCAGCGTACGCAATACCTCATGTATAGAGGCATCCAAAAAGCGGGAAACATCATAATTAACATTATATCCCATTCCCTTAGGGAACTGCGTTGCTTTAAGTTCGGCCATGCGGCTTTTGATGTTGGTAATAACCTCACGCGCGTTTGAACCCGGACGCTGTTTGATCATGATAGAGGCGGATGGCCTGCCATCAGTTTTAGACACCATGCCATAATTTAATGAGCCAAACTCAACATCAGCAATTTCGCGGAGCTTTAATACAGCTCCGGTAGCATCGGCCCTAATCACAATATTTTTGTATTCTTCCGGTTCAAAAAACTTACCCGGGTAGCGTAATACGTATTGCAAAAGTTGGGGCGATTTATCAGAACTTACACCTGTTTTACCTGGTGCCGCTTCCACGTTTTGTGCCCTGATGGCTTTGATCACATCATCGGTCGACACATGATAAGAACTCATGCGATCGGGTTTTAACCAAACACGCATGGCATATTCTTTAGCGCCTAAAATTTCGGCATAACCAACACCGTCAATACGCTTAAGCTCCTGCAGAACATTGATATCGGCAAAGTTGTAAATGAATTTTTCGTCAAGGTTGTCGTCCTCACTTATAATGTTGAGGTACATCAGCATACTGTTCACTTCCTTTTCGGTTTGAACACCTGCTTTTGTTACTTCCTCAGGTAACTCATCAAGGGTTTTTGAAACACGCCCCTGCACAATTACAGCCGCCTGATCGGGGTCAATTCCCACGGCAAAGTTTACTTCAATAATAGTTAAGCCATCATTGGTACAAACGGTTGACATGTAAGTCATACCCGGCACACCATTAATGGAACGCTCCAACGGGGTGGCTACTGCTTTGGCACACACCTCGGCGTTGGCACCGGTATAGTTGGCCGTAACGGTAACAGTAGGAGGAGCAATATCAGGAAATTGCGTAATGGGTAGCTGTAATAAAGCCAGTATGCCCACTAAAACAATTAACAAGGAGATTACAAGCGACAACACCGGCCGCCTGATGAACATTTCGAACATAGTAGTACGTTAGATAAAAATAAAAGATCTGGCAGCCCGCAGCTTAGCGGCGAGCCGTTACTTATTTCATAGCCAGTTTTTTTCCTGCCGAAGCATCAACAGGTTTTATAACCATGCCATCGCGCGCATTTTGAGTGCCTTCATACACAATTTTGTCACCGTGTTTTAAACCGCCATCTTTCACCACATAATAATGGGCAAGGCGGGTTACAGGCGCAATACTTTGCATGTGTAACATGTTGTTTTTATCTACCACGTATACGTAGCTTTTATCCTGTACATCAAATACCGATTGCTGAGGAACCAGTAAAACAGAATCTACGTTGTTAGAAATATACAGTTTACCTGTAGCGCCATGGCGTAACAGTTTATTGGGGTTGGGGAATTTTGCCCTGAAATCTATTGAGCCGGTTGATTGCTCTATCTGGCCTTCAATGGTCTCTATTTTTCCGGGATGCTGGTAAGCGCTGCCATCAGACAAGACCAACTTTACGTTAGGGTCTGACACTTTTTTTCTTTCTGCACGCTGATATCTTAAATACTCATTTTCAGGAAAGCTGAAGTAGGCATACATCTCAGAAATGTCAGAAACATCCGTCAGTAAAGTTCCCTCATCTATCAAACTACCTGCTTTAAGGGGAATGCGGTCAACTATGCCATCAAACGGAGCGCGTATGCTGGTGTAAGCCAAATGGTTTTCCGCGCTCTGTACTGCAGAGCGCGCTTCTTCAATAGCGGCTTTGTCTGCGTTTTGTTTAGAGTAGGCCAGTTCAAGTTCTGATTTTGAGATAACCTTTTTATCTACTAACAACTTAATGCGTTCTACCTCAACTTCCGAAGAACGGGCGGCGGCAATAGCGCTACTTAATGAGGCTTTTGCTTTGCTTAGCATAACGCGATACTCTTCGTCGCTTATTTTAAAAAGAAGCTGTCCTTTTGTAACAGGTTTGCCTTCATCAACATAAATTTTTTCAAGAAAGCCTTTTACCCGGGCACGTATCTCTACGTTTCTAACAGCCTGTATATCGGCCACATAAGGGGTTTGTAAAACGGTATCTTTTGCGGTAAGGGTTATTACCGGTAATTGTTCAATAGTTTGTTTTGGTTCTTCGTTATCCTGACTATTAGCTGTACAGCCTGTTATATAAACAGGTAATGCAATAACCAACAGCCATATATAAACAGATCTTTTAGTTGCCATGATTTTTATATTATGCGTAGTGTAGTTTGATGTCGATTTATAGTGACATCTGATAGAAAGAACGCGGATGCGTTAGCAGAATAATTATGGCAGATCAGAAAGGACTTAGCCGGAATAGAAAGTTATAATAGCTTGGTAAAAAATGACTTACAGTATTATATTTTCCTATATAGAGCTTTATAGTTGTAGGAACGTTCTCGAAACAGAAGGTTGCAATTTGGGTTGGCACCATTGTCGCGGCAATGGTAACACGGTTAACCAAAAAATGGTTACGGTATTTTATTTTATGACTGTCGCCTTGAGGAGCTTCGTCAGCATCATCAAAAAGAAAATGGGCAGCTGAGCAAAACAGCGAACTCATTTCAACCAAATTCTCCTGCGATTCGTCTGAATAATTAGCATTTAATGCTAAACTGGTAGGCACCTGAAACCATATAACTGAATTGATCAGCCATATGCACATCACTATATTTGCCCATCTCTTTAGCATATCTGCGAATTTAATGATTAAAAAATTAAAAAATGAAAGCAGTTGTAGACAAAATGATATTATTTTGACGTTTGTAATACAAATTTTATAATTAATGATAAGACATATGTAAACTTATGTTTGGATATCAAATTATTTTTAAAAATATCAAAACTTTAAAAAAACAATTTTCATATTTGTCCCAATAAAATGATGGTCAAAACATTAAACATTAACTGGTGGTGGCTTAACGAGAAATCGTAGGGCAAGCCCGTGTTATATTATATATTATACGCTAAAGGGTTGCCAGTTCGGTAACCCTTTTTTGTTTTAAGATCATTTTAATTACTCTGGTTAATTTATGAAGCAAATATTAAATCACCTTTTTGAAAACAAGTCGTTTACAAAAGAGCAGGCGCAAGAAATTTTAACGGCTATTTCGACAGGCAAATACAACAGCTCGCAAATTGCAGCTTTCATGACTGCTTACTGCATGCGCAATATAACTGTAAATGAGTTAGAAGGCTTTAGGGATGCGATGCTTGACCTTTGTTTGCCTGTTGATTTGGGTGGTGTAGAAGCTATAGACCTTTGTGGAACCGGTGGTGACGGTAAGGATACATTTAATATTTCAACATTGGCATCATTTGTGGTTGCCGGTGCAGGCTACAAAGTAGCCAAACATGGTAATTATGGCGTGTCGTCAGGCTGCGGCTCATCAAATGTAATGGAGTATTTGGGATATAGCTTTACCAGCGATATTGATACTTTAAAAAGAAGCATTGATACCGCCAATATTTGCTTTTTGCATGCTCCGCTGTTTCACCCGGCAATGAAAACAGTGGCCCCCATAAGGCGCGAACTGGGTGTAAAAACTTTTTTTAATATGTTGGGGCCTATGGTTAATCCGGCGCAGCCAAAAAATCAGTTGGTTGGGGTTTATAATTTGGAGCTCGCGCGCATGTACGCTTACCTGTATCAGCGCTCCGACAGGAGCTATACCATATTAAACGCCATTGACGGTTATGATGAGGTATCATTAACCTGCGATTTTAAAACATTTTCTCCGGAAGGCGAGAAAATTTATTCGCCGGAGGGAATAGGCTTTACAAGAATCGACCCAATTGAGATAATAGGAGGCAGTACTGTTGATGAGTCTGCTGAGATCTTTACTACTGTGTTAAACGGCAACGGTACCGAAGCACAAAATAATGTTGTTTTGGTAAACGCGGCTTTGGCTATTAAAACAATAAAAAAGGGCAACACGTTTGGTGATTGTTTTTATGAAGCAGAAGAATCACTAATGCAACTCAAAGCCTTAAAGAGTTTTAAAACTTTGTTAGCGAACTAATATGAAGATAAAGGTTTGTGGTTTACGCGATGCGGATAACATAAAAGCTGTTGCAGCTTTAGCGCCTGATTTTATCGGTTTAATTTGCTACGAGCGCTCGCCACGATTTGTTTCGAATATTGATGCTACCGGGATTGATGCTTTACCTGACACTATTTTAAAGACGGGCGTTTTTGTAAACGAAAGTGCGGAGAATATTCAGCTATTAATAGATGACTATGGTCTTGATGCTATACAGCTACATGGTAAGGAAAGTGCCAATTTTGCAGCAGCATTCAAAAACAAAGTTGTAGTTTTAAAGGCTTTTGGGGTTGACGCAGGTTTTGATTTTGAGCAACTGAAAGATTATGTCGGTAAGGTTGATTTTTTTCTGTTCGACACCAAAACAGCAGCGCATGGCGGCTCCGGAGAAACCTTTGATTGGCGCATGCTGAACAGCTATAATTTGAATGTTCCGTTTTTTTTAAGCGGAGGTTTGAGCATTGATAATCTTGACCAGATAGAAAAAATTAAACACCCGCAGTTTTACGGTATTGACGTGAACAGTCGCTTTGAAACCGCACTGGGAGTTAAAGACATAAAGAAATTGGAAAAGGCATTTGCCATTATAAAAAAATATACTAAAAATGAAATACGGAGTTAACGAGCAGGGCTACTATGGCGATTTCGGTGGTGCCTACGTTCCCGAGATGCTTTACCCCAATGTGGAGGAGTTACGTCAGCAATATTTAAGCATACTTGACGACCCCGCCTTCAGGGCTGAGTTTGATAAACTGATGAAAGACTACGTTGGCAGGCCATCGCCTCTGTATTTCGCAAAACGATATTCTGAGAGATATGGCGCTAACATCTTTCTTAAACGGGAGGACCTGAACCATACCGGTTCGCACAAAATAAATAATGCCATAGGGCAGATACTTTTGGCTAAGCGACTGGGCAAAAAGCGCATTATCGCAGAGACAGGCGCAGGTCAGCATGGTGTTGCAACGGCTACAGTTTGCGCTTTAATGGGTATAGAGTGCGTAGTTTACATGGGCGAGGTGGACATGGCCAGGCAGGCGCCAAACGTGTCGCGAATGAAGATGTTGGGCGCAAAAGTGGTTCCTGCAACTTCCGGCAGTAAAACTTTAAAAGACGCAACCAACGAAGCGTTGCGCGACTGGATAGCCAACCCGGTTGATACACATTACATCATCGGCTCGGTAGTTGGGCCTTATCCTTACCCTGAGATGGTTGCTAAGTTTCAATCAATAATATCTTATGAGACTAAAAAGCAACTGCTGGAGCATACAGGTAATGAACTACCGCAGTACGTAATGGCCTGTGTAGGTGGGGGCAGCAATGCTATGGGCATGTTCTATCATTTTTTAGATGACGAGGATGTTAAGTTAATAGCTGTCGAGGCCGCGGGAAAAGGCGTGGACAGCGGCCATTCGGCTGCTACTACATTTTTGGGCAAAGAGGGCGTTTTGCATGGCAGTCGTACTATTTTAATGCAGACAGACGATGGGCAGGTGGTAGAACCATATTCCATTTCGGCGGGATTAGACTATCCGGGTATTGGTCCTCAACATGCGCACCTCTATAAAATTAAGCGTGCGCAGTATGCCAGCGTTACTGATGACGAAGCACTGCAGGCGGGGTTACTGTGCTGCCAGTTAGAGGGCATTATCCCGGCCATTGAGTCGGCGCATGCTTTGGCACAGTTAGAGAAAATGCAATTTAAAGCCAACGATAACGTGGTGATCTGCCTGTCGGGTAGGGGAGACAAAGATCTGGATACTTATATTAAACACTTTGGATATTAGTTAAGACCATGGTCCATTGTCCATAGACCATGGCTTTACATTTAATTACCGATACAACTATGGGCTATGGTCCATTGACCATGTGCACAAAAACAACGCAAATGAATCGCTTAAATCAACTCTTCAACGAGAAGAATAATAACCTTTTATCTATTTACTATACAGCTGGTTATCCCACTTTAAATGCTACGCTTGATATTGCGGAAGCGCTTGAAAAGGCCGGTGCAGATTTCCTGGAAGTTGGTTTCCCTTACTCAGATCCGGTAGCAGATGGCCCTACCATTCAACATAGTTCACAACAGGCGTTGGATAACGGCATGACCTTAAATCTGTTGTTTGAGCAATTGGCTGACCTGCGTAAGCGGATAACTATCCCAATTTTACTGATGGGTTATGTTAATCCTATTGTGCAGTATGGCGTTGAGCGTTTCTGTAAAAAAGCGGCCGGAGTTGGGGTTGACGGCGTTATTGTACCCGATCTGCCGATGTATGAGTATGAGAGTATGTACGCGCTTTTTTTTAAAGACAATAACCTCAGTAATATCTTCCTGGTAACTCCGCAAACATCGCCGGAGCGTATACGTAAGATAGACGCTTTAAGCAACAGCTTTATTTACCTGTTATCTTCCTCGTCTATCACAGGGGGAAGCCTTAATGTGTCGGCTAATATTGAGGAATACTATCAGCGTGTTAAGGATATGCAGTTAAATAACCCTACCATCATTGGCTTTGGTATTACAGATAAGGCTTCATTCAGCAAGGCTTGCGAGTATGCCAACGGCGCTATTGTAGGCAGTAAGTTTGTAAAATTGTTAGGGGAGGAGAACTATCTTGAAAAGATACCCAAATTTATACAAAGCATACGTTGATGTGATGCGCTTTTGATCCGTTAGTTTGAGTAAATTTTGTGTTTCACCGTTACAAATAAAATAAGGAAATAACATGAGTAATAACGATGTGATGAAGAAGCTTAGAGTTGCCTTGAAGCTTACCGACGACGAGATCATCAAAATAATGGAATTGGTGAACTTCCGGGTTACTAAAACAGAACTGGGAGCCATTTTCAGAAGCGATGATCACCCTAACTTTAAACCGTGCGGCGACCAGTTTTTAAGGAATTTTCTTAATGGATTGATCATCCACAAACGTGGTCCGCTGCCACCGGCGCTGCAAAAAGCAGATAAAGCTTAGTTGCGCTCAATTATGCGGGCTTTTCCGCTTTTAAGCAGCTTTTTTACTTCGTCAGAGAATTCTTCCCTTCCGCCAAAATCCTGCACCCAGTACGTATTATAATAGGCAATGCCTATCTCTTTAAAACCAGGCTCCATCAGGTTTTGGCAATGACCGGGGCTTTTGAACCAGCCTTCTGTTACTTCGGCAATTGTACGTTGTCCCTGTGCTATGTTCTCACCTACCTGGTAGCTTTTGTAACCCTTGCGGCTGTAACCGGCATCTTCAATGCGGTTAACTATTTTACGACCATCTTTGCTATCATGACTAAAATAGTTCTTTTTAGACATGTCTTTTGCGTGGTTTATAGCGGCATCTTCCAAATGGTCGTTCCAAACCAGTGGGGCAACAGGGCGCATGTATAGTCCGCCGCAATTACATCCTTTTTGCCTTACTTTGTTTATACGTTCTAAAAATTCACGCTTAAACTTATTGCCTGATGGTACATCCTGCTTAGCTGTACTACATGCCAATAACACCAGGGCTGATAATGTTAGAATGATAGATCTCATGTTGATAAGACGCTTCAACTTCTTTTGGGTTTAATAGCCTATGAGTTACGCTGTCTTTTGTTCATCCAAAGCGCGACAGCAATCGCAATTATTAGCAGAAGAATTATAATGACGCTATTTTTTTGGAGGAATCCGGGCGCGGCGCTTTTTTGGTTAGCTTGGGCTGTATTTTTTTTTTAACAACAGTTGTTGAGTCCGTAACAACTGTTTTCACTACCATGTCCATCTCAGCTTTGTGCAGGCTATCGTCAATAAACAGGTGTCTGTCCATTGCTATTTTGCCTTTTTTAGGATTTTTCATCCGGTTGTACAGCAAGGCATAGTTCAGTTGTACTGTTGATTCTGTTCGGGGATCGCGATTAGCTACGGAAATCTTCAAGGCTTCATTCAGGTCGCGCATAGCCAATGTATAATCCTTGATATCCATTTTTATAGCAGCCATTTTGATCAATGATCGCATAACATTAGTACCATCGTGTATGGCGCGCGATAATGAATTTGATTGTATAATGAACCATTTGGCTTGCGGAAATTTTTTTTGCGAATGATAAACAGTGGCCAGATAATCAAAGCAATTGCGTAAACCAACTGTATCAGCATATCGCGAAAATAGATGCAAGGCTTTGTACGTGTAGTTCAGTACCTCATTTTGGTATGCAAATCGGGTTTTTTTATTTTCTAAACTATCATAATTAAGATATTGCGCTGCTATTTCCGCGTATAAAATAGCTTTTACAGAATCATTTTGGGTTGAATCCAACTGCGATTTTAGCTCTGCCACACGATTTTCCACTGGAGAAATTTGCTGTTTAAGACTGTCAATCTTCACAAGCGCAAAGCAGTTTGCCGAGCAAATAAGCGCGATCAGGATCAAGTAAAATTTCTTCATACAAAAAAGTGTAACGGCAGTAACTGCTAATCAAATAGTGTGCCCGGTTGCAGCAACTTCTACCTGCATGGAGAAATAGCCAATAGAAGGTACTATTTAAAAAACTTATGAAGATAACTAATGAGAAGTGTATGCAGAAATGTACAGTAAATTATTCAGTAATTAATTACTGAATAGCAGCCTCGTATTTGTCAACAAAGCGTTTAAAAGGGTTTATTTGTTTTAAAATCAAGTTAAACAGGATTATACCGATAATTGCACAGGTTATGCCAGCCAAAACATCTAACACGTAATGGTGGCTGGTGTATATCGCTGTAAGCCAAATACCTATCATAACAGTTGCTAATATTATGTTGGCAGCGCCTAACTTGTTCTTTAAACCGTAGTAAAGTACAATGATAGGGTAAGCCGAGTGCAGCGATGGCATGGCGGCAAATACGTTAGAGCCTTTTTGATAAATAGAATGGAAAAGGTTAATGTGGAAATAATTATCAAAACGTGCCAGTCCTCCGGTACTTCCGGGGGTGTTGGGGTAAAAAACGAAGCCGTGTTCTTGTATATACCAGGGTGGTGCGGCGGGGAAGGAGTAGTAAACCACAAAACCCAGCAGGTTAACTAAAAAAAAGGTCATGGCAAAGCGCAGAAACTGACCTCTGTTTTTGAAAAATAAATAGGCGCCAAAACCTAATGGAACGGGTATCCAGCACAGATAGAACAGGCCGCCAATAATATCAAGTATGGTTTTTGAATTTAGTTTCCAATACTCATTAGGCGTGAGTAATTGGTTGTTGTATTTTATACCGAAAAGTTGTTTTTCAAAGTTATACAGATCAGCCAGGTGTACATGGCTGATGGTATAATTTGGCACAGCTTTCATGTAATCAAACAGTATCCAGTAAACTATAAAAACCGAAAACCCTAAAATAAACTTACGGGTTATATCCGCTGCGTAAAAACAAACATTGAATATACCTACAAGCACTAACTGGTCGGTTTTGAAGCCAACCACCCAAGCTGATAAGAGCAGGTAAGCTATTGATAATAGCGAAACAGTTAGTATAGAACGGGTATTAACTGCTAAACTCTGATCAACAGCACCATTCATCTATTTTTTAATAAAATCTGAACTGAATATTTTATCCCAAAGCGGAGATGTTACGCCATAACCTTTGTCTGGATCCTGGTAATGGTGCAGCATGTGGTGCTGTTTTATTTTTTTCCAGATGCTTCCTTTAAAGTTAAAGTGGTGAATGGCATAGTGGGTAATATCATAAAACAGATAGCCTAAAATAAAGCCCGGGAAGAACGCGAAAACATAATTTTCAGGTAAAATAGCGTTAAACAAAAAGTAAAACGCTGTAGCCAATGGAATGCTTACTGATGGTGGTAAAACCAAACGTTTTGCATCACTGGGATAATCATGGTGTACACCATGGAATATAAAATGCAGGCGTAAACCTATTTTGTTCTTAGGTACATAATGAAAAATAAATCGGTGCATTACGTATTCGGTAAGCGTCCAAACGGCCAATCCTATAAAAAAGAACTCAACGTAAGTAAGAAAGCTTAAACCTTTTTCGGCAAGCGCCCAATAGGTTGAAGCCAGTATAACCGGAATAAATATGTATAAAGGAACGGTATAATGAACCTTTGAAAGCAATTCTAAAAAATCGCTTTTAAACATTCTTACTGAATCCTGGGAATTAGATATATATTTCTTTTTCATAACGCAATCATGGTTTAAAGCGGTGCATTATTTCTTTACCTGTTGCTGCATCAACACCCTTTAGTTCCACATAAACAACGTTAGGTAACATTAGGGTACCGCCTTCAATTTTTACAAAGATACGATTAAGCATGATTTGCTTTTGATCTGCGTTGATGAAAACATGATATTTATCGTCATTAGCCTTTTTAAGGGTCAGCGGTAGCTTTTTATACGACACAAATCTCACATCAAATTGCTCATCGTTAATTTTTTTTGTTACCAAACCGTAAGCAAATTTACGCTGAAGGTAATTAAGTTCATCTTTCTCGCCTTTTTCAGCATAACGTATCCAATAAGCATGTATAGGAGTTTCAGCATCTGGCCTGCCATTTTTGTCCAGATTCAAATCATACATTATGGTATTTATGTTCGGGTCGCGCTGAACGTAAAACAAACGGTTAGGATTGTCTGGTGGCGTAGGGTATTTATCCTCAATCGAGGTATTGCTGGCTTCCTTGTTTTTTTTCTTCTGAAAATTACCTGTTGCAGGGTTTATAACGTAAAAAACAGACAGTAATAGTGTAAAAAATAATTTCATTTAAATATCGATCCCTTTTTCTTTCTCCAGCAAATTTCTCTTCGCCTCTTTTAAACGGTTAAATGCTGTTATGTTAGTTAATACCGCTAACAGCGTTATAGGTATAGTAAAAATAGACATGGTTTCAAAAATGTGAAACTTAAGTCCGAATGCATATAATTTGTAATCACCACCTATGTATACCGAGGCAACACCGCACATCATTGCACAAAGCCCTATAGTAACAACACGTTCAGGGCGTTGCATTAAACCGCCTTTGCATTCAATTCCTAAACCTTCGGCCCTTGCACGTACATAGCTCACCATCATTGAACCTATCAACGCAACAAAGGCAAAAATAGAACTTAAAAAGTAATGGTGTGCCACCAAATAGTAACAAATACCCAAAAACATAATCAGCTCGCTGTAGCGGTCAAGTACCGAATCATACAAAGCGCCAAAGGTTGATTTCATGTTACCCAGGCGAGCAACCTGCCCGTCTAACATATCAAACAAGCCCGCAAAAAGTATTAAACCACCTGCCCAGCCCACATATGTAAGGTCCCCACGATGGCCGGCCTCAGCACCAATAATAAATATCACAGCAACACCAACATTCAGCATAAAGCCAATGGTGGTAACCGCGTTCGGCGTTAAACCTAACTTAATTAAAAGCTTAACAAATGGGTCAATAACTTTGTATATGCCTAATTGTAAGCTTGTTCTGAGCGATGTTGGTTGTTGCATTGTTGAAGGTAACGATTAAAATTCGAATTTTACTCTGGCCCTGATGCCGTATTGCGCTACCTGCGGATGATCCAGATAGCTAAATCTTCTAACCAAATCAACACGCAAAAGTTTAAAGATATTTTCTATCCCAACGCTGCCTTCCATGTAAGGTTCATTGCCTAACGCGTAGGTAATAGGCGCTCCTGTTGAAGTAACCGGAAACTGAAACAATGATCCGTTAATGGCGGGGTTGTTTTGATCTGTTAAACCACCTTTAATAGCTTTAAATGAGGCAACTTCTCTCCATTTTAATTTTTTTAACAAAGGCACTTTGTTAAAAAAGAAGCCTTGGAAGTGCTGGTCAATATTTACACTCACATATTTATCGCTTACAAACTCTAAAAAGTTCATGAGGTTGTAAGAGTAAATATCATAGTTGAATGATTGGTTAGCCCTGAATATGTTTAACAGCGGATAAGGCACTTTACTAAACATACGGCCACCTTCAACAAAAACATCGGCCCAGCCTAATTGCGATAGATAAACACGTTTATCTACTCTTGCATGGAGGTTATGATAGCCATACTGACCACCAAATAATTTGTTGATACCCATAGTATAATCAACAGTGAATATTGGGTATTTGTTAGGTATAGGGATACGGTATATTTTGCCTTGGTAGAACTTCTCGTTAGGTGCATACCTGAACATCAAAGTTGCATCGCTGGTAGTAAGATCCTGAATACGACCGGTATTGTTTTGATAATACAATGATCCGGCAGGTGTTTGCTTTAAATTTCTGAAAGTGAACGAGTAGCTAAAATGATTTTCAAACTCTCGCACATAATCAAAACGGTAAAGGTCATTGTAAAGATATTTATCGTTGGTACCACGTGTAAACGATAAGAAAATGTTATCCCGTTGAACAAATTGCAATTGCGCTCCCGGTACCCTTGTGTCACGGTTAAAGCTAAAGCGTACATAGTTTTGCGGGAACTTATAAATAGATTTGTTATTTAGCGAGTAGGTAGCGCTAATAAAATACTTCCATTTTTCATCTTTAAAGCCGTAAGCAGCATAGGTTTCAAAATAATAACGCTTGCTTAACTCTGGCGTAGTACGTCCGCCTAAACGTAGTTTTAAACCTTCAACCGGGTTAAAGCTGTAAAAAGTATTGGCGGGGCCAATTTCAAACTTACCAAATGATTTATAACCCGCTAAAACAAGTGTAGCAATATCCATCGTACGTTTAAATGATGGCATATTGGTTAAGCTATCAATATTGGTATAAACCTTTGATTCGGCTGTGGTCAACGTATCTAAGCGGTTTTGCTTCCAAAATTCAATAGGTTGTTTTTGTAGCGCTTCAATTTCTTCGTCAGTTTGTTTTTCACCGGTATAAGCAGTATCAGGGCGAGGGTGGTTGATCAAATAATCTCCGTAAGTGATGGTTCTGATACCGAAGAAGCCGCCATTTCGTTTCTTACCAACTTTAAATTCTGCAAGGGTATTACTCTTCACTAAACGATAACGACCATCAGTGTTTTTTTCAAAATCCTGATTGATGTTCATTGAAGTTAAGTAGTTAACATTAATGTTCTTATTAATGCCCAGCTTAACGCGTTGCACGGCGTAGTTGCTGTCAATAGTTACGTAAATTTTACCTTCAAATAAAATATCCTCGGTATTACGCGGTGTAAAGCTCAACTCAACCAGTTTGCTGTTATCGGCAGTGGTGATGGTGTCTGTAATAAAAAACTTATAAAAGTTTGGAGAATTATCAGAGATGGGACTTAAAAAGTTTTTGGTAACCAGGAAGATGTTATTGTCATAAACATCAACCTTAGCGTATAAGTTCTTGATATAATCATTTATACCATCACTGTCAATAAAAGAACCTAAATCCGTTTTCTTCTCGCCTAATAAAACCGTACGTTCCGCTTCCGGATTACGGCGGTAGTAATATTGAGAAAGTTTCTCATCTAAAAATATAGGCGTAAGCGCCTTGCCGGGTACGGTAACGCTATCTTTGTTATTTAAAAGGAAAGCGTATTTACGCAGTAATTTTCGTTCAGTAAGCGACGGAGGAAGGTTGCTCAGCGCAAATTGTAATTTATCGTATTCGCGATACTCAACATAGTTGTATCTCTCCGGGCGATTCTTCTCTTTATTAGCTATCACGCGGCGAATCAGTTCAACGGCAGGGTTGTCTCTGTTACGATATCTAACCTTTTTACCTGATCTTATTTCAACCTCAGTTAATTGTTCGGATATTGGTTGTAAACTAACTGTATTTAACGTTTGAGTTTTACCTGGAGAAATATTCAGCACAACTTCTTTATATCCCACAAAGGAAATTTTTATTTGCGTTACCTGTCTGCTGGTGTTTAAAGTAAATTTACCATCGCTATCGGTAGTTACACCAACGGTCGTACCCGGAAAGCCCACACTTACAAAAGGAAGAGGTTGTTTGTCGGAAGCGTCTATAACCTTACCGGAAACTATGGTATTTTGTGCAACCAACAGTGTTGAATACAATAAAAAGAACGCCGACGCGAAAAGCCCTTTTAACAAATATCTAAAATTCATGTAAAATATACTTACCAATTGTAACCGCCTTAACATCATAACATTTTTGTGCCCGTATGGTTGCAATCCGGCTTACTAATAAGGCAGCAAAGATATATAACAAAAAGCGGACTTCTGTGGTCAAAAAGTCAAATAGCGATTTTGTGACGCACAGTAAACACTAAAACTTTTAGCGAATTTTTAGATGACTAACGGTTTAGTTTGTTACAATTTATTCAGCATAAAACAATAGCCAATAAAAAAAGTCGTTACTGTTGAGCAACGACTTTTTTTATTGAAGTAGGAGGGATTATTGAGCTTCTGCTAACTCTTCGTAATAGTCCAATCCTAAATGGGTGATCAGGTCTTCGCCCATCATATGGCGCAGTGTATTTTCCAATTTAGCCAATTGCTTAAATATGTCATTCTCGGGGTGTAATCCCGGAGCAGTTTGAGGCGATTTAAGGTAAAAAGAAAGCCACTCTTGTACACCGCTCATTCCGGCACGTTTAGCAAGGTCGCAGAACAAGGCTAAGTCTAACGCAATAGGAGCAGCCAAAATAGAGTCGCGGCAAAGGAAGTTGATCTTGATCTGCATTTTGTAGCCTAACCAGCCAAAAATATCAATGTTATCCCAGCTTTCTTTGTTATCGCCATGTGGCGGATAGTAATTAATGCGGATCTTGTGGTAGATATCACCATAAAGCTCCTTGTTTTCTTCAGGCTTGAAAATGTCTTCCAATACACCCAGTTTTGAAACCTCTTTGGTTTTAAAGTTATCAGGATCATCCAATACTAAACCGTCGCGGTTACCTAAAATATTATCAGAGAACCAACCGTTTACGCCCAATGAACGTGCAGCTAAACCGGGAGCCAGAATGGTTTTCATCAATGTCTGACCGGTTTTAAAGTCTTTACCTGCAATTGGCGTTTGAGTTATTTTAGCTAACTCGATCAATGCCGGGATATCAACTGTTAAGTTAGGAGCACCGTTAGCAAACGGAATGCCTTGTTTTAAGGCAGCGTACGCATAGATCATGCTTGGCGATATCAGTTTATCGTCAGCTTTAAGGCCTGCCTCAAACTTATCTAAAGTGCTGTGTACGTCTGATGCTTCGTAGTAGATCTCGGTTGAACCGCACCATACTAAAACTATACGGTCGCAACCGTTAGCTTCTTTAAAGTTTTGAATATCTTCAATAACCTGTTGTGCTAACTCATAACGGGTACCTTCTTTAACGTTGGTAGCGGTTAGGTTTTTAGCGTAATTTTGATCAAAAGCGGCCTTCATTGGCACAATGCTTTCCAATTCAGGTTTTATTTTAGCAAGCAGGTCTTTTTCTAACACGGCAGCTTTTGAAGCAGCTTCAAAAACGTTGTCAGGGTATACATCCCAACCGCCAAAAACAACATCGTTTAAACTGGCTAATGGTACAAAATCTTTTATTTTCGGACGTCTGTTCTCAGTTCTTTTACCCAAACGGATAGTACCCATCTGGCTAACAGATCCTATAGGTTGTGATATGCCTTTTCTTACCGCCTCAACGCCGGCAATCAATGTAGTAGCCACGGCTCCCAAACCAGGAATCAATATTCCCAGTTTGCCATTGGCAGGTTGAATGTTGTTTTTCATTATTAAAGTAAATTATCTATTTATTAAAGCCATTTATTTTGTTTGTACCACATTATGGTTTCGGCCACGCCATGGTGCAAATCATATTGCGGGTTAAAACCCATATCTTTTTTTGCCTGTTCAATACTGCATATCCAGGTAACGGCAGTTAGTTCTGTTAGTTTTTCGCGGTTAAGTATAGGCGCTTCACCTTTCAAATTACTCACTTTTTCTGCCACACTTGCTACAATTTTCATAAAATTTACCGAAATGTGAAACTTAAACGTTTTCTTATTCAGCGCGAGGCGGGTTTCGTTACCCAAATCGTATTTACTGTAGCTTTTACCATCGCTTAGGTTATAAGCTTTTTTTTCTCCACTTGTTAAAGCATTTACGCATGCTTTAGCTAAATCTGTTACATATATAAAGCTTAGCTTCTGCTCCGCACGACTTATATAAGCTTCAATACCTTTGCTTAGCTGTTTAAAAAAGATAAATATCCCGGTATCGCGCGGCCCGTAAACGGCGGTGGGCCTTAGTATGGTATAGTTTAAATCTGCTATAGTTTTTAGTTTCTGTTCGGCAAGCAGTTTACTGGCTCCATAAGCCGTTATGGGCTTTGGTGTAGTATCCTCGTCAATTATTGCTTTTATGTCATTCAGCGGACCAATTGCTGCTAAACTACTTACCAACACAAATTTTTTCAGGTTGATTCCCGAATCAACCGCGGCTTTTGCCAGATTGAAGGTGTATTGTGCATTTATAGTGTTATACTCCTCAATAGTTCGTGCCCGGGTTACGCCTGCCGCATGAATAATATACGTGTATTGTTTCTGCCGCATTTCTTTCTCTAAAGCAGAAGGATCATTATATTGTATATCGGTAAAATTGATATTTAAACCATTTAAGTGACTTACATTACTACTTTTCCTAACTGCTGCAAAAACTTCAAAGTTTGCTGCAAGCGCCTCATTAATTAAATGATAACCTACAAAACCACTTGCACCGGTTATTAAAACCCTTTCCTTCATATTTGTTTTTCGTACAAACGATATGTTTTTTGAGGATCGCCCTTTATAGCTTCAATTGCTTTATTGATCATATCGTTGTTTTCAAGCGTCCAGCCGGCCTCCGCGTGCAAATAGCCTTTGCGCTTGTATTCCTTTATAATTGTGCCGTATAAACAAGCCTCAATACCCATTTTACGGTAACCTTCAATTACACCTAATGCGTAAATGCGTATGCCTGTTATCTTCTTTTTGTTAAACAACAGTTTGAAAATGCCCGTAGGTAACAACCGACCGCGCTTAATGGTTTTAAAAATTTCGTTGTAGTTAGGGAGTGCAATACCAAAGCCAACTATTTTACCTTCCTGCTCAGCAATCAAACAAAAGTCGGGGTCAAGTATCAGTTTCAGATCTTTTGCCAGGTAATCAAACTCTTCATCCGTTAAAGGCACAAAGCCGGTGTTTTTATCCCACGCGTGGTTATAAACTTCACGCAGCTTTATAGTCTCATCTTTAAAATTTTTAAGATCAACCTTTCGTATAACCACGTTGCTTCGTTTTAAGCGCTCCTGCAAACTATCCAGTAAACGCACAGACTTATCATCATAGGCCTGCCCGTCCCAGTGCCACGATATCAGATCAATCTGTTTATCGAAGCCAAGTCCTTCTATCAGGTTCTGATAATAAGGCGCATTGTAGGTGTACATCAACATAGGGGGGGTATCAAAGCCCCGTATCAACAAGCCACATGCTTCATTGGTTGAGAAATTGGTTGGCCCTATAAACTTTCCGGTTATGCCTTTATCCTTAAGCCAATCGGCAGCTGCTTTAAAAAGTAGTGCTGCAACTTCTTTATCATTTACGCAGTCAAAAAAACCAAAAAAGCCATCATTGGCTTTATTGTACTCGTTATGCGCGTTGTTTAAAATAGCTGCTATGCGGCCAACCACCTTATCGTTGTCATACACTAAAAAAGCCTGTAACTTGTTGTGCTTATGAAAAGGGTGTTTTGTGAGCAGGTCGCGTTGTGCTATAAAAAGCTCGGGCACATAATTGGGGTCATCGTTATACAGGTCGTGGGGGAAATCAATAAAAGCACCGAGCTCTTTTTTTGATGCAACCGAAATTATTTTTCTCATTAGAGATGACTATGGTAAAATTGGTCTGAATATAAAATGTGCGGCTACTTTTAAATAGCCGCACATTTTTTTTAGTTTATTTAAGTGTTAGATCCGTTCCTTTACACGCATTGGTACGCCAACATCTTTAAAGGCTTTTGCTATCTTCTCAACCGCCTCATCAATTTGCTCAAATGTGTGCGTTGCCATTAATGAGAAGCGCAGTAGAGATGAATCTGACGGTACTGCCGGAGAAACTACCGGGTTAACAAATATACCTGATGATTGCAGATGTTTGGTAACCAGGAAAGTTTTATCATTATCACGTACAAATATTGGTAGGATAGGGCTTTCTGTTGGGCCGAGGTCAAAACCTTCGTCCAATAATAGCTTCATGGCATAATTAGTATTGTCCCAAAGTTTCTGAATGCGCTCAGGTTCTGATTCAATAATGTCTAAAGCTGCTATAACGCTTGCTACAGAACCCGGCGTCATGCTCGCACTGAACATTAATGAACGTGCGCGATGCTTCATATAATCAATAGTTTCTGCATCAGCAGCAATAAAACCGCCTAATGATGCCAACGACTTACTGAATGTACCCATTATAAGGTCAACTTCATCTGTCAGATTGAAGTGAGAGGCTGTACCGGCACCCAAATGCCCAATAACCCCTAAGCTGTGTGCATCGTCAACCATTATGTTGGCACCATACTTATCGGCTATCTGAACAATTTCAGGTAATTTAACAATATCACCTTCCATGCTGAATATACCATCAACAGCGATAACTTTAACCGCTTCTTCGGGTAGGATGCTTAACTTACGCTCAAGGTCGGCCATATCATTATGGCCGTACTTTATAACTTTTGAAAAGGATAGGCGGCTCCCGTCAATTAAAGAAGCGTGATTGTATTCATCTAAAATAAGGTAGTCATTTCTTCCGGTAACGCATGATAATACACCAAGGTTAACCTGAAAGCCAGTGCTAAATAAAACAGCGGCTTCTTTACCTACATAACTGGCCAATCTGTCCTCTAATTCAATATGTATATCAAGCGTACCGTTCAAAAATCTTGAACCTGCGCAACCTGATCCATATTTGTCAATTGCTTTTTTTGATGCTTCCTTAATTTTAGGGTGATTAGTTAGACCAAGATATGAGTTTGAACCAAACATCAACACGCGCTTGCCGTCAATTATCACCTCTGTATCCTGTCCGGATTCAATAGGCCTAAAATACGGATACAAGCCCTTCTCCCTGATCATTGCTGCATCTTTGAACTGAGCAATTTTCTCATGTAGTTTTTTAACCATGTATTAACCCTGCTTAAATTTTTTGTAAAAATACCACGAATAAGCTTATAACCTATATTTAGTATGTAAATTTTTTTAACATGATGCCTGTTAATTAACAAGCATGTGATTTCCCACTCGGCAAATTAATTAATTTTTTTGTTTATTTAAGTGCGCAAATTTCAAATTTTTTAAAAAAATGCTTCTCGCGTAACAAATGTTACTCTTTTTAGTGCGTAGTGTTTAAATTAGGTAAAATTTTTGCATTACACTTTCTATTAGCGAGAAATCCCCTCATCTTCGCACATCTTTTTAGTTAATTAAACGATTGATTAATAAATTTGTTCCGCTCCGGACGAGGTTCATTTTATCTACTTATATGAAAAAAAGGTATCTATTAACTGTTTTAACGTATTGTACACCCTTGCTGTTGTTTGCGCAAACACCTGCCGACAGTTTGCCTGCTACAATAACATTAAAGCAAAGTATAAATTTTGCATTGCGCAATCAACCCGCATTGAAGCAGGCCGCTATTGACAGGGTGATCAATGAAAAGGACATAGACATTTCATTATCCTCATGGTTGCCGCAAATTACATCATCTAACCAGTATCAACATTACTTTAGAGGAGGGCCGGTTAACGCCGCGCAGGTTAATGCCGGTGGAACAGCCTTTAGAGAGTTTTCTACACTTGGTGCTCAAATTAATCAAACCATATATAATAACGAGGTGCTGCAGGCTTCAAAAGCATCTAAATACTCACGTTTATACTACAGCCAAAATGAAGTAAGCAGCCGTATAGATGTTGTATCAGACGTAAGCAAGGCTTTTTTTGATGTGCTTTTATCGCAGAGGCAACTCAGTATAATTAATGAGAACATCATCAGGTTACAACGTAGCTTAAAGGATGCCAGCAGCAGGTATCAGGCAGGCGTGGTTGATAAAATAGATTACAAGCAGGCCACTATTGCCCTGAATAATGAATTGGCTCAGCGCAAACAAACTACCGAGACCATTAAGGTGAAAATGGCCACGCTAAAGCAAATAATGGGCATACAGGCAGATAAAAGTTTTGAGCTGAGTTATGACTCAACCCGATACGAACAGGAGGCTGTTGCAGATACCAATCAGACTTTAAATTATACCAACCGTATTGAATATCAATTGTTACAAACGCAGAAGAACCTGCAAAACGTAAATGTTAACTACTATAAATACGGTTTTCTACCGTCTCTTGCAGCGGTAGGTTCATACAACCTCATCTTCTTAAACAATAACCTGGCCCATCTCTACAGTCGCTCATTTACTAACGCATACGCGGGCTTAACATTGAATATTCCGATATTTCAGGGAGGCCGGAGACTGAAAAATTTAAGTCGCGCAAGGTTACAGGTTGAGCGTACCGATTTGGATATTATTAACCAGCAAAACGCCATTAGCACTGAGTATGTGCATGCATTGGCAGCTTACAAAAGCAATTATAATAATTGGCAAACGCTTAAACAGAACGTAGCTCTGGCAACAGATGTATACAGTGTAGTAAGTCTGCAATACCGAGAGGGTGTTAAAACTTACCTGGATGTTATTGTGGCTCAGTCAGATCTGCGTACGGCGCAACTAAATTATTACAATGCTTTATTTCAGGTATTGGCCAGCAAAATAGACCTGCAAAAAGCTTTAGGTACTTTACCAATTGAATAACAGTTTAAAATCACTTTGTCTCTATAAAACATTACTAATGAAAAAATATAATACCTTATTGTTTCCGGCGCTTGTTGCTTTGGCGTTTACATCATGTAAAGACAAGCAGTCGGCTCAAAATGCCCCGCTTCCGGCAACGCCGGTGACCGTTGAAGAGGCGAAAACAGCCGATGCGATTTACTACGATCAATACCAGGGTACTGTGGTGTCAACAAATAACGTTGAGCTTCGCAGCGCCGTAACCGGATTTATTACAGGCATATATTTTAAGGAGGGCGAGGTTGTACCTAAAGGCAAAACGCTGTATGAAATAGACCGCCGCAAATATCAGGCTGCTTATGCGCAGGCAAATGCTAATTTGCTAAGTGCTGAGGCTAACTTATCAAAAGCACAAAAGGATATAGACAGATATAACATGCTGCTTAAAAATGATGCGGTAGCACGTCAAACGGTTGATCAGGCTACTGCTAATTACGAAATGGCTAAAAGTCAGGTTGAAGTAGCAAGGGCGGCAGTGCTCAGCGCTAAAACTGATCTTTCCTATTCGCTTATTACAGCACCGGTTACCGGTCGCATAGGTATATCACAAGTCAGATTAGGTTCTCAGGTTACACCTGGTACTACCTTATTAAATACCATTTCAAGCGAAAATCCTATAGCTGTTGACGTGGTAGTCAATGAGCAGGACATTGACAGGTTTTATAATCTTCAACGCAAATACACCGATTCAACTTTCCGTTTACAACTGTCAGACGGAACGCCATACAATAAAACCGGGAAGATACTGGCTATTGACAGGGGCGTGAATAACCTCACCGGTACCATAAAAGTTAGGGTAGAGTTTGCAAACCCCGAAGGTACTTTAAAAGATGGTATGAGCGGAGTATTGAAAGTGTTGAATAATGATTCGGGCAACCGCCTGCAAATACCTTACAAAGCGGTATCCGAGCAAATGGGAGAGTTCTTTGTGTTTTTATCGCAAGATACCATAGCCAAACAACAAAAGGTAACCTTAGGCCCGCGCATTGGCAGCAACGTAGTTGTGATGGACGGTGTTAAACCTGGTGATAAAATTGTAACAGAAGGTTTCCAGAAACTACGCGACGGTGGTAAAATAACTACAGGTGGCGCGATGCAGGGAAATACACCCGCTAATCCACAAGCAAAACAACAGGCAAAGTAATAGCGGATAATATAGAAGAGAATGATAGCAGAAACTTTTATACGGAGGCCTGTTACGGCCATCGTGATATCACTGGTGATTGTAATTGTGGGTATAATTGCTATTAGCACTTTGGCAATAGGGCAGTATCCTGACATTACACCGCCAACAGTGCAAATAACCGGCAGTTATGTTGGTGCTGATGCACAAACGGTTGAGCAAACGGTAGCTACACCCGTGGAGATACAGGTGAACGGCACGCCGGGCATGACTTACTTACAAAGTAATAGTACCAACAACGGCGGCATGAGCATGACCGTTAACTTTGACGTAGGTACAGATATTAATATTGCAGCGCTTGATGTGCAAAACCGGGTAGGCATTGCCACACCAACTTTACCACAGGAGGTACAGCGCCTTGGTTTAACGGTGCGTAAACGTAATCCAAGTATTTTAATGCTGGTAGCTATGTATTCGCCTACGGGTACACATAACGTTACGTTTACAGACAACTATGCCAACATATTTGTTCGTGACGCGCTATTACGTACCAAAGGGGTAGGCGACGTGTTTACCCGTGCTGATGACTTTAGTATGCGTATTTGGTTAAAGCCCGATAAACTGGCTGCTTTAGGTATGACCGCTGCTGATGTTACTCAAGCCTTACAGGAACAAAACGCACAGGTTGCAGCAGGTACAGTAGGTTCAACGCCACAGCAAAAAGGCCAAACATTTGAGTATAGCGTGCTGGTTAAAGGCCGTTTAACCAACCAAAGCGAATTTGAAAATATAGTAGTACGTACACAACCTGCTACCGGCGCTATCGTGCATTTAAAAGACGTTGCACGTATTGAACTTGGTAAGTTCAACTATGCAGGTAACTCTTATGTGGATGGCAAACGTGCATCCTACCTGTTGGTTTATCAGGCGCCTAACAGCAACGCGCTGGAAACTGCTGAGAATGTGTATGCTACAATGGAGCAGATCAAAAAGAGCTTTCCGAATGATGTTGATTACATGGTGCCATTTGAGGCCGTTACGGTTATTAAGGTATCAGTGCATGAGGTGGTTGAAACGCTGATCATTGCATTGGTATTGGTAATTGTAGTGGTGTTCCTTTTTCTTCAGAGCTGGCGTACAACATTAATACCTGTGTTGGCTATTCCGGTATCAATCATCGGTACATTCATTTTCTTTATACCATTAGGTTTTACCATTAATACACTCACATTATTTGGTTTTGTACTGGCTATTGGTATTGTGGTGGATGATGCCATTGTGGTGGTAGAGGCTGTGCAGCACTACATGGACGAGCAAGGTCTTTCACCGGTTGACGCTACACGTGCGGCAATGAAAGATATATCAGCGCCAGTTATCGCCATCGCTTTAATTTTAGCTGCGGTGTTTGTGCCGGTTGGGTTCATTCCTGGTATTGTTGGCAGGTTATATCAACAATTTGCTATCACTATTGCTATATCTGTTTTGATATCGGCATTTGTGGCTTTATCGCTTACGCCAGCACTGTGTATCTTAATATTGAAACCACATAAAATAGATGATAAGTCAACCGGCTTAGATAAGTTCTTCTACAAGTTCAATACATGGTTTGACCGGGTAACCGGCAAATACCGCAATGGTGTGCACCGTAGTATTAAAAACTCACGATTGGTGGTGATCATCCTGATCTGTATTATAGTGGGTACGGTATTCCTGTTTATGAAGAAACCTACAGGCTTTATACCGGTAGAGGATGAGGGGCGTATTTATGTTACTTATGATTTGCCTGAAGCTTCATCTACAGAAAGGACGGTAGCTGTATTGAACGATGTAATGAAAACGCTGGATAGCGTACCTGAGGTTGGTCATTATGCCGCTTTGGGTGGTTTGAACGTTGTAAACTTCGCAACAAAATCAAACAGTGCTACCGTGTTTGTTCAGCTTAAACCATGGGATGAACGCGAGCGTACATCATTGGAGTTAGTTGGTTTTTTACAGCAAAAGCTGGCAAAGTATAAAGAAGCAAATGTAACGGTTATACCTCCGCCTGCTATTCCGGGCCTGGGTAACAGTTCGGGTTTTGCTTTTATGCTGGAAGAAAAAGAGGCCGGAGGTGATATCAAGAACTTTGAAACGGTGCTGAATAATTTTGTAGGAGAAGTTAACAAACGCCCGGAGATTGCCAGAGCGTATAGCTTCTTTACAGCACGCACACCTGCTTATCAGCTAACTATTGACCGTGAAAAAGCGAAACGTTTAGGTGTGCAGATAAGCGATATCAATAACGCCTTGCAGGTTTATATGGGTAGTTCCTACATCAACGACCTTACCATATATGGTCGTACATTCAGAGTGTTAGCTCAGGCCGATACGAACTATCGTACCAATATTCAGAACATTGGGCAATATTTTGTACGTAACTCAACGGGTAACATGGTGCCGTTAAGCACGCTTACCACTTACAAAATGATAGAGAACGCGCCGCTAATAACGCACTTTAACCTGTTTAGAGCAGCGGAGATTGATGGTACAACTAAGCCCGGCTACAGTAGTGGTGACGCACTGAACGCGTTGGAAGAAGTAGCAGCCCAAACCTTACCTCAGGGTTACGGATATGAATTTACCGGCCTGAGCCGTGAGGAAAAGTTATCGGGTTCAAAAACGGTTTACATATTTATGTTGTCAGTAGGGTTCGTATTCCTGTTCCTGGCAGCCTTATATGAAAGTTGGTCGGTACCTTTTTCTGTGTTATTAGCAGTGCCGCTTGGCGCTTTGGGAGCTATATTATTCCTTACATTCAATAAAAATCTTGACAATAACGTATACGCTCAGATTGGTTTAATTACCCTGATAGGTTTGGCCGCTAAAAACGCCATCCTAATAGTAGAGTTTGCCAAGGAGCGCGTTGACAGAGGGGTAGAACTTGAAAAAGCAACACTGGATGCGGTAAGGTTACGTTTGCGACCGATCATTATGACATCGCTTGCATTTATTTTAGGTGTATTGCCATTATTGTTTGCATCAGGCGCAGGCGCAATAGCACGTAAAACCATAGGCTTCACGGTATTTGGTGGTATGCTTGCTGCAACTTTGTTGGCAATATTTATTGTTCCGGTGTTATTTTATTTGATAACTAAGCTGGCATATGGTAAAGAAAAGCTCGCTGAGTTGGAACGAAATTACAAGCCTGATCCGGAACACGACCCGCAGACCTGATTAGGATAATGGTATAAAAAAGCCCTCTCAAAACAACGAGAGGGTTTTTTTATTTGTTTTAGATGCGTTTTGCATACAAAGTGTATACAAAAAAGGTCGTACTCTTATTGTTTTTTAATATTTTTTGGTTGCGTCGTTTCAAAATTCATTGGCCAGGCAATCAGCATTGAATATCAGCATTTAACTTTATCATTCATGTGTAAAATAGGGTTTTTATCTACTTTGTTAGCCTTAGCATTAGTCTGTTTTTTGGCACAGTGGCAAAGTATTTGAACAAGTGTTCACATTAATTAACCTTAAATGATAGACACAACAATGAAAAAGTTAACAAAATTAGCTGCCGCAGCTATAGCAGGTGTGGCAATGTTTATAGGAACAAATGCAAATGCTCAATCAGATAGTAAATTACGTTTCGGTATTGGTGCTGAGGTAGGTGTACCTACAGGAGCTGCACACAATGGTTCTAACATTTATGCCGGTATTACTCCACGTTTACAATATGGAGCTGATGAAGGCTTAGCTTGGACTTTAACTTCAGGTTTTTACAATTTCTTTGGTAAGAATATAAACACTCCAGTTGGTCCTTACAAAGCGGGCGATGTAGGCATGATTCCTGTTAAATTAGGTGTTAAAGGCTTCTTTGCTGAGAATCTTTATTTCGGTGCAGAAGCAGGTGCTGGTTTCGAAACCAACAAAGGCGGAAATACAAAATTAATTGTTTCTCCGGGGTTGGGTTTTGCAAATCAAAAATGGGATGTATCTGCCCGTTACGAAAACTTCTCAGGTCAGAGTGTTAACTATGGCTTAGTAGGTTTACGTGTAGCTTATGGCTTCGGTCTGTAATAATTAGATTAGATAAAATTCAGGGCCCTCCGATTATTCGGAGGGCTTTTTTGTTTTTAAATTTTACGTCTGCAAATGGCAGCAAATTCGCGTACATTTATTTGCCATTTAACCAATTATGAAAAAGACCTTCTTAGCCTTATTGATAGGACTAATATTGCCATGCTTAAACGCTTTTGCTCAATTTGAAAACCACACCTGGAAGATACTTGCCACAACAGGAAATTTTACGCCCCGCGAAGAATGTGATTTTGTAGCGGTTAGAGACAAGTTCTATCTGCTTGGTGGAAGAGGTATTACAGAAGTAGATATTTTTGATCCTAAAACCAATGTATGGACCAAGGGCGCTAAGCCACCGATCGAATTAAATCATTTTCAGGCAGTTGTTTATAAAGATGAGGTATATCTACTTAGTGCGATGACGGGTAAATACCCACATGAACAGCCGGTTGCCAATATTTATATTTATAACCCGAAAACTGATACGTGGCGTGTTGGCGATGAAATACCTGCCGACAGGCGGCGAGGCTCGGGCGGGGTAGTGATTTACAAAGACAAGTTTTACATGGTTACCGGTATTTTGGATGGCCATTGGACCGGTAACGTAACTTGGTTTGATGAGTATAACCCCAAAAGCGGTAAATGGACAAAACTTATTGATGCGCCAACCGCCCGCGACCATGTGCGGGCAGCAGTTGTTGGAGATAAACTCTATCTCATAGCCGGTATACAATCAAATACGCAGGAGAAAAAAGGTTTAGCTAATGTGTTGGACGCTGTTGATGTTTATGATTTTAAATCGGGTAAATGGAATGCGGCATCAGTCAAACTACCCACACCACGCGAAGGTAACAGCGTTATTGTTATCAAAGACGACATCTTTATAATAGCTGGTGAAAGCGATAAACAACGCGTAGCTCATAACGAAGTTGAGGTGTACAATGTAAAAACAAACACCTTCCGCAGTGTTGCATCACTTGTTGAAGGACGCCATGCAGGCGGTGCTGTGCTTTACAAAGGTAAAATATACACTGTTGCCGGAGTTGGTAATAAAGGAGGTTCGCCTTTACTTAAGTCGATAGAAGTCTTCAGCAAATAGCTTGGCGTTTATTTGTAAACAACCTGTGCGGTGTTTCTGCTAAACTGTTCCAATAATACTGTTTTTCCTGAGGTCAACTCTTTGAGGGTGTTTTCACCGTAATGCCTTACGGTTAGCAGGCTAAGCCCTGTGTTGTAGCGCACTCTGTAGTTGTAGCTTAATGCTGCTATCAGTCTGTCAAACCATTCCTCTTTGTGGTCAACACATGCACTAAAGCTTAACGCTGAGTTTTGCATGGTATTGATCTTGATCTGGTTGGCAGCAAACCGGCCAAATATATCGCTTAAGTGGTTTTCACCAATAAAAGAATAATCCTTGGCAGAAATAGAAACCAATGTTTGCTGTTGTTTAAGAATGATGACCGGCTTTTTAAAAACGGGAATGATATTTTCAGCGATGATGGTTCCTGTTGCGTCCGGGTCGGTAAATGGCTTTACCAGTAATGGAATATTAACGTTTTGCAGCGGTTTTATCGTCTTAGGGTGTATTACCGTTGCGCCATAAAAGGTCATTTCAATAGCCTCATTATAACTCAATTCATCAAACTTAACCGTATCAGCAAAATGCTTTGGGTCGGCGTTTAAAACGCCCGGTACGTCCTTCCATATAGTTACTGATTCGGCGTGGAGGCATGATGCAAAAATAGACGCCGTATAGTCAGAACCTTCGCGACCAAGTGTAGTGGTAAAATTCTCAGATGTTCCGCCTAAAAAACCCTGTGTTACCACAAATCCTTTATCCAGTAATTGAGGGATACTTTTACTAATGCTCTCGCGGGTTTTATCCCATATTACCTTTCCCTCGCGATAAGTATTGTCAGTATGCACTAATCCGCGTGCATCAGCCCATTGGTTTTTGAGCTCTTTCAGATTGAGAAATGCAGAAACTATACGAGTAGATACCAGTTCGCCAATGGAAACGATCTGATCATAAATAAAATCGTAATCATCATGCGGCTCCTCTTCAATCATCCAGTCAATTTCTACGAAGGTATTGGCTACATCATCAAAAACCTGGTGCGATGCTTCAAACAACTCACTCATAATGTTGTAGTGGTATTGTTTGATATCCTCAAACAGCGCGTGCATGTTTTGGGTCCCATCAACATAAGCCCTGGTCAATGCCTCTAAAGCGTTGGTGGTTTTACCCATGGCCGACACAACAATAAGCAGTTGTTGTTGTTTATACCCATCAACCACGCGGGCCAGATTGATTATTCCATCAGCATCTTTAACTGACGCGCCACCGAATTTAAAAACAAGCATTATTTAATGTATTGCGTTACAACCGTATTAGGGCGTAAAAGTGAGCGGATATTTTTATAAGGAACGAAAAGCTCTGTAGTGCCGGCTGCGTAAGGCTTTATTTCATATTGATTATAAAAGAAGCGTAACCCCAGCGGCGTTATCGAGTAGTTATTGTTAAGTGCGAATTTATCATTCGCGAAGAAGTAATCATTAGCCAGCGATGAAGTATCACTTAATTTTTCCTGACTCCTGAATATCTTTTCAGCTATTTTGTTTAGCTCCGGTTGGTAATTATTTATCAGGATATCCGATAGTGTTACACTTTTATTGCTTTTGGTATTCCAGTTAATAAATGTAGTAACCGATCCGCCGTGTGCGCCGCCCTGATAAGAATACCCGCTAACTTCAAGCGTGGTAAGGCTTGAATCCTGCCTTAATATTTTAGCATAGGCGTCCAGGTCAAACACCATATCCGGGCGTTCATCGGTTTTCTTCATGTTATAATAGCTGTCAAAGTAACGTTTCAGCATATCGTCAATTCCGCTGTAAGGTTTATCAGTATAAAACATGTTAAGTAGCCTGCTTTTAATAGTATCATTAAGTGCGCTGTCAGTTTTAAATTCTGGGTACTTTAACTTAGCTACAGTACAGTTAGTGTCAGCTTTATCACCGCAATCATTAGCCCGCTGATGGATGGTTTTGTAAGTGTACGCCAATGTGTCGGTATTCACATCCGGTTGGGTTTTATTGGTTTCACCCCATTGGCAGGCATTCAGTCCCAGTAAAATCATTAAACAAAATAATCCGCTTCTTAATCTATACATGTTGCAATTGTTCTTTTGGTAATGATGCATTGAGCCATCCGGCTTCCAGCTTCGCGTTATATTTATTATAAAAATTAATGGCAGGTTCATTCCAGTCAAGTACCTGCCAAACTACGCCGCTGTAACCTTTTTCGTGGGCTTCAGCCAGTGTCCGTTCAAAAAGCAATTTACCTATGCCCTTGCCACGCATGGTCTCCGTAACAATAAAGTCTTCCAGGTACATACGACAACCTTTCCAGGTTGAAAATCGTGTGTAATATAGCGCGAAGCCAACTATCAGGCCGTTAGCCTCTGCAACAAAAGCACGCCAAACCGGTGTTTGGCCAAAGCCCGCTTCTTCAAATTCCTGCAAGGTTACGGTTACTTCTTCAGGCGCTTTCTCATAAACGGCCAATTCATTAACCAATTCAAGCAAGCGCGGGCAATCTTCCTTAACAGCAATTCTTATGTTTATGGTCATTAGTTAATATTCATTAGTCATTGGAGCCTATTTTTAGGTTAAGTTAAATCCGAAATCACATCTCCGAAATCCGAAATCATTTAGTTGTTTTTCCAGTGCTTAATTACACGACTGCCAAAAATAGTACTTCCTAAACGTATCATGTTACTGCCTTGTTCTATGGCAATTTCATAATCTGAAGACATACCCATTGATACGGTATCGAAGTTAGCGTCTTTCCTGAAAAAGCTTAATTTAATACCGTCAAAAAAAGTTTTCAGTTCGTAAAATTCCTCTTTCAATTGCTTTTCGCTTTCGGTATTGGTAGCAATTCCCATTAAGCCACGTATGCGTATATTTTTAAGTTCCGAAAATTCGTCTGAACGTAGCAGTTCAATGGCTTCGTCAAAACCCAGTCCGAATTTAGTTTCTTCATCTGCAATATAAACCTGTAATAAACAGTCAATAATGCGGTTGTTTTTTAGAGCATGTTTATTGATCTCCTGCAACAGCTTTATGCTATCAACAGATTGTATCATGGCTATAAAGGGCGCTATGTATTTTACCTTGTTGCTCTGCAGATGCCCAATAAGGTGCCATTTGATATCATCAGGCAGTTGTTCCTGTTTATCAACCAGTTCCTGCACCATATTTTCGCCGAAAATACGCTGTCCGGCATTGTAGGCTTCCATAATATCAGCAACCGATTTAGTTTTTGATACTGCTACCAATGTAACCTTTTGTGCGTCGGTTTGGCTTTTTAAATTATTAATGTTATCGGCAATGCTCATTTATCGTAATTTTGTTATTTAAAACTGCTAAATTAAGTAATGCGCAAACATCTTACGTTGTTTTTTTCGGCTTTGATCTTTATTGCATCCTGTAAAGACAATAAAGGTGATACCGGTGTGATCGACAAAAATAAAATGGCACTCATTTTAACCGATATCCATTTGGTTGATGGTACCATGATGATGCATGGCGCAAATGACAGCATTTACAAATACGGTACTAACCGTTATAAACAGGTTTTTAAAAAATATGGAATAGATACGGCCTTGTTCAATAAGAGCATAAAATATTACGCCGGTGAGCCTGAGCAAATGGTGCTTATCTATGATCAAATAGGAAAGCTGCTTGCTGCCAAAATTGACTCGACCGGTAAAGTACAGAGTAAGCAAATAAGTGCAGAGGCAAGGCGAAACCAAGCCAAAACCAAAGCAGCGCAAAAGAAAGATTCACTTGAACGCGATTCTGTGAAGAACGCGAAATCGCTTAAATTAAAAATAAACCAAAAGGTTCTATAAGATAATGCTTTACCCGAATAATAGTATTGATAAGCTGGGTTTTACAGAGGTAAAGGAGTTAATAAAAGCGCATTGCCTGAGTATAATGGGTCAGCAAATGGTTGACAAGATACAGGTGATGAGCAATTTTGACCTGATAAAAAAGTTTCTGAATCAGGCAGCTGAATTCAAAAACATACTGCAAAATGATGCTGCATTGCCTATTCATCATTTTTTTGATATTAAATCTTTAGCCAACAAAGCCAAGTTGGAAGGCGCCTTTTTAACAGAGGACGAGTTTTTTCAGGTACTGTCTTCGCTTACCACTGTGTTTGCGGTTATAGCTTACTTTAACCAACGCGAAGGGCAATATCCAAATTTAGAGGCGTTGTTTGAACATTTGCCAATTGAAAAAGCCATTGTTAAAAAAATAGAGCAGGTTATTGATGCCAAGGGTAAAATCAAGCCTAACGCATCACGTGAACTGGCAGATATAACTGCCGGTATTGCAAAAGCAGAGCAAGATGCCCGTCGTAAAATAGATCAGATATTCAAAAGCGCATCCTCAAACGGGTGGACTGCAGATGGCTCATTAACCGTTAGAGATGGCAGGTTGTGTATACCCTTACTGGCTGAAAACAAACGTAAGTTAAAGGGTTTTATTCACGATGAGTCAGCTTCTGGCCAAACCGTTTACATGGAGCCGGAGGAAGTATTTACATTGAATAACCTTATTCGCGATCTGGAGTTTGAACGCCGCCGCGAGATAGTTAAGATACTAACTGCGCTTACAAACGAGTTGAGGCCGTATGTTCCTTTATTATTATCGTACCATAGCCTGTTAACCAAGCTTGATTTTGTACGCGCCAAGGCGCTTTTCGCCATTGACATTGAGGCAGATATGCCGCAGGTAGTTAATGAGCCATCGCTTAAACTAACCAATGCAAGGCATCCTTTGCTGCTGTTGAATTTTAAAAAGGAGGGTAAAACAGTTGTTCCGCTTAATTTGAAGATTGATGAAGGAACCCGTGTAGTAGTGGTGTCTGGTCCCAACGCAGGTGGTAAATCTGTTTGCATGAAAACAGTTGGTTTGCTGCAGATAATGGCGCAATCAGGCTTACTTATACCGGCCGATGAGGCCAGTGAGGTTGGCGTTTTTAAGCAGTTTTTTGTTGATATAGGCGATGACCAATCCATTGAAAGTGACCTGAGTACATACAGTGCCCATCTTTCAAAAATGAAAACATTTGTTGAGCAGGCTAACGGCAGGTCAATGATATTGATTGATGAGTTTGGTACTGGAACAGATCCGCAATTTGGTGGCCCCATTGCCGAAGCGGTATTAGAATCACTCAACATTAAAAAAGTAAGGGGGATGGTAACTACCCACTACTCTAACCTGAAAATATTTGCCGGTAATACCGAGGGTATAGAAAATGCATCCATGTTGTTTAACAACGTTGAAATGCAGCCGCTTTATATTTTAGAAATAGGTAAGCCCGGCAGCTCATACGCGTTTGAAATAGCGCAAAAAATAGGTTTGCCAAAACAGGTGCTTGAGTTGGCCAAAAACAAAATTAGTGCCGGCCAAAAAAGCGTTGATACCTTATTAGTTGGCTTAGAGCGAGAAAAAAAGGAAATACTGGATACGCGCGTAAAACTGGAGCGACAGCAAAAACATGTAAACATGCTTTTGTCGGAGAACGAGAAATTGAAAAGTTATCTTGATGAAAATAAAAAGGAGCTGATCCGCAAAGCAAAAGATGAAGCTAAAAATATCATCTTAAACGCTAACAAGCTGGTAGAAAACACCATTTCTGAGATAAAAAGCAGCAATGCTGATAAAGAAACAACCCGGAAACTTCGCGACAACCTGAGCCGTGAGTTAGAAAAGAATGTAGTAAAACCACCGGTGCAAAAACGCGCACCCGAAGATGATAGCGAAATAAACATTGGCGATTGGGTAAAATTAACTGATTCGGAAACTACAGGACAGGTAATGGAAATTGCCAAGGATAACATAATTATTGCCATTGGCGATTTAAGAACGGTAGCCAAGCGTAAGCGTGTACAAAAGGTTTCCAAATCGTCAATACCTAAAGATATCCGCAGGAGTTTTACCAGTGCTACCAATGACTTTGCCGGTTTTAATCCGGAAATTGATGTGCGCGGTATGCGTACTGAGGATGCCATTGCTGCTATAGAACGTTTATTTGACCGGGCGTTAATGATGGGTTATGGCAACTTGAAAATTTTGCATGGTAAAGGCGATGGTATTCTGCGTAAAATGATACGACAGTATCTGAAAAAGTACGACCAGGTAGACAGACTTGAAGACGAACATGCCGACCGGGGAGGGGATGGCATTACTTATGTTTATCTCAAATAGTAATAAAAAAAACGCTACAATTTAATAACCTCGAGTATAAAAGTTGCGTATAACCTAACAATAAAGATTAGTGATTATGCAATTTTCTGACAAAGACTATTATCCAGAAACTCCTCAAAGCGTTAAAATATTGAATTGGGCCGTTGGGTTACTTTTATTTATAGACCTGTTGTGGATGATACTCTAATCCATCATGAGTAAAAGGCTTAGCTGATCAAAATATTTTCGCTGAATTTTTGCGATACAGTTACATTATCGCCTTCATTAATTTTGATCACCAAAGACCCATCATAATCAATTTTTTCTACCACCTTTATCTGCGAGTTAATACCTATTCCTAATTTAACAAGGTATTGCAAAAAGGCAGTACTGGTATCTCTCACAGCGGCAACACGGCAGATTGCGCCTGTTTTTGCATTAGCGAGACTTACTGTATAAGTTTTAGGAAGCTTGCCCGAAGCGGTAGGTATGGGGTCTCCATGAGGATCATATTCCGGGAAGCCAAGAAATTTATCCAGCCTGTCGGCGAGAGTAGCATCGCTGATATGTTCCAGTTCTTCGGCAATATCATGTATCTCATCCCAGTGGTAGCCCAGTTTTTCCAATAAAAATACTTCCCATAAACGATGCTTGCGCATTATCAGGATAGAGTCCTTGAGTCCTTGAGGCGTTAGCCTCACACCTTTCTTTTTATCATATTCAATAAGGCTTTTATCGCTCAGCTTCTTTATCATATCAATAACTGAGGCAGCGTTATTACCCAATGCTTCGGCTATGGCAGTAGCGGTTATCTTTTCATCCGACTTTTGCGAAAGCCTAAGAATAGCCTTTAAATAATTTTCTTCTGATAATGTATTCATTCTTTTTTGGTAAACCCAAAACTAAATAAAATATTTTTAGTTAAATAAAATTAGGTATACCTAATTTTATTTATTTGATTTGTAATGTATTTTTATTTAGAAAAGTTAAATATGTTTTTTAGGTTTTGTGTTGTTCTGCTTTCACTTTGTCCTTATTTATTAAAAGCTCAGAGTGGCGTTGTATCAGGTTCTGTTTCCGCTAAAGGTGAACCGGTTGCTTCTGCAACTGTAAAAGTTATCGGCACAACAAACGGTACTAAAACAGACGAAAAGGGCAATTTCAAGTTAAGTGATATCAAACCTGGTGAGCATGAGCTGCAGATTTCCGCAATCGGATACAATGTTATAAGGCAACGTATTAAGGTGACCAGCAGTCCATTAGAACTATCTATCACATTAACTCCAATCGAAACTAATCTTGATGAGGTGGTGGTTACCGGTGTCTCCCGGGCCACGCAGATCAAAACCAACCCTGTGCCCATTGCAGTAATGAACAGCAAAGCTATTAACAGCCAGGCTAACAGCAATATTATTGATGCTATAACACGCGGCGTACCGGGTGTAAGTGCTGTAACAACTGGCCCTAACGTTTCAAAACCATTCATTAGAGGCTTAGGCTACAATAGAGTTTTAACCCTGTATGATGGCGTTAGGCAGGAAGGCCAGCAATGGGGCGATGAGCATGGTATTGAGATAGACCAGTTTGGTATAAGCAGGATAGAAGTAATCAAGGGTCCGGCAAGTTTAAGGTATGGTTCTGACGCATTGGCGGGAGTTATCAATCTCATTCCCGAATTGATCTATAAGGAGGATAACAAACTGCATGGCGACTTTAGCAGCGAGGCACATACCAATAATGGGAGTGTAGGCTCATCTTTAGGCCTAAATTATCGTGGTGGCGACTGGAAATATAACTTTCGTACTTCCTACAAACGCGCGCACGATTACCGCAACAGTGTTGATGGTTTTGTTTATAACACAGGTTTTCAGGAACTCAATCTTTCTGCAATGGCTAAGCTTAACAAGCAATGGGGCGAGTTTAAAATAGCAGCTAACTTGTATGATAATAAACAGGAGATACCAGACGGTAGCCGCGAGCAGTTTAGCCGCAGGTTTACCAAGCAGGTTTTTGAAGCAGATCTGGATGATATAACCAACCGCCCGGTAGTAAGTGACGAGGAGTTGCACTCTTACAAAATAGCACCCTTGTATCAGCACATTCAACATTATCGAATTTACACGCATGGTGTGGTTAATGTTGGAGAAGGTAGTATAGATGGTTTGTTCGCTGTACAACAAAGCGTACGCAGGGAGTATAACCACCCCACCGCGCCTTCCCAGCCAGGGTTATTTGTTGTATTGAATACCTTTAATTATGACGTAAAATACAATCTGCCAATTATAAACGGATGGGAGGGTACTTTAGGTTTTAACGGTATGTTACAAGGCAATCGTAGTAAAAATGGCACTGCTTTCCCTATACCTGATTATGACCTGTTTGATGCCGGTACTTACGTTTTGGTGAAAAAGAAATTCGGTTTATTTAATGTTTTGGGTGGATTACGTTATGATAATCGCCACATAAGTTGGAACGACTTTTACGTAGGCATAGACCCTGCTACAGGTTTTGAACGCAGAGGCAACGCTGCTGATATCGCCGCTGGAGCGCCGTTGCAGTTCCCGGCATTTAATAAAACATACACTGGCATATCAGGTAGTGCGGGTATTACCTACAGCTTAACCGAGCGCATTTTATTAAAAGCTAATATAGCCCGAGGTTACCGTGCGCCAAATATTACTGAAATAGGTTCCAATGGGCTCGACCCCGGTGCGCATATTGTATATTTAGGTAATAGAAATTTCAGTCCTGAGTTTAGCATGCAGCAGGACCTGGGTTTTTCGGCCTATTTAAAAGATGCTGACATATCTGCTGAGGTGTTCAATAACAACATCAGCAATTATATTTTTCAATCTAAATTAACGGATGCAAACGGCAACCCGGTTATTATTGTTCCGGGAAATACAACCTATCAGTACCAGCAGGCATCCGCCCGCTTATATGGCGCAGAATTAACCTTAAACCTTCATCCTGACCAACTCAAATGGCTTAACTTTAACAATAGCATTGCATACATAAAAGGTGTGCGCAATGATGCAAAAGGAACCGATGCTGAATACTTGCCGCTTATTCCACCACTACATGCCAGGTCGGAGGTAAAAGGAACGTTCAATAGCTTTTATGTTAGGGCTGCTGCCGATATGTATGCGACCCAAAACAGGTTCTACGCTGCTGATAATACAGAAACGGCTACTCCCGGTTACGCTTTGTTTAGTTTGGGCACAGGTGTAACGGTAAAAAATAAAAATGGCAATACAGCATTTGACCTAACAGTAATGGCCGACAATATTTTTGATAAAGCCTATCAGTCACATTTAAATCGTTTAAAGTACTTCGAATATTATCAAAGCTCGCCAAACGGCAGGTATGGCATTTACAACATGGGTAGAAACATTAGTTTTAGGTTAACAGTGCCTTTCTAAAATCTTTGATGTAATGAAATTAAACTAATAGCTCTCTATGTTGTCATAATCATATTAAACGTTAATGTGATGAGAGTCAGCATGTATTCCGTTCTTATTTTTCTTATTGGCATTTTTACGCTTGCATCAGCTTTCACAATTTTTCACCAAAACGATGGTAAGGTAGCCTTCCCTTACAAAAAAGCCGGATTAACCGAAAGGCAGGCCGCTGCACATTTGCTAAGCAGGTTTACCTATGGCGCCACGCCAGGCCAGATAGATGAGGTAGTAAAAACCGGAATAGAGAAATGGTTCATGCAGCAGTTGGATGGCAGCTTGCCTGATGATTCGCTTAACGGTTTGCTAAATAAATATGATGCTTTAAAACTTTCTAATAAAGATATCGTAGCCCAATATCCAAAAAATGCTGTTTTGTTACGCATGGCAGTGAAAGACGGCGTTTTGAACAAAGACTCGGTAAAAACTGATCGTAAAGAATACAGGGATGCCTTAGATAACTATCGTAAGCTACATGGCTTATCAACTGAACAGGAGCTGCTAAGGCAGCTTTTTAGTCAAAAAGTGCTGTGTGCGGCTTACAGTAAAAATCAGTTGCATGAAGTATTAACTGATTTTTGGTTCAATCACTTTAATGTTTCGCTAACAAAAAATCAAAGTGCACAATTCATAGTCAGTTATGAGCGTGATGCCATTCGGCCCAATGTAACAGGTAATTTTTCTGACTTGCTTTTAGCTACAGCTAAATCTCCGGCTATGCTGTATTACCTGGATAATTTTAGCAGTGTTGGCAGTAATGATCAGACTGATAAAAAACTGATGCGCAATGTTGCTATGCAAAAACCGGCAAAGCAAAATGCCGGACTTAACGAGAATTATGCTCGTGAAGTTATGGAGTTACATACCCTTGGCGTAGATGGCGGCTATACCCAGCAAGATGTTACAGAGGCTGCAAGAATTTTAACCGGATGGACCGTTTATCCCATGGGAGCTTATGGTAATGGCGGCGCAGTTGAAAAATTGGTGGAACGTATCGGCGAAGATAAACTGCCGCAACGAGGTTTTGTACACGAAGGCGATTTCTTGTTTACGCCTAACAGGCATGATAATGGTGAGAAAACTGTTTTAGGAAAACATTTTCCGGCTAATGGCGGCTACAACGATGGTTTAAAGCTGTTGCAGATGCTGGCTCACCATCCGTCAACTGCAAAATTTATTACAAAAAAACTGGCTGTGAGGTTTGTAAGCGATAATCCTCCCCCAAGTTTATTGGCCAAAATGGAAAAAACGTTTAATCGGAGCAATGGCAATATACGGGAGGTATTGATCACGATGGTTTCTGCTCCAGAGTTTTGGAGCAGTGCTTCGCTCAGGGAAAAAACAAAATCGCCGTTTGAGTTGGCTATCAGTTCGGTTAGGGCATTGAATGCAGAAATAGATCAACCTTATCAATTATATAATTGGGCCAACAAAATGGGACAGCGCATTTACGCTTATCAGGCACCAACGGGTTTCCCAGATAAAGCGCAATATTGGATAAATAGTAGCGCTTTACTTACCCGGATGAATTTTGGTTTGGCTTTGGCTTCCGGTCGTATTCCGGGTTTAAAAATTGATCTGGCAGCATTAAATTATAATCGGGAGCCCGAAAGTGCGGAAGCTGCATTATCTGTTTACAGCAAAATAATTATGCCGGAGCGCGACCTGAGTGCTACTATTAAACAGTTAACACCCATGTTAAGTCAAACTGATCTGGCACAAAAGGTGGCGGCAGCAGCGGCTAAAGCAACGCCGGCAGACAGCGTAAATAATTCAATGATACCTGGTGATGATAATAGTAAAAAGCATAAAACAGGCCAGGTAAGTACGCTGAAAAACAACCCCATGCTGGCACAGGTTGTTGGGATTATTATTGGTTCACCTGAGTTTCAAAGGAGGTAACAAAATGGTATCAAGAAGAGGTTTTATTAAATCAGGAGGTCTTGCTTTGTTAGGCGTGGGCCTGATGGGGGGTATACCCGGCTTTCTGGCAGAAGCGGTGGCGAGCGAAAAATCGCGTCAGCTATATTCAAAAAGAAAGGTGATGGTATGCATATTTCAGCGCGGCGCAATGGATGGGCTGATGGCAGTTACACCTTTTACTGATAATTATCTGAAAGAAGCTCGGCCAACTTTATTTATGTCGGCAGCTAAAGGAGGAAACGTTGATCCGCTTATTGATCTTGACGGGCATTTTGGTTTGCACCCATCAATGGCACCTTTTGCCCAATTGTATAAACAAAAGCAGTTAGCAATAGTACATGGCATCGGTTCGCCAAATAATACACGTTCACACTTTGATGCGCAGGATTATATTGAGTCGGGAACACCATTTAACAAGGGTACATCAAGCGGTTGGCTCAATAGGGCGGTAGGTTTGCTCGGGCATGATTCGACACCGTTTCAGGCAGTAAGCCTAACATCCTCCCTGCCGCGTTCATTTTACGGCGATAATCCGGCTCTGGCAGTAAGTAATTTGCAGGACTTTGCCATACAGATGCGTGGTAATCCCGGTGGTGCAAACACAGCAGCTAAAAGCTTTGAGGATCTGTATCAGCAAACAACATCATCATTGCTCAAAAATACCGGCAAGGAAAGTTTTGATGCTATAAAGATGTTGCAGAAAACAGATATTAAAAACTACAAACCCGCAAATAATGTAATTTACCCTAATACCGCGTTGGGTAATTCGTTAAAGCAAATAGCCCAGCTCATTAAAATGGATGTTGGCTTGGAGGTAGCTTTTACAGAATCGAACGGTTGGGATACCCACTTTAACCAGGGAACTGATAAAGGCCTGTTCGCACGCAATGTTGCAGACCTGAGCGCGTGTATCGCTGCATTTTGGAATGATATGGAGCTGTATCAGGATGATGTTACGGTAATGACCATGACAGAGTTTGGCCGAACAGTTAAGCAAAACGGTACCGGCGGTACAGATCATGGCCGCGCATCATGCAATTTTATTTTAGGGAATGATGTAAATGGCGGCATGGTGCATGGCAATGTTAAGCCATTAGCTATAGAAAACCTGGAAGACGGCCGCGACCTGGCTGTTACCACAGATTTTAGAGCGGTATTTAGCGAAGTGGCAGATAAGCACCTTAAACTAAAAAACGACCGTATACTGTTCCCTGATTGGAAAGGGAATCAAATAGGTGTGATGCGCGGGTAGTTGTTAATCTAACCGCTGCCTTATTGCCTCATAAAGTATGATGCCTGTTGCTACAGAAACGTTTAATGACTCAATTTCGCCGTGCATGGGTATTTTAGCAAGATGGTCGGCTATGCGGATGATTTCATTGCGTACGCCGTCTTCTTCTGATCCCATCACTATAGCAGTAGGCACGGTGTAATCAGGTTTGTAAATATATTCTTTGGTTTTTTCGGTGCAGCAAACCAATTGCAGGCCCGATTCCTGTATAAACTTAACGGTTTGCATAAAATCATTATGGCGGCAAACTGGTATTTTATATAACGCTCCCGCAGAGGTTTTAATAGCGTCGGGGTTGATCTGTGCCGAGCCTTTTGCAGGTATCACTATGGCGTGTACGCCGCTGCACTCGGCTGTACGGGCAATAGCGCCCATGTTGCGCACATCGGTAATCGAATCTAAAATTAGTATAAGCGGAGTTTCGCCCTTTTCAAATATCTGCGGTATAATGTCTTCTATCCGCTGGTAAATAATAGGTGAAATAAACGCAACCGCGCCCTGGTGGTTTTTCTGAGTAAGGCGATTAAGCTTTTCAACAGGCACCATTTGAGCGGTGATGTTGTACTGGTCCAACAGTTCTTTTAATTCTGATATTAAACCGCCGCTAATACCACGTTGCAGATAAAGTGACTCAATTTCCTTGCCCGAACGTATGGCTTCTATCACCGCACGTATACCAAAAATCATTTGATTGCTTTCTCTGCTCTCCCTGTTGTTAAACATCATTTTTTATATAACTGTCTGAAATACAAAAGTAGCTATATTAATTGATTAAGCCTTTATTGAAGTAACTATACACACCAATTTGAACAATGGTTAACATGTTAAAAACGTTATCAACATCTAATTAAATTATTGATAATCAAAGCGAAATTTCACTATTCAACAAGTTGTTAACAATAGGTGTTAATTAAAATCGTTTGTAATGATACTAAAAACGAGGTTTTATTTTCCGTGTGTTAACCTAATGTTAGCATACTTATCCTATTTTTGATACATGATTTTTGAGAACGAAAATTCCAATTTTAAAGCCAGTGCCAACGACAGAAGGAGCAGGATATCCAACCCTTCGCCTTATGCCGGAATGGGTAAATTGCCCCCTCAGGCTACTGATTTAGAGGAGGCTGTATTAGGAGCTTTAATGTTGGAAAAAGACGCGTTATCGTCTGTTATTGATATTTTAAAACCCGAAGTTTTTTATCGCGATAATCACCAAAAAATATTTCAGGCCATACGTACCTTGTTTGAAAAAACATCGCCTGTTGATATTCTTACTGTAACCTCCCAACTACGCTCACAAGGCGAGTTGGAGATGATTGGGGGCGCTTATTACATTACGGAGTTAACCAATCGTGTAGCATCTGCTGCTAACATTGAGTATCACTCGCGTATCATTATTCAAAAGTATATACAGCGTGAGCTGATCAGGATCTCAACCGAGATCATCAATACAGCTTACGAAGATACTACCGATGTACTTGACCTGTTAGATAAAGCCGAGAAAAATCTATTTGACATTGCTCAGAATAACCTCCGCCGCGACTCGCGTAAAATGGATGATATTTTGAACGAGGCGTTAAAGGAAATTGAGGCGCTTAAAGATAAAAAGGACGGACTTACAGGTGTGGCATCGGGCTTTACTGAACTGGATAGAATGACCTCAGGCTGGCAAAAGTCTGACCTGGTTATTATAGCTGCCCGCCCTGCAATGGGTAAAACAGCATTCGTATTGAGTTGTGCACGCAACGCCGCCGTTGATTTTGCCAAACCAGTGGTAGTTTTCTCGTTAGAGATGTCGTCTATCCAATTAGTTAATCGTTTGGTTTCGGGCGAGACAGAAATAGAACAGGAAAAGATCAGAAAAGGCACTTTGGAAGAGTGGGAGTGGCAGCAGATCCACTCAAAAGTTGGCAGATTAGAGCAAGCGCCTATAATTATTGATGATACCCCGGCTTTGAATATTTTTGAGTTCAGGGCTAAATGCCGCCGTTTAAAATCACAGCATGATATCCAACTCATCATCATTGACTACTTACAGCTGATGCATGGTAAGAGTGATGGCAAGGGCGGTAACCGCGAGCAGGAGATAGGTAGTATTTCCCGCGCGCTTAAATCGGTAGCTAAGGAGTTAAACGTGCCGGTAATTGCACTTTCGCAGTTGAGCCGTGCGGTTGAGAATCGTCCTGGTGGCTCTAAGCGTCCAATGTTATCAGATTTACGTGAGTCGGGCTCAATTGAGCAGGATGCGGATATGGTATTGTTCCTTTACCGCCCTGAGTACTACGGACTGGAAGTAGATGAAGATAATAACCCAACGCAAGGCGTTGGTGAGGTAATAATAGCAAAGCACCGTAACGGCGAAACAGGCCGGGTACGCCTGAAGTTTGTGGGTAAATATGTTAAGTTTCAGGATCTGGATCAAAGTATGGATAGCTTTGAGCAGAATAATCCGTTTGCAGGCTTGAATCCATCTGATAGCTTTGAAAAGCCTAATAATTTTATCATTCGCCCATCTCGTATGGATGATCTGGAAGATGAACCACCTTTTTAATTATTGAAATAAACGTTAAACAACAAAGCCACCCATGAGGTGGCTTTGTTGTTTAACGAAAGCTATAATAAGTTAGTCCTCATTAACAAATGAACGCAGCATCCAGGTGTTTTTTTCTTTAAACTGCATAAACTTGTTCACCATGTCATTGGTGCCGTCATCGCCTGCCTTTTCGGTAATTTCCATTATATCACGTTCCAGCTCAATTAGCTTGGCCATATCTTCAATAATAGCTTTCACCATATCGGTATCTTTCATGCCGATGGTATTAACTTCTTTAATTTGAGATATCTCAATGTATTCTGCAAAAGTACTCACAGGAGGTTTCCCAAGCGTCAACACGCGCTCCGCCAGTTCATCAATAGTTAACTGAGCTTGTGTATATAGTTCTTCAAACTTAATGTGCAGCGTAAAAAAGTTGTTCCCTTTTACGTTCCAGTGGCAACCTCTTAATTTTTGGTAGTGAATATGATAATTTGCCAACAGATCATTTAAATGATCAACAACGGGTTTTACTGCTTTTTCGGTAAGGCTGATTTCTTTAGCGTCCATAATGTTTTCAATTGTTGTGATGTGAACAGGCTTTACGCATGTTTTGTTTAATAAAACTATTATTCTTTTTAGTAATAAGAGCATATTTGTATTTATATGACGCAGCTTTTACCATCCATCAGTAAAGCATTTAATGGCCAGATATGGCGAATAGAAATAGATGAATCTACAGGTATAATTTATCTCGAGTTGCGCAAAACCGAAGATAAGTCGGTATCATTTTCTTCCCTTGATCTTAACACCGGAGATACGTTGTTTGAGAATATCAGTACTCCGGAGCGTTGGCTTGTGGGTATTGAAGCTGCCTATGATGGCGTGTTATTATTGCATGGGTATCAGTCGCAAAACTCTCCTGTTCATAAAGGAATTATTGCAATTGCTAAGGATGGTTCAGAATTATGGAGTAATTACGCTATTGCTTTTGATCATTTAAGTTTAGATGGCCCTGTAACTTACGCTCCGCAGTTCCAGCCCCGAAAACTTTATTTAACTGATGTTAACACAGGTGCTAACCTGCGATTATATGATGCTGCAAAAGACAAGCAATACCTCAATAACATCATATTCCCGGAGCAGAAAACAGTAGGCAGTTTAAACTTTAAGCTACCGGTTGCGTCATATAATCACGTTTTGGATTATGTTGCCTTCAATAAATACATAATTGTATCTTTGCACACGCTTTTGGATGGGATGTTTAACCAGCATTTGTATGTGTGGAAGGAAGACGAATTAGTGTACGAAGATTTGTTAAATAACAACATACAAAAAATGCAGCCCGAGGCGTTTATTTTGTTTAATAACCGGGTGATCTATTTAAAAAACAAGACTGAATTGAAGGTTTTGTATTTGTAATTGCCTGATAGTAAAAATATTATGAAGTTTAAAATACTGTTGTTGACTGCGCCTATATTAACCCTGTCGGCCAGATTATTTGCTGCCGCTCCGGTTGATTCTATTGGTGTAGAGAACCTGGATGGTAAAAAGGTTATTTTGCACAAACTCGACCCTAAGGAAACTTATTATTCTTTAGGTCGAAAATATAATGTTAGTCCCAAAACTATCCAGCAATTCAATAACAATGTGGCTTTAAGAGTAGGAGGCCTTGTTAAAGTTCCAACTGAGTTGCCGTTTATAGCACCAACATCTCAGCCGGTAGTTACAGCTCCTGTAGCAACATCAACACCTCAGGCTGCTACACCTTCAACAGTTATGGCAAGCACCAGTTCTGATCCTAATGTGCAGCAATACAAAGTTTCGGCAGGCGAGACACTCTATTCTATTGCTAAACGTTTTAACTCTACAGTTGACGACATTGTTAAACTGAATAATCTGCCGTCAAGCAATGCGGTTGTGGGGCAATTATTGAAAGTTAAGTTAAATTCTGCCACGCCACCTCCCACACCACAGCCTGTTATTGCTAAAAGAGACTCTAACGTTTACACCAATGCACAGGATAGCATCAACGCCGTTAAATTTGGTGCCAACAGATATGGCTTGTATGAGAAAGCAGAGAAAGGCATAGCCGTATCAATGACCGATGAAGGTTTGGATCCTTCAAAAAAACTGGCGCTTCATGCTACTGCACCTGTGGGCACTGTTATAAAAATTACTAACCCCATGACCGGTAAAACTACTTTTGCCAAAGTTGTTGGAAGGTTTACAGAAAGCGAGGCCACTAAGGGTGCCATTATAGTTGTTACTAAAAACGTGTCCGATTCAATTGGTGCTTTAGATAAACGAGTTCAGGTAAACATTAGCTACGGCGTTCCTAATGAGTAAACCATATATTATTGGAATTGCCGGTGGAAGCGGCTCGGGTAAAACTTTCTTTTTAAACCGTTTTCTTGACCATTTTACCACAGATGAGGTATGTTTAGTATCTCAGGATGATTACTATATACCCGTGGCTCATAACATGACGCCTGAGGAAAATAAGTTATATAACTTTGACCTTCCACGTACCATTGATGCTGATGCATTTGAAAGAGATGTTCAGCAATTAATTAATGGTAAAGTAATCTATAAAAAGGAATATACCTTTAATAACCCAAATGCCACTCCGAAAATGCTCGAGATCAAACCGGCGCCGATATTGATCATAGAAGGACTGTTTATTATGCATTTTAAAGGCATTGCCGAGTTAATGGATATGAAAGTTTTTGTTGATGCAGATGAGGCTGTAGCCTTAGAGCGCCGATTGAAACGGGATCTGTTAGAGCGCGGCTATTCTAATGATGATGTAATGTATAAATGGATTCATCATGTTGTGCCGGCTTATAATGAATATTTATTGCCTTACAAGGAAGAGTGCCACAAGATCATCATCAACAACACCAATACTACCGAGAATATAGAAAAGGTGACAGAAGAAATATCTGTTGAGTTAAGAAGAACGGTATTCGGCGAGTAATGCTTAAATACCTTCCTTAACGCTTCTAAATGGCTTTTCCGGATCGTCAATGCTGTACATGGTAAGTATACTGTCTTTTACTGTCATGTAATCGCCACGCTGGCTTACTATCAGCTTTTGTATGCCATTGTGTGTTATGGCCATCGGTTGTATTTTTGATACAATATTTCCGTCAGCATCCATTTCAATAATATAGTATTGTCCGTCTTTTTTGTCATCGTAAATTATACTGATGGTACCGGCGGCATCATCAATAAATTTTCCTAAAACCGGTTTGCCTGCCATTTCAGACGGGCTTAACGATAAAAGGTGTTTTGCGGCCTCAGGGGTAAAGCCTATAAGCTGAAAGTTCAATATCTTATTATCATAATCGCGTACAGTATCTTTAGCGGTTACAATTCCTGGCTTAGGGTAACCAGCCATAGCATAAACGATTATGCCACCTGAATTTTTGTAGCTGTTACCCGGCAACAAAAATTGTAAATCAAGCGCCTCATAATGTGAACTGTCATTTCGGATGTTGCCGGCAATGTCCAACATTTGTTGCCTCGTCAATCTGCCCTTCAACTGTACATCCATTTTAGCGCCTTCAGGTGTTTTTGCTACGTTGGTTATGCTGTAAGGTTCGGTTGGTTTGTTTGAACTACAGGCAGATAAAACAACTAATAAAGCAAAAAGTACCTTTTTCATATCAATACATCACAATTGGTGCAGGCGCAAATATATCCTTTAAAAAAGGCACGGCCAATAAAACGTGTAATTGATTGGTCTGCTACGACTTAAGATTAAGTTTGGCAAAAAAGTCCCACAGCACTATACCTGCAGATACCACGATATTAAAGGAATGTTTTGTGCCGAATTGTGGTATCTCAATACAGCCATCAGCTTTACTCATTACTTCATCGCTTACACCATTAACCTCGTTGCCAAATACAAGGGCATATTTCTCGCCTTCAACCGGAATAAATTCGTTAAGCATGGTGCTGCTTTCGGCTTGCTCAATGGCTATAACTTTATAACCGTTATTTTTAAGTTGATTAACAGCTTCTTCAACTTCGGCATAATAAGTCCAGTCGACAGATTGGGTAGCGCCAAGCGCGGTTTTCTCAATTTCACGGTGAGGCGGCTGTGCTGATATACCACATAAACATATCTGCTCAACCGCAAAAGCATCACTGGTGCGGAATATAGAGCCAATGTTGTGCATACTGCGCACATTATCCAAAACCACAATTACGGGTAGTTTCTCCTGTTCTTTAAACTCCGCAACTGACGGACGGTTCAGTTCATCTAATTTTAATTTGCGCATTACAGGCTATCCGTATTTTGTTTAGGTACTGACAATAGTTGTATTGATCCAACACCATTGCCAATATTCTGCTGATATACAGTAGGGGCGTAACCGATTTTTTGGGTGTAATAAGCGGTTATTTCTTTGCTAAAATTATCAAACCCTGCTTTTTTAACTAAAGCAATAGCGCAACCACCAAATCCGGCTCCGGTCATGCGGGCTCCTGCTACGTCTGGATTAGTTTTACTGTAATCAACCACGGCGTCCAGTTCAATGCCGCTTACCTCGTACAAGTCTCGTAATGATTGATGAGATGCATACATCAGCTGGCCAAATTCCGCAAGCTTGTTCTGTGATAATGCTTGTATAGATTGTTTAACACGTTCATTTTCCAGTATAACATGTTGAGCGCGTTTGTATACTGTTTCGTCTGCTATCAGGTGGCCGTTTTCTGCAAAAGTTGCCGCGTCTATATCGCAAAGATCTTCAATATCAAAGCGCTGCCTGAAAGCTTTTAAAGCCGCCGCACATTCTTCAACGCGTTCGTTATACTTTGATTCCACCAGTTTACGTGGCTTATTGGTATTTACCACGGCCAAAACATAATCGCCTAACTGCGCGCTCACAAGGTTGTAGTCGAGTGTATCGCAGCTAATGGCCATAGCTTTATCTTTCTCGCCAAAGGTTACCGCAAACTGGTCCATAATGCCGCTGTTTACGCCAATAAAATTATTCTCCACAGATTTTGAAAATTTCACCAGGTCGAGTTTGGAATATCCGGCGTTAAACAATTCATTAAAAGCATAAGCAGTAACTACTTCTATTGATGCTGATGATGACAGACCCGAAGCTATTGGGATATTGCCGTAATACAGCATATCAAGCCCCTGCAGCGTATGGCCATTTTTAATAAAATAATCGGCCACACCCAACGGGAAATTGTACCAGGTGTCGCCTTGTTTGGTGTAGCCGTTCTGTAATGGTATTTCTATAACCTCATCAAAGTTTAAACTTTTAAGGCGTATTACATTATCGTTATTAGGGGCGGTGTAAAGTGTTGTGCCAAATTCAATGGCACACGGCAGCACCAGGCCGCCATTGTAATCAATATGTTCGCCTATCAGGTTGATCCTCCCTGGCGCAAAGAATGCGTTGAGCGCTTGCTTTTGATATATTTCGGTAAATTTAGTTGAAAGATCCATGTTTATGCAGCTGTTTTATTGGGCAGGCAAATATTGTAATTATTACACTATTTAGTTTAATATTGCTTTAAATAAAAAACACAGCAAAGTGTTGCTTTGTTCCATTCACTAAATCAAAAATTTATGCAATACATTGTAACTGGATACGATCATACTGACGAAGGAGCAGTGCAACGCCGTTTAAACGTGAGGCCGCACCACCTTGAACATGCCCGTGCTGCAAAGCAAGCCGGTAATCTTATATCAGCCGCGGCTATGCTGAATGAAAAGGGCGATGCTGTTGGATCAGTAATGATAATGCAGTTTAACACCGAGGAGGAATTAGAGGCCTGGAAAAGTAATGAACCTTATGTTACGCAGGGCATTTGGGAAACCGTTGATGTTAAAACCGCCAGGGTAGCAGAATTATAAAAACAAGGGCCGTTTAAAAACGGCCCTTTGTTTTACTGAACTTTATACCGGTAAACAGATCGCCCGATATTACCGTTGGCATCAATACCCTCAACAATGGCGCGGTAAGTACCTTTTCCGTCAGAGTTAAAAAAGTCAAAACTTGTAGCACCGGTAGCCTTATCTGTATTTATACGCGGGTTCCAGTAAATAGTGGTACGCAAATCGCCTCCTATGGCACTTTCTTTAGTAACGTCATAACGCGGGCTGTAAAATGTTCTTGCCGCGCTAAAGCCTTTTGGTTTTATCTTAACACCACTATTAGCAGGCATCAGATCCTCTAATGCAGCGGTTATCTGGTCTTTACTCATTTTAGGTGTTTCTACGCGTTTTGAATTGATCACCACAACACCATTCGTGTTGCTCATGCGGTTAATTCCGCTCACTCCATCATTCATAAATACCTCAACAGATTCAACTGTTTTTGGGTCAACAGATCTAAGCCCCGCATAATCAAGCATTATGTTATTTAAATATATAGCTACAGGTCTTTGATCTCCCTGTTGATAATATCTTCTGATGTACAAATTATTCTGGTCGGCCATCAAACCGGCTACCGAACCCATTAAGCAATCAAACATGGTTGGGCAAACCAGGGTAGAACCATCAATTGTATGGTCTGCAAAGGCACTTAAACCCGTTAGCGAAGAGTTGTCAGCGTGACTTGGCTTTTTAACTTTAGGTGCAACATTAGCGCGGATGGTAACCTCATTAAGTACTCTTGAGTTATCAGCTACCTTTTTACTGTTTTGCAGGTAAGGCCGCATAGCACTATCAATATTAACAAACGCTGCGGGGGCGTTTATACTTGGCGTTATAGGTTGCGCAGACTCATTGTCAACCAATATCATAAAGTTATTACTGTTGGCATTTCCTTTAGCGCTCACCATAGCTTGTAACGAATCCGGGAAATACAACTTAGAAAAGGCAAACTCGCCAACTGTATTGGTAGTGGTATTAGTTGATATGCGGCGATCCTTGATCTCAAAATTTACATTACCACGATTAATTGGCACGCCGGCAGAAGTGCGCAGTGTTCCTGTTATGGTAATCCCATCTTCAGCTAAAAATTTGGGCTGAACAGGTAAGCGGTTGGCTATAATGTCTTTATAAGCAAATCTGCGATAGCCTTGCGTAAGCATTAATACATCAAGGTCTGCTGCAGTTTTATCATTAGCATTATTGAAGTAGTAGTTGGGTTTTTCTATATATCCTTTTAAGTCTGATGTTAGCAGCAGATAGCTTAAAATAGTTGTTTCAGAGTTTTCATCAAATGGTACTTTAGTTTCGTCGAGCACGGTTACTGAAAGGTCAGCTTCTACAGGTTGTGCGCCATTTTTTGCCATTACACTCATCACCACTTTATCACGCGAGGTGTAAACAGTTTTAGGCGTGGTTAGTGTAAGTGCTAACTGGTCATCAGGTTTATTGACGAACACAAGCCGCTCTGAAAGCGCATCGCCGTTACTGCCCAGTACAGTTATCTTGGTTACGCCTGATGGCATTTTGTTGGGCAAAAGAACAGGATAAGTAGTTGCATCAAGTGGAGCCGTTTGTGCAGCATAAAATATGGCCTGCCCATTTGTTGCCATTAAATAGAACCTTTTGCCTTTGTTTTTTTGAAGAAATGCATCATTACAAAGAAGGTTCATGGTTATGCGTTGATGTGACACGTTGACTATGCTTATGGTCAAATCCTGAGCACTTACTTTTGGTAGATCGTACGTGTTTTTTGAACCGTCGGCAAACGTAACAGTGGCTTTATAGGTTTTTCCTGCAGCAGGAGTGAGGCTAAAAACGCCCATACCCAAATGTTGCGATGTAAAATCAACCACGGTTGCGCCGGTATTGTCAGTAACACTTCCTTTAACATCAATACCCATACCATTGGGTTGAATGGCTTTAAACGCCACTTTCGAAGCAACACCTGTTATCAGATCGCCACCCTCCGGGAAAAACTGAAGGTCAATTGAAGCACCGGTATTTTTTAAGGAAAATTGATTAGTTACTTCTTTAGAGTTCGCATCAATGTCAGTGATGAGCTTACTCGTAGCCAGATCTGTTAACTTATTGGTGTTAAAAGCTACTCTGATGTTTCCGTTGGCATCGGTAGTTTCTTTGCCTTTTGATAGCACCTCGTCATCTTTGGTTTGTACCTTCCAATTAACCTTTTTTCCTGCTATGGCGCTACCATCCGGATTACGATAGGTAATGACTGCCTGTACTTTAGCAGCGTTATTTTGTGTTGATGATGTTAGTGAAATATTGGTTTGTACGTTTTTATTAATGGCATCGCCTATGCTTATTGTCTTGTCAAAAAAGTAGGCTGCATCAAAGTTTCGCATCCATTTAGTATAAGCGCGTATTTGGTAATTACCCTGTTGATACCTTGCTTTTGTTATAGCTATATTGCCAAAAGCAACCCCTTTTGTGGCTGCCAGTTTAAGCTTTTGTACAATGGTATCCTGATGGATAACATCTACATAAACAACATTACTAAGAGTAGAGGGAACTCTTTGTTTCAATTCGCCATAACTATCGGCAGTTACATAAGCTTTAAGCCAAACAGTGTCGCCAACTGCATAATAAGGTTTGTCAAAATGCAGGTACACTTTTTCAATTGGAAACTGTGTGTTGTAATCGGCCGTTTTTTGAGCGATCGTAACTAACGGAATGGAATCGGTTTGTGAAAAGGCCGATGTTGCGACCAATAAAAACAATGACAGTAAAAAGGTAAATCTCTTAAGGCTCATTTGAAATTGATTTTTCGAATGTTGGCTAATATAGGCAAGTTACACCGGGCATGGCATTTAAACATGCTATTTTAACATTTTTTTAGCATTTATAGTATTTGGAGCGCTATAACTTTTCTTTAAATAATAATTTACAGTTTGCTGTTAAAATAACAAGGCAGAACCCTTATCAGAATTCTGCCTTGTAAAATTTCAGGTTGTGGTATTTTTTACCAGCCGCTTCCTTTTTTAGCGGCACCACTGCTAATATGGCCTTCGGCAGTTGCTTTGCTCATAATAGCAGCCATTTTGTTTCCTTGACCATCGGTACCGGTTGCAATGTATCTGCCAGATTTTACATCGATAACAGGATCAACCATCGGTACATTTTTAGTTTTTGTCTTCACTGAATAGGCGGTAATGCCGCCACTTTTAGGTGTTGCCATGATAAGTTCTTAAATGTTTTAAAATTTTTTAACTCTGTTAGGTAATAATTGTTTGTACAAACATAATGTATTGTTATTAACATGTACAATGGGTTAACTAAAAGTTATTCCTGAAAATGTTAGAAACGCGCTTTTTTTGATGTTTTTTTGCATTATGTGGAAAACTTATTGCCCATTAACGCAAAAATGTGTTTGCAGATATACTCAATTTAACCGTTGTGATGTAAGTTTTATAGCATAAAAAGCATTAAATAAGGTTATACATTTTTATATTAAAAGAAAAAAGCCGCTTACAAACGTAAACGGCTTTTAATAAATATCACTACTGTATTTACTCTTTTTCAACAACTACTGCTGTACCATAAGCCAATACCTCGGTAACTCCCTGCATTATTTCGTTTGCATCATAACGCATAGCTATAATTGCATTTGCTCCCATAACCCTTGCGTGCTCAATCAGCAATTGATAAGCTTCCTGCCTGGTGTTTTCGCAAAGCTCAACATAAATTGAAAGTCTGCCACCAAATAAAGATTGAAAACCACCTGCTATATTACCAAGCGCGCTGCGGCTACGTACAGTAACACCGCGTACAACGCCTAATTGCTTAACAATTTTATAGCCATCTAATGAGTTGGCCGTGGTAACTAATGAAGTATCCATTTTTCGTTATAATTTTAAGTTTAAACCCGTAAGTTAATTAACGGTTTTAAATTAGAATATAATGCGGGCTAAAAATTACATCAGCGCTTAAATTATTTGTATTTACACAAATAAGAGGTTTGCGCTGTAGCTTTTACTTTGAATGAGGAGTTGGCCGGCACTTCAAATGATTGGCCATTGGTAAAGCTTTTCCATTCGTTATTGTCTGGTAAAAGAGCAATCAGCTCGCCTTCAATAACTATCATTGTTTCATGGCTTGATGTGCCAAATTCGTATTCGCCGCTTTCAATTACGCCGATGGTTGATTTACCTTCAGCTGATGCATAGCCAAGCGATTTTACAGCACCATCAAAGTATTCGTTTACGTTTATCATTGTGTTTTTTTATTAAGTGCCCGAAGATGGGAATTTTGTTTCATAGTTCATAGTTGTTAGTCCATGAGCCAACATTGATAATTCATCACTACGGAATATTGTGTAGAGAACCATTTGACATGTGTCGGCCTACTATTATTTTACTCCGCCAAACGCAGCAAACCATGAGTTTTTATGCAGTATTTCAACTTGTTTAAAGCCAACTTTTTTCAATAGATCTGTTTGATAGTTTACTGAACGCGGAGTGTCCTCATAAGCAATATAATCAAGTACTTTTTTACGGTACTCCGGTCCGCCTAATGTGTCCAGATAATCACTGTACTTTTGATGGAACAAACGGTTGAGTGGTTCAGCATCATGTGTTATCAGGTCTGATATCCAAAAACTGCCCCCCGGTTTAAGCATACGGTATATGTTTTTAAAAACATGTTCCCAATCTGCATCATCTCTCAAATGATGTAAAGTAGCGGCGGCTAATACTATATCAAAGCTCTCATCACGTAAGTTAAGGTTGCGCATATCCTCCTGTAAAATAGTTACCCTGCCAGTAGTAGCCGCGCTAACACGTTCCTTTGCTCTATCTAACATCGGCCTGCTTAAATCATTAAGCGTGCAGTTCAAATCGCTTACTTTTTCAAGCATTTTTAAAGCGTAGTTACCGGCGCCGCAACCAATGTCTAACAGATCTTTAGCGATTGGGTTGACATATTTGGCTGCTTCAGTACAAAGTTCCATTGTAACGGTGGCATCAATAGTAGTTAACTGTCCGGTGTCGAGGTTTGAAAATCGTTCAACATCGTTGTCAAAACGTTCGCGTATCTCTTTATTGCCTGCTTTTTTTGAGTAATCGTAATTCATAAGTGTTTTTGTTAGCTATTGCCAAATCTAATTGCTTTATCAATATTTGAAAAATATCAATTTTGTCAATTAATGATATTTTAAAGGTATCAATGGAAATACGACATCTTATTTATTTTAAAACGGTGGCAGAGCTTCTGCACTTTAGGAAAGCCGCCGAGGCGCTGTTTATATCTCAGCCCCCGCTAAGCAGACAGATAAAAGAATTGGAGGATGAATTGGGCGCACAATTATTTGTCCGAACTAATAAGAGGGTGCAACTTACAGATGCCGGAAGCTATTTTTTACATGAAGTAGATGGTATACTAACGCGGCTTGAAGAAAGCAAACGTGTTACAAAACAAATACACGAGGCGGAAAGCGGAGAGTTGCGTATTGGTTATATCAGCTCACTTTATCAGCCTCGAATGGCAATGGTTCTTAAATTGTTGCGAGAAAATTTCCCCTACGTTAAAACCAGTTTGTTTGAACGACCTACAATTAAACAGATAGAGGCGCTTGAACAAGGGAGGTTAGATGTTGGCATTTTGAGAGCTCCGGTACAGTCTACTAAACTGAAGGTAAATAGTTTGTATTTTGAACCATTTATGTTGGTGATGCAGGCAAAGCATACCCTTCCAATCTCACAAAACGATATTGGGGGAGTTATTAGAAACATGCCTTTCATATTTTTTAATAAAGAATATGCTCCGCATTACCACGCAAGCTTGTTAGAAATTTGCAGCAGGCTGGGTTTTGTACCTAACATTATTCACGAAGCCAATAATGTGCATTCTATTTTGCAATTAGTAGAAGCTGGGTTAGGTGTTTCAATATTGCCCTTATCAGCAAAAAATGATAACAAGCAATTGCAGTTTATATCTTTAGCTCATATTCCTGTTAAAACAGAGGTTGTTCTGGCTTATAAAGCTGCGCATCAAAACGCTGCGCTTAAATGGTTTATTGAAAACTACTCCGAATAAATGATGGTAATATTTTTTATTTTTTATTCGCTGCCGTAAATTGCAGTGTTTTATAATAAATATTCAATTTTAACAACATGTTTCATCCACCTGTCCCGAAAAACGAATTTGAAAGGGTTTTAGATCTTTCAGAATTTGACCTGGATTACAGTAGTTTAGAAGATAATTTTAAAGACCTTGCCCGGCTTGCAGCTAACGTTGCAGGTACAAAAATATCATTGGTTAATCTTATTGATTCATTTACCCAATGGAGTGTATCAAACCATGGTTTGGAAATAGATCAAATGCCGCGCGAGGACTCGGTTTGTCAATATACCATAATGGGTGACACGCCATTTGAAGTGGCCGACCTTGCAGTTGATGAACGTTTTAAGGATAAGTTTTATGTAACCGATGACCCAAACCTGAGGTATTATTATGGTTTACCACTTACAACGCCGGAAGGTAACAACATTGGCGCTTTGTGCATGCTCGACAAAGAACTAAAAACTATCTCTCCGGAAAAGACCGAACTATTAAAGATAATAGCCAACGAGATAGTTAATCGTTTGCGGGCTCTTAAGGTGATAAACGATTTAAAGGGAAAGCTAAAACAGGCGGATGAAACCAAAAAGAAAGTTGCTCATGATATACGGGGCCCCTTAGGTGGCATAATTGGTTTGGCCCAAATTATAAGTGAGCAGGGTAAAACCAATCAGATTGATGAGGTTTTGGAGTTTATTAATTTGATACAGAAAAGTGGTAAATCGCTTTTAGAACTGGCCGATGAGATACTTACTGCCGAAGAGACAAAAGCCCCGGGGGCTGATGAGTTTAATCTTATTTTATTGAAGGATAAGTTGGAGAAGTTATACAGTCCGCAAGCGCGGAATAAAAATATTAATTTCGGTGTGCATTTATCGCCGGATACCGCTACTGTTCCTTTTTCAAAAAATAAATTGCTGCAAATAATAGGTAACCTCATATCTAACGCTATGAAGTTTACACCCGAAGGTGGTCAGGTAAGAGTGTCATTAACTTTGCAAACCGAAAAAGACACCCCAACAATGCTGCAAATTATTGTTAGTGATAGTGGGGTTGGATTGTCGGCGGAGGCGATCGATCAAATTTTGGGTGGTATTTCTGCAACAACAAAAGGTACAGAAGGCGAAAAGGGTTACGGGTTTGGTTTAGCGCTGGTTACACATTTGGTGCATGGCTTGAACGGTACATTCCATATTAAATCAAAGCCAGGCGAAGGTGCAACCTTTGAAATACAATTACCGCAACTGGTAGTTTAATAATGCGTTATCTGCGCATTGTTCTGACAAACATTACCACCAGTATAAATAAAACTGCTAAACCAAAAAGTCTCATCTTTTTAGGCAAATATAAAAGCGGAAGGCCCTTTTTTAAGGGCCTTCCGCTTTTATTATGATATTTTTAATACCATATTAATTTTCAACAACCACCTGATAATTTATAGTTGCAGTTGTTTTGCCTGAAAAATAAATAGTATAAATTTTTCCGGCCTGAATAGTAACTGGTAAGTTTAACAATACGCTTGTTGAACCTGCTGAGTATAAAGAAAATGTAGTGGCGGCATTAACCTCGTTGTAAGCAGAAACTGCTTTGTAGGCAAGGTCTGAAATGAATTTTGCGCCTGCGTTTAAACCAACATCCGCTTTTGCAGATAATGCCTGGCTAAGGTTTACAAATCTAACACGTGCTTTACCTGATGATGGAGCAGTTTGATCGTTTTCCTGATACACAATGGCGTTATCATCAGTAAAGTAAACCGAGTACTTTTTGCCTGCAGCGAAGTTTACATTTGAAGTTGCATTAACTGTAGATGTACCTGCTGATTTAAACTGGACGTTAGTTGCATTTTGAACGTTCACATAACCTGTATTTTGCGAATAAGCCAAAGCGGATGAGTTCATTTTTACGTTATTTACATAAAAATCTTGCCCCGTTGACGCAGATGATGCTGCGTTTATGGCAATTACTGCTGATGTACCCATCTGTGCTTCGTCGTTATTTTTTGAACATGAGGACAAGCCTAATGATAGAAATAATAAAGAAGCTGATGCGATGAATAGGTTTTTAATTTGATGTGTTTTCACTAAGTGTTTCATAAGGGTATCTGTTTTTTATTTAATAATTACTTAACAATGACATATAGCTAATGGTTTTAAAAATGATTTTATGGTGGGTAAAAACAAAAAACCATGTATGTTATTTTTAAGGCATGGCCTCATCTAAAAAGTCAATTTACAGCGCGTTAGCAGCTAATTTGCTTATAGCAGTAACTAAATTTATTGCCGGCGCGGTGAGCAATAGTTCTGCCATGATAGCCGAGGGCGTGCACTCGGTTGTTGATACAATTAATCAGCTTTTGCTGCTGTTGGGTATACGGTTAAGCAAGAAAAAGCCCGATAAATACCATCCGCTTGGATATGGTAAGGAGCTTTATTTCTGGTCGTTTGTAGTGTCTATTATGATATTTGGGCTGGGTGGCGGTATATCCATTTACCAGGGCATATTGCATATTTTGCATCCAATAGAATTAGGTAACCCGAAGTGGAGCTATGTGGTGCTTTCGTTATCTATCGTATTTGAGGGATCGTCATTAATAATAGCCGCTATTGAATTTAACAAAATTAGAAATGGTCAAAGTTGGTGGCAGGCTATTGTTAACAGCAAAGATCCATCAACCTTCCTGGTGCTTTTTGAAGATGCCGCTGCTGTATTGGGTTTACTCATTGTATTAATTTGTTTGTGGCTGAGTCATCATTTAAATAAACCCTTTATTGATGGCGTTGCTTCATTACTTGTTGGTTTGCTATTGGTATTTGTATCAATGATACTGGCCAGGGAGAGCAGGAGCTTGTTAATGGGAGAGGGGATAAGCAAGAAAACAAAGGTCAGGGTTAGGGCAATAGTTGAAGAAGATGCCTCAGTGCTACGTTTAATGCATCTGCTCTCCAGTTACCAATCGCCGGAGGAGGTGCTGTTAATGCTGATTGTTGCATTTAAACCCGACCAAAACACAGCGCAGATAAATGATGCCATTGACCGCATTCGCGACCATATTAAAGCGGAATACAGGCTGATAAAATTCGTAATAATTCAGCCTGAGGTGTATGAAAGACGCGTTGACCCGAATATTCAAAAATATATTTAGTTGTTAATGTGCGTGTTAAAGCAAATACCGCCAGTTTTAACATTTTGTTAACCGCAAAGCAAAGGTTTTTCTATATTTGCGGTGGGTAAGTCTTTTACGGCCAGCTCCTCTTGAACTCCCCCAGGGTGGGAACGCAGCAAGGGTAGAGAGTTGAGCGGCGCGATAAAAGTAGCTTACCCATTTTTTGTGCATTATTTTTTGGAATGATTTACTAAATGTAAATTTTCTGGTCTTTCTCAACCAATCTTTAATCTTCAAAAACTAATCTTTTCAAAACCGCTATCTTAGCACAATGCTTGATTTGATCATTATAGGTGCTGGCCCTATTGGTATTGCCTGTGGACTGCGCGCGCAAAAGGAAGGTTTGAATTTTGTTATTGTTGAAAAAGGCTGCCTGGTAAATTCATTGTTTAACTACCCGTCAACAATGACCTTCTTTTCCACTTCCGAAAAACTGGAGATTGGCGGCGTTCCATTTGTAACCATCAACAACAAGCCAAACCGTGCCGAAGCCCTTGAATATTACCGCAGGGTTGCTACATCTCATAATTTACCTGTAAAGCTTTTTGAAGCGGTGCAAAGCATAACCGCGGAGGGGGGGATATATACAGTTACAAGCATAAAAGCAGTTTACCAAGCTAAAAATGTAATTATCGCTACTGGCTTTTATGATGTTGCAGTAACGCTTGATATACCCGGCGAAGACCTGTCAAAGGTTAAACATTACTACAAAGACCCTCATTATTTTGCAATGCAAAAGGTGGTTGTAGTAGGCTCAAGCAACTCTGCCATTGATGTAGCATTAGAAACACACAGAAAGGGCGCCGAAGTTACGCTTGTTATTCGTGGTGAAGAAGTAAGTAACAGGGTTAAGTATTGGGTGCGTCCGGATATTGTGAACAGAATAAAGGAGGGGAGCATCAAGGCTTATTTTAATTCCAATTTAAAAGCTATTCGCGAATACGAAGTAGATATTGAAACGCCTGAAGGAGTAGTGACTGTTTCGAATGATTTTGTAATGGCCATGACGGGTTATAAACCCAATTTTGAGCTGCTAAAAAAATGGGGACTTAATTTATCTGAAAACAAATTTATCCCGCAATACAATCCTGAAACAATGGAAACTAACCTATCCGGTTTATATCTGGCGGGAGTGGTTTGCGGCGGATTGGATACACATTTATGGTTTATTGAAAACTCGCGGGTACATGCAGAAATGATATTAGATGATATAGTGTCAAAGCGATAATTGAATGCTTTTATTCACAGCGAATTATTAAGCTATTGTAAACTTATTTTTATTACCTGTTCACTCAGTCAACTTAATCAACTTTTTCCTTGTATAAGTTAAAAATAATGCAAACTTTTGCGTCAAATTTCAAATAAAACAAACAACGATAGAAATGAACCTTCAAAGCATAAATAAGCCTGCTGCGAGAGCTACCAAAGCTCCGTTAGCCGCTGCTTTGGTTTCAACTGTTTTATTTACCCCATCTCGACGAAGACTCTACATCCCAAGAGTTTAATTGAAGCGCGTTGCCTCAAAAAAACCGAAGTTGTTTTAAACTTCTGCGTCAAAAAACACTTTAATTACTAAGGCCTTAAAAGCCAAAATTTAAAAGTAATTTTTCTATCATCAATAATGACCATACAAGATTTTGATATACAGGTAGCATCCGCACAACACGTTGATTATGCTCAGCAAATTTGCGATGAGATGGCCAATTCTGCCAAAGCACGCGGTACAGGCATTGCCCAGCGCTCGCCTGAGTATGTTGCCAATAAGATGCTGGAAGGAAAGGCGGTTATAGCGTTGCATAAAGATGGTACATGGGCAGGCTTTTGCTACATTGAAACATGGAGCCATGGCGACTTTGTTGCTAACTCCGGCTTGATAGTTTCTCCTGAATTTAGAAAAGTGGGCTTGGCTAAGTCTATCAAGCATAAAATTTTCGAGCTTTCTCGTAAAAAATATCCTGAGGCTAAGCTATTTGGTTTAACTACGGGGCTCGCGGTGATGAAGATCAACTCGGAGTTAGGTTATGAACCTGTAACTTATTCAGAACTTACGCAGGATGAAGAGTTTTGGAAGGGCTGCCGCAGTTGCGTTAATTATGATATTTTAACCAGCAAAGAGCGTAAAAACTGTATGTGTACAGCTATGCTGTTTGACCCCGCCGAAAAACAAAAGGAACAGGAGAACAAGCTGGAAAAAATAACTCACAAAGCTAATTTGTTTAAACGTATTGAAACTGCTATAAAGAGTTTTGGGCAAAGTTTGGACGAGTCTTTAAAATAGAATGAATGGTATAGACGCAATATGTAGCGTCTGCTTACAACTATAATTAATAAAAGGCGTAAGGTATTGCGTCTCTATAACCAACAACAATGGAAAAAAAGAAAGTAGTTTTAGCTTATAGCGGTGGATTAGACACCTCATTTTGCTGTATTTATCTTACAAGAGATTTAGGTTACGAAGTGCATTCGGTAATTGTAAACACCGGCGGTTTTAGTGAAGAAGAGCTGAAAACGGTTGAAAAACGCGCTTATGAAATGGGTGTAACCTCTCACCATGTGGTTGATGAGACTAAGAACTTTTACAATACCTGCGTGCGCTATTTAATTTACGGTAACGTACTTAAGAATAATACTTACCCGCTATCTGTAAGCGCTGAGCGCGTTAGCCAGGCTACAGCTATTGCTAATTATGCTAAAGAGATAGGCGCTGAGTTTGTTGCACATGGCAGCACCGGTGCGGGTAACGACCAGGTTAGGTTTGATATGATCTTCAATATCCTCATTCCTAACGTAGGTATCATTACGCCAATACGCGATTTGAAATTGAGCCGTGAAGCAGAGATAGAATATCTTAAAAAACATGGTGTTGAAATGAATTTTGAAAAGGCCAAGTATTCTATCAACAAGGGCATATGGGGTACATCTGTAGGTGGTAAAGAAACGCTTACTTCAAACCTTGGTTTACCTGAAGATGCATGGCCAACTCAGGTTACTGCAACCGAAACAAAAAACGTTGAGTTGGAGTTTGAGAAAGGCGAGTTAGTTGGGTTAAATGGCGTAAAATTTGACCATCCAACCAAAGTGATACAAGAGCTGCAAGCTATTGCCGGTTCTTATGGTGTTGGTAGAGATATTCACGTTGGTGACACCATTATCGGAATAAAAGGTCGTGTTGGTTTTGAGGCTGCTGCACCAATGATCATCATTAAAGCGCACCATACTTTAGAGAAACACACACTAACCAAATGGCAGTTAACGTGGAAAGATCAGTTATCTATGTTCTACGGTAACTGGCTGCATGAAGGACAGTTCCACGACCCAATTATGCGTAATATGGAAGCCTTCCTTACCGATACGCAGAAACAGGTAAGCGGTAAAGTATTTGTTGAATTACAGCCTTACCGTTTCCAGGTTGTAGGCATCGAGTCTGACCACGATTTAATGTCAAACAAATTTGGCAGCTACGGTGAAATGAACAACGCATGGAGTGGGGAAGACGTCAAAGGCTTCTCTAAAATATTTGGTAATCAGGTAATGATCTACCATAAAGTAAATGCCACCGAAGCTTAATTATGGAAGCGGTGTCAAATACATTCAATCAGGTTCCCCCTTTAGGGGGCGGAGGGGGTGTGTTTTCAAAGAGCGAGTGTATAGCGCATTACACCTGGGGCGATGATTGCCATGGGTGGACCTTTGTTGACACCGAAGCATTGTCTGTTAAGCAAGAATTGATGCCACCTGATACTGCCGAGCAACTGCATTATCATGAAAAGGCATCACAAGTGTTTTTTATTTTAAAAGGTCGCGCACTCTTCACTATTGACGGTGTTGAAACCGAGTTAAGGGAGCAGCAGGGTATGGAAATATTACCTGGTAGGAAGCATATGATTGATAACCGCCAACAAGCAGACCTGGAATTTATTTTATACAGTTATCCATCAACAAAAAATGATAGAGTTAACTGTTAAACGCATAACGGCGAATGAGGCTGATCTGGTTGCAGAACTGTTTGATAAATACAGAATATTTTATAAACAAGAATCGGAAATGGCGTTAGCTGAAAGTTTCATTAATGATAGGCTTAGTAATAACGAGTCGGTTATTTATGTTGCTTTATGGGACAATAAGCCGGTAGGTTTCACGCAGCTTTATCCAAAGTACTCGTCTATGCGAGCGGTGAAGAATTGGATATTGAATGACCTGTATGTAGATGAAGCCTATAGAAACAAAGGAATTGCGTCAAAACTGATACAAGCTGCAATGGATTTTGCAAAAGCTAACAAGGCTAAGTTTGTGCAGTTGGAAACGCAGACTGATAATTTTAATGCCCAACGCTTATACGAATCTGTTGGGTTTATACAACAGCAACCGGATACCGAGTTCATGGTGTACCGTAAGGCCGTTGATAACAACTAATATCATGACTAAAATAAAAGCAGGAATAGTGGGTGGAGCAGGTTATACCGGCGGTGAAATGCTGCGGATCCTGATCAATCACCCTGACGTTGATATAGCTTTTGTACACAGCAACAGCAATGCAGGTAACCATATTTACGAGGTGCACACCGATTTGTTTGGTGATACCGACATGCGCTTTACCGATGCGTTATCAACCGATGTTGATGTGCTGTTTTTATGCGTAGGTCATGGTGATGCGCGCAAGTTTTTAGATGCTAACCCAATTCCGGATAGGGTTAAGATAATCGACTTAAGTCAGGATTTCAGGCTTTCTGCAACATCTACTCATGGCGACAAAAGCTTTGTGTATGGTTTGCCTGAGTTGAATAAGGAAACTATTAAATCGGCTCAGAACATTGCTAATCCGGGTTGCTTTGCAACTACTTTACAGTTGGGCTTATTGCCTTTGGCTGCAAAAGGTTTGTTGAACAGTGAGGTGCATATATCTGCTACCACAGGTTCAACAGGAGCGGGACAAAGCCTTGCAACTACGTCGCATTTTACATGGCGTAATGATAACCTTTCTGTTTATAAGGCATTTGGTCATCAGCACTTAAATGAGATAGGGCAATCACTCAACCAATTACAGCCTGATTTTGGTCAGACGCTGAATTTTATTCCTTATCGCGGCGACTTTACCCGCGGTATATTCGCTGCTATCCATTTAGATAGCCAGTTGGAGGAGGATGAGGCTTTGAAGCTTTATCATGATTTTTACGCCGAACATCCGTTTACGCACGTAACCAGCAGAAATATTGACTTAAAACAGGTAGTTAACACCAATAAAGTGTTTTTGCAGATTAAAAAACATGGCAGTAAACTTTTTATAATAAGCATTTTAGACAATTTACTTAAAGGCGCGTCAGGACAAGCCGTTCAAAACATGAACCTACTATTTTGCCTGGATGAACGCGCCGGCTTACGACTCAAAGCAGCAGCCTTTTAAGGTAATGATGTAAATCAATAAAATGTTAATACGTCATTCTGAGGGAAAGAAGCAAGCTCACGTCGACAGTCAGCCGGCATAACATAGTCAGGGATTGCTTCGTACCTCGCAATGACAGTAAAAAATTAAGAATGAAACTATTCGACGTATATCCAATTAATCCTATCAACATTGTAAAAGGTGTTGGCAGTTTAGTTTATGATGATAAAGGCCAGGAATACCTGGACCTATATGGCGGTCATGCCGTAATTTCTATTGGTCACACACATCCGCACTACGTAAAACGATTGGAAGACCAGTTGCATAAAATAGGGTTTTACTCTAATTCTATTGAGATTCCTTTACAGGCTCAATTAGCTGAAAAGCTGGGTAAAGTGTCGGGGAAAGAAGATTATCAATTATTTTTGTGTAATTCAGGTGCTGAAGCCAACGAGAATGCCATGAAACTGGCCTCGTTCTATAACGGTAAAAAGAAAGTGATCTGCTTTACAGGAGCATTTCACGGACGTACATCGCTGGCTGTTGCTGTTACTGATAACCCTAAGATTGTTCCACCGGTTAATGAGAGCGACAATGTGGTACGCCTGCCATGGAAAGATGAAGCCGCTTTGGAGCAAGCTTTTGCCGAGCATGAAATATCGTCGGTTATAATTGAAGGTATTCAGGGTGTGGGTGGCATACAGGTAGCGCCGGAAAGCTTCCTGCAGAAGATCAGAACACTTTGCGATGAGCACAACGCGGTATTTATTGCTGATTCGATTCAGTGCGGTTACGGTCGTTCAGGTAAATTTTACTCCCATGATTATGCCGGTGTTGACGCGGATATTTACACCATGGCTAAGGGCATAGGCAATGGCTTCCCAATTGGAGCTATTAGTATATCTCCAAAAATACAGCCTGCTTATGGCATGTTGGGCACTACCTTCGGCGGAAACCATTTAGCTTGCGCTGCTGCTTTGGCTGTGCTGGAAGTAATGGAAGAGGATAAACTGATACAGAATGCTGCCGAACGCGGATCTTATTTGATCGAAGAACTTAAGAAGTTTGATCAGATTAACGAGGTGCGTGGTAGGGGCTTGATGATAGGCATTGATCTGCCGGCCGAGTTGGCTCATGCAAAAAAAGATCTGCTGTTTAAGCATCATATATTCACCGGCGAAGCCAAACCAAATGTGATAAGGCTTTTACCTGCACTAAATTTAACTAAAGCACACGCCGACCAGTTTTTAGAGGCGTTTAGTAAAGTATTGCGCCCCCTCTAAGTCTCCCCCGGTAGGGGAGATTTTTGCGGGTTCATTTTATAATTAAGATTTTAAGTCCCTCTCTACCGGAGAGGGATTTAGGGAGAGGCTTATGAAACTTTTTACATCAGTACACGACGTAACCGATATTAACTCGTTAGCAGCCGAAGCATTGGCGCTTAAACAAAATCCATATGCTTATAAGCATCTCGGCGAAAATAAAACCCTCGGACTTGTTTTTTTAAACCCGAGCCTGCGTACCCGCATGAGCACCCAAAAGGCCGCCATGAATTTGGGTATGAATGTTATGGTGTTAAACATAGACAAAGAAGGCTGGGCGCTGGAATTGCGCGACGGCGCTATTATGAATGGTACCACCGTTGAGCACGTACGAGAGGCTGCTGCCGTAATGGGCCAGTATGTTGATATTATTGGCGTACGCTCTTTCCCGGGATTGAAAGACAGGGAAGAGGATTACAGCGAAACCATATTTAATAAATTTGTTGATTTTTGTGGGGTGCCTGTTGTAAGTTTGGAATCTGCTACGCGCCACCCGCTGCAGAGTTTAGCCGATCTGGTTACTATTACCGAACTGAAAACCCGTAGGCGACCAAAGGTTGTTTTGACTTGGGCTCCGCATATTAAGCCGCTTCCGCAGGCAGTACCTAACTCATTTGCCGAGTGGATGTGCAAAGCAGATGTTGAATTTACCATCGCACATCCTGAAGGTTACGAGTTAAATGCTGATTTCACCAACGGCGCCACCATTACGCATAATCAGGACGAAGCTTTGGCTGATGCTGATTTTATCTATGTAAAAAACTGGTCGGCTTATGAGCCTTATGGTAAAGTACTGCCGGGTAATGAAGACTGGATGCTTACCAATGAGAAACTAAAAGGAACCAATGATGCGAAAGTAATGCACTGCTTACCTGTACGCCGTAATTTGGAGCTTTCTGATGAGATATTGGATGGGCCAAACTCGGTAGTAGTACATGAAGCCGGTAACCGTGTTTGGGCAGCCCAGGCGGTTTTGAAACATATGTTGGAGGCATTATAATGATTCTAATCGCGCTGAACTGATTTCCGCATCTCATATACAAGTTGTTAACGAGTTGCCGAAATGAATTCGGTATACCAGTAATTGTAATTAGGTCTTTATACTAATTCATGATTCTAACATCTTGCCTCTCAAACAATGTATATCCCTAAAATAAACTTAATGGCTGACCGGGCAGAAGCCATCAGCTTTATGCAGCGGTACAATTTTGCAACCATTGTTACGGTTAATAATGGAGTGCCAAACGCTACGCATCTGCCATTTGTAGTGAAGGAGCGGGATGGCCAGATAGTTTTGTTATCACATTTTGCCAAAGCTAATCCGCAGGCTGATGAATTGCTGGAGTGCAAACCCTTGGTAATATTTGCCGAACCTCATGCTTACATCTCCACAAAAAACTATGAGCATGAACGCAATGTGCCTACCTGGAATTACATAGCTGTACATGCTTATGGTACAGTAACTTTGTTAGAAAGTGAAGAGGAAAAGGTAAAGCTACTGGAGGAAAGCATTCAATTTTATGAAGCCGCTTATATGCCGCAATGGGATGCTTTACCTCAGGATTATCGCTCAGGCTTAATGAAAGGAATTGTTGGCTTTGAAATTGTGGTTAATGATTTGCAGGGAAAAAGTAAAATCAGCCAAAATCGTTCAGCAGCTGAACGCCAAAATATCATTAAAGACCTTAGCAACCACGCAGATACCGCCGCCCGCGATATTGCCGATTATATGAAAGAACAACATTAATCCGATTCCTGCACTTTTGTTGCATCTGCAGAATTGATGAGCTTGTTCAATGTTAGGCCCTGAACGATTACTGAAAATATCACAATAAAATACGCCCCTGCTAAAATAGTATGCTTATAAGGTCCGTTAGGCAGGGCTAACGCTAAAGCTATTGAAATACCTCCCCGCAAACCCGCCCAGGTTAAAATATTCACACTCCTGTAGTTTACTTTAAGCCTTCTGCGCAGAAATGTTAACGGAAGCATTATACTTAACCAGCGCGCTACTAAGATAGCCACAATGCCAATGGCACCAGCCAGCCAGTACTTATCTAAAAATGGCAGGTTGATCATTTGCAGGCCTATCATTACAAAAAGTAAGGTGTTTAATATCTCATCTATCAACTCCCAAAACTTTTCAAGAGATTGATGCGAACGTTCCGTATTATCATAATTAATGGAACGGTTACCGGCAAATAAACCAGCCGAAACAATAGCCAGCGGTATAGAAAATTCAAGGTAGGCGCAAATTACCGAGATACTCATAACCAGCGCCAGAGAAACCAGCACAATGGTTTGAAAATCATTAATGGATTTCATGAGTCTGAAAGCAATAAAGCCAAATAATAACCCTAAAAAAATGCCGCCAAATACAGATTTGATGAACATAAACACAGCCTCGCCAACATCTATATTTTCTGTGCCGGTGCGGGCTATTTGCAAAAGGGTGATAAACAGAACCAGGCCAATGCCATCATTAAATAAGGATTCGCCGGTTATAATAGTCTCCAGTTTATCGGGGAGCTTTGAGTTTTTGATGATGGCACTAACAGCTACAGGGTCAGTAGGCGAAATAAGCGCGCCAAACAAAAAACAATAAACAAGTGGTATATCAAAATCAAAAAGTATTGAAATTCCGTAAAATATCACCCCAAATATTGCGCACGATAAAATAACGCCTATGGTACTCAATAGAAATACCGGTCGCATTTCTTTTTTCAGCCGTTTTACATTCAAGGTAAAGGCACCGGCAAAAAGTAAAAACCCCAGCATAATATTGAGTACAATTTCGGAGAAATCAATATTGCGGGCCAGCAGGGTTAAGTACTTCGCTGCATCGGGGAAAAAGTTTTTGAACGCTATAGTTAATATAGAACCTATAATAGCTACACTAATAACACCGATGGTGCCCGGCAGTTTAACAAATCGGGCATTGATATAAGAGTAAAATGCACTCACTATCACTAAAAGGGCAATTAATGCAAACAGATCCATTTATGGATAAATTATTTAATGATCGGGATCAACTTTTCGTGTTTCGGTATTAAAGGGCCTTAAAATAAGCCTGTTATCGCTATTTTTAGTCAGGTAGTTAATTACCCATTCCATAAAAACAGCAGCTTTGTTAGAGAAGCCAGCCAACGACATAATATGCACAAAACCCCAAAGTATCCAGGCAATAAAGCCGGTTAATTTCAGCTTGCCAATATCAGCAAGCGCTTTGTTGCGGCCAACCGTAGCTAAAGTTCCTTTATCATGATATTTAAAGGGCACGGTTGGTTCTTCTTTGATAATTCGCAGCAGGTTTTTAGCCAGTTGCTGCCCTTGTTGTATAGCTACAGGCGCAACTCCCGGATGCCCGTTTGGAAATTCTTCGCTTATAATGGCTGATGTATCGCCAATGGCAAAAATATTTTGATAACCCGTAACACGGTTGATCTCGTCTGTTTGTATACGGGTGCCACGCGCTATGGTAGCATTTTCCAAACCTTCCGGAAACTCACCTTTAACACCCGCGGCCCAAAATACATTATGGGTTTTGATCACTTCTCCGTTGTTAATGGTTAAAGTACTTCCATCATAACTTTGCACGCGTACGCCGTTATAAACAGTCACTTTGTCGTTGATCAGATATTCTTTAGCAACTGTTGATGCTTTTTCAGACATGGCAGCTAATAAGCGTTCTTTGCTTTCTATGAGGTAAACACTCATGTGTTGCTCTTTTAAGTAACGGTAGTCTTTACTCAATATCAGCCGGCGCATCTCAGCTAACGCGCCCGATAGTTCAACACCGGTGGGACCGCCGCCCACTACAACAAAGGTCATCAGCGCTTCTCGTTCTTCCTCGTCGCGTGTTACCAATGCCTTTTCCAGATTTTGTAACACCAGTACACGCATGTTCAATGCTTCCGGCACGTTCTTCATAGGCATGGCAAAATGGGCTATTTGGTCATTACCTAAAAAGTTGGTGTTTGAGCCGGTAGCTACCACCAAATAATCATAGTGTATTGGGCCAATGTTGGTATCAAGCGTATTACTATCCGGATTGATCTTCAACACATTGGCCATGTTGAAATTAAAGTTATCCTGAAAAGTGAATATCCGGCGTATAGGGAAAGCTATGGAGTCTGCCGGTAAGGCGCCTACTGCAACCTGGTATAAAAGGGGCTGAAAGGTGTGGTAGTTATGCTTATCCAGCATTAATATTTCAACCGGAGTGTTTTTTAAATTTTTAGCTACTTGCAGCCCGGCAAAGCCGCCACCTATTATTACTACACGGGGTTTTTTATTGATGTTGTTGTCCATGTATCTGTTTTTCAATAAATGTACTCATCGGCATTTAAAATAATAATGATATTACACCGTGTATTAAATATAAACCTGCAATACGGTATATTGCAATTACAAAAATTTAAACATGAAAAAGCTTATACTGTTTTCTTTATTCGCATTGATAATAAGCGTAGCGGGTGCTCAGGTTAAAACTGTTGACAGCAATACCGACGGCAAGTATGTGCAGGTTAACGGCGCCAAACTTTGGGTTGTTACTATAGGAGAGGGCGACCCCATAATTTTTATAGCCGGTGGTCCCGGTGGCGCTCATCCGGGCCTGCGCAGTTTTGACCCCCTGGCTGAGAAAAAACATCAGCTCATTTATTTTGACGGCTTTGGCAGGGGTAAATCTGACACGGCAAAAAACGTTGCAGAATACACCATAGCACGCGATGTTGAAGATTTGGAAGGTTTGCGCAAAGCCTTAAATCTCAACAAAATTTCTGTTTTAGGTCATTCTTACGGTGGGGTAGTAGCGCAGGGTTATGCTATTAAGTATCCTCAAAATGTTAGTCATTTAATTTTGGCGGACACTTTCCATAGTTTTATTATGTGGCAGGAAAATGATGACAACTCCAACCACGAAATAAGAGTGGGTTATCCGGAAGTGTGGGACGAGCTGATGAAGATACGTGAACAGGGCGCCGTATCAAGCGATGCTAAACACCAGGAAATTTATGGCCGTGTTCCATACGGATTTATGTATGCCTATAATCCTGATAAATTTACAGGGCGTGGCGGCAAACCTTATCCTAATTCCTTCAATAGTAAACTGTATTACCAAATGGTGGGTAAGGATGGCGATTTTATTGTGGGTAGCGATATTGGCAATTTTGATTTCAGAAAACAGTTAAAAGATCTTAAAATGCCCGTACTGATAGTTACGGGAAGATATGATCGTGTTGCCGTGCCATGGATGGCTGTTAAGTACAAGGAGTATTGCCCGCAGGCACAATTTGTAATGTTTGAAAAATCGGGCCATAACCCACAGGTGGAAGAGCCTGAAAAAGAGTTTCAGCTCATTAACGAGTTTTTGGCGAAGTAACTTCAAAAACAAAGCCCCCGGATATTCATCCGAGGGGCTTTGTTCCATTACAATAAATTTTAACTATCTTTTATCCAGGTCTACATACTCACGGTTAGTAGCTCCGGTGTATATTTGACGCGGACGGCCAATTGGCTCCTTGTTCTCTTTCATCTCTTTCCACTGTGCAATCCATCCCGGTAAACGGCCAAGAGCAAACAATACAGTGAACATATCTGTTGGGAAGCCTAACGCACGGTAAATAATGCCTGAGTAAAAGTCAACGTTAGGATAAAGCTTACGTTCAACAAAGTATGGGTCTTGCAACGCAACTTCTTCCAGGCGTTTGGCAATTTCTAATACCTCATCGTTAATACCCAGTTTTTCTAAAATATCATCGCAAGCTTTTTTAATGATCTTGGCGCGTGGGTCAAAGTTCTTGTAAACGCGGTGACCAAAGCCCATTAAACGGAAAGGATCATTTTTATCTTTAGCTTTAGCTATCCATTTATCGGTATCTCCGCCATCGTTTTTGATCTGCTCCAGCATTTCAATTACGGCTTGGTTGGCGCCACCGTGCAGTGGTCCCCATAAAGCTGAGATACCTGCAGAAACAGATGCGTAAATGTTTGACTCAGATGAACCAACAATACGCACAGTAGAAGTAGAGCAGTTTTGCTCATGATCTGCATGCAGAATAAGCAAGGTATTCATTGCGCTAACCACTACCGGATCAATTTCCACTTCTTCTGTACGCTGACCGAAGGTCATGTTCAGGAAGTTGGTAACATAGTCGTATTTGTTTTGAGGATAAATAACCGGATGGCCCAAAGATTTCTTGTATATCCATGATACCACAGTAGCCATTTTAGCCAAAACCTTAATAATGCTTTGATTTTGCTCCTCGGCAGTTTGATTGGATTTTAATGATTCAGGGTAAAATGCAGACAGCGCGGCAACTAATGATGAGAGCTGACCCATTGGATGAGATTTTGACGGAAAACCATCAAAAAATTTCTTCATATCCTCGTGCAGCAGCGTGTGATGCGTTAAATCACTTTGAAATTTTGTAAGCTGCTCAGCCGTTGGCAACTCCCCATATATCAATAAATAGGCAACTTCAATAAAAGTTGATTTCTCGGCCAGTTGCTCAATTGGGTAGCCACGGTATTTTAATACGCCCAGCTCACCATCTAAAAACGTAATGTTACTTTTTGTAGCTCCTGTATTTTTGTAGCCCACATCAAGCGTTACATAACCCGTTTGATCTCTTAATTTAGAAATATCTATCGCTTTTTCACCCTCCGAACCCTCAATTACAGGGAGTTCATACGTTTTTCCATCAAGTTGTAGTTGTGCTTTGCCAGACATAGAAAGAATGTTAGTAAGCAACAAATATAGAAAATGAAAGCGTAATCCCTACACTATCGCATCTGTCAATTGTAAAAAACTTGTCCCGAAAACTATATTTTTTTCTACTGTTACGGCTTTGCTACGCACCTGTTAATTGTTATCTTTAAGAGCGTAAAATCGAAACGTTATTGTACATAAATGCATTTCAGCCTCTACCTTATAGTTGCTTTTGTCGGTTTAACATTATTATCTTTTTTAGTCATATTACTGGTACGCGGTCTATTAAAAAGGTTAGACAACAAAGTATCTGCGCACCTCAATGCACGCGATGATCTGAACGCTTTGTTAAATTCATTGAACGATGTAATATTTGAATTTAACGAGGAGAGAGTTTGCCTTAATGTTTGGTTCAATGAACGCGACGATAGGGTAGTTGATCCGCGGGTTTGTATCGGCAAAAAGCTGGAAGAAGTTATTGGTTATGAGAAAGCGCTTAAATTTAATCAAGCACTTGATTTTGCTATAGATTACAAGCAGCCAACTTCATTAGAGTATGTATCAGACTTTGGTACCGGAGCCTGGTTGTTAGCTAAAGTTACCCCGGTATTTGATAACAAGGGTAAATACCTCAATCGTGTTTCGGCATCGGTTTCAAATATATCAGAGCAAAAAAGATATGAGAGTAAGCTGAAAGAGAAAGAGCTGCTTTTACTTGAAGCACAGCATGTGGCCAAAATAGGTAATTGGCTGTATGATAAAGCAAGTCAGGAGATATTCTTATCGGAAAGCCTTTTCCGCATAATGGGAAGCGAGGGTTTAGCGCTAAAAGGCAGAGCCGCTTTTGAGTATTATATCAGTCTGGTTCATCACGACGACAGGGAAAAATGCCAATCTTTTTTGAGTGCTGTTTCATCTTCCGCAACGAAGCAGTTGGAGCACAAATTGATTACACCGGAAGGTGAGCTCAAATACATCAGGATTATTGTTGGAGACAAAACCTTAAATAACGACGGTACTATTCAGCGGGTGGCTGGAATTATACAAGACATTACGGAGATAAAATTATCCGAAAAACTTATTAAACGCGGCAAAGCGGAACTTATAGAAGCACAAACTATTGCCAAAATAGGTAATTGGAGTTGGCGCCCATCAACCAAAAAGTTATCATATTCTGATGAGCTTGTCAATATTTTTGAGGTAAATACCACAAAGTTTATCAGCATTTCTCCTTTTCGGTTCTTGTTGAAAGTGGTACACGAAAACGATAGGCAGATAGTTAGAAACCTATACAAAAGTGGTATCAATGCTTCAGATCATAGTTGCGTTTTCAGAATACTCACCTCTCAAAAAAAAGTAAAGTATATAAGTATTATCATTGGGAAGATACTGAGAAACGAAAAAGGACAACTAAACAAAATAATAGGTACGATTCAGGATATTACCGAACAAAAACAGTTTGAGCTGGATTACACCAGAACTGACGATAAATTTAAACGAATTTTAGAGGCCGTTAACCTGGTTGCAGTAACAGTTGACAGAACGGGCACCATTGTATTTTGCAACCAGCACCTGGCAAATTTGCTTGGCTACACACGCGACGAAATAATTGGAATGAATTGGTATAACTCATTTATTCCTGACGGCATAGTTCAGCACATAAACGGAATGATTGACGCGGATGCACTACCGAGTAAGTATACCAACGCCATCAAATGTAAAGATGGGAGTGAATGCATCATCAGTTGGAAAAACACCATGACGCGCGATGAGAACGGTGAGATAGACGAGATAACCGGCATTGGCGAGGATGTAACTGAGCAATTTCGTGTAACACAGGAATTGATATCGGCCAAGGAGATGGCTGAAAAGTCTTCAAAATTTAAATCAGAGTTCCTTTCAACCATGAGCCATGAGATACGCACACCCATGAACGCTGTTATAGGAACAACCAATTTGTTATTGAATGAAAATCCTCGTCCGGAGCAGATGGAATATCTTAATATATTGAAGTTTTCGGGCGAAAATTTATTGGCTATTATCAATGATATACTTGATTACAATAAAATTGAAGCAGGTAAACTTGAACTAAATCCTCAAAATTTTGACTTGCGGCAATTGGCCCAAAAAACCATTCATATATTTAGTGCGAGGGCAGCTGAAAAAAACCTGCAGCTTGAACTTTTAGCAGATGATGGTATTCCTGATAATTTAATGGGCGACCAGCAAAGGCTAAGTCAAATATTAAATAACCTGATAAGCAATGCGATCAAGTTTACAGATAGCGGAAAAATAACGTTGCAATTGCAACTAATAATTAAAGGTGATGCAGGCGTTACGGTGAAATTTGTTGTGGCAGATACGGGAATAGGTATTTCACCCGAACATCAATCTGTGATATTTGATCCGTTTGTTCAAGATCCGGTAATTAATCAACCGGTGCATATGGGCACAGGGTTGGGTTTGGCTATAACCAAACGTTTGGTAAATCTGCACAAAAGCGATATATCGGTAGTTAGCGATACAGGCAAAGGCGCACAGTTTACATTTGTTATCACGTTTGCATTAGCTCATACTGAAATAACCGAAGAGAAAAAGAATGTTGGCGTTCAGGATGTAGGCGCATTGAACGGAATGCAAGTGCTGGTTGTAGACGATAATAAAATGAACCTTTTAATAGCGTCGAAGTTTTTAAAGAAATGGCATATCAACGTAGATTCTGCAAACAACGGCGAAGAAGCAGTTAGCATAGCGGCGCAAAAGCGCTACGACTTAATCATAATGGATCTGCAAATGCCATTTATGAACGGTTTTGAAGCTACCGAAAAGATCCGCGAGTTTGATATTGAAGTGCCGATAATCGCGCTTACTGCAGATGCAATGCCTGATACTTACGACAAAGCTATATCATCTGGTATGAATGACTATCTAACCAAGCCATTCGTACCAGATGTTTTGTTTAATAAAATATCTACCTACTATAAAAAGCGCGATTATTAATCTTCGGCTTTGTAAAGGTCGCCGGCTTTCTCGGCAGATAGTTTAATGCCTTTTATCATAGCTGAACTAAACCCGTTATGTTCCATTTCATTTAATCCGGCAATGGTACAACCTTTCGGAGATGTTACCTTATCTATCTCTTGCTCAGGGTGCGAAGATAGCTGCAGTAAAAGATTTGCAGCGCCTTTAGCAGTTTGAGCCGCCATTTTTAAAGCATCATGTGCATGAAAGCCAATTTCGGTGCCACCCTGCGAAGCTGCCCGTACCGAACGCAAAAAGAAAGCTATGCCGCAGGCACACAAAGCAGTTGCTGATGTCATCAGCTCCTCATTGATCTGGATGCTTACGCCAACCGTGTCAAATAATGATTTCACCAGGTTTACATTTTTTACGCTGCCGTTATCAGTTGCTATACAGGTCATGGAGTCGCCTATGGCTATGGCCGTATTTGGCATAGCGCGTACCACCTGTACGTTCATTTCTAAATAGGAGCGTATGTCCTCGCAGCTAACGCCTGATATAACCGATACGAGCAATTGTTTTTCCGACTTGATAGCCGGTTTTATTTCATCAAGCAGTTTGTTGAGCTGTTGAGGTAATACTGCAAGTATAACAATGTCGGCACGTTTGGCGGCCTTCATATTATTGGTAGTGGTTTGATAACCCTGTGTTGCGTACTCGGCCATAGCGTCAACGTTACGGCGTGTAAGTGTTATTTGTTGTGGCTGCCACAGGCCTGATTTTACCAAGCCTTTAGCCAATGATAGACCAATATTTCCGCTGCCTAAAATGGCAACATGTTGTTGCGAACTCATGTGTTTTTACTTAATCGTGTACCAAACGGTTTATTCTCTCTAATATTACCCAGATCGTCTGATCGTCCTATCACTACCGCTTTAACACCACAGGCTATTGCCGTAAATGCGTTATCCAGTTTAGGTAGCATACCACTGTGGATGATCTGCTGTATTTTTAAATCTTCATAGCGTGCCGGATCAATTTCCCTGATAACTGATTCGTCATCATTCACATCCATCAACACACCCTTTTTCTCAAAGCAGTAGATCAATGTAGTTTCAAATAATCCTGACATTGCCACCGCTAAAGCCGACGCAATTGTATCGGCGTTGGTGTTTAATAGCTGCCCTTCGCCATCATGCGTAAGCGCGCTAAAAACCGGTGTAAAGCCTGCCTGTAATAAACTGGCTATACCGGTGCTGTTTATTGAACCATCAAATAAATCGCCTACAAAACCATAATCAATAGTTTTTACAGGGCGTTTACGTGCTTTTATCAGGTTGCCATCGGCACCTGTTAACCCAATAGCATTGGTGCCAAAGCGTTGCAGCTGTGCTACAATATTTTTGTTAACCAAGCCTCCGTATACCATGGTCACTACCCTAAGTGTCTCAACGTCAGTTATACGCCTGCCGTCAATCATTCTGGCTTCAATGCCCAAACTTTCAGATACCTGCGTGGCAATCTTTCCTCCGCCATGTACTAATATCTTGTAACCGTCTAAATCTTTAAAATCTTTAAGAAAATGATATAGATTTTCAGAATTATCTATAACATTTCCACCAATTTTAATAATATTAAGGGTGTTTGCAGTCATTATTCTATAATAATCGGCAAAAATAATCAAAAAACCATCAAAAATGTGTCAAATAGGTGTTATATAGATAACAAACTGATTGTTTAATTATAAAACTTATAAATACGTTGATTAACGTAAAAAATAGTTGTATAACTGAAAAATAAGTTTTACATTTGGTTATGGAAGAGTTGACCAAAACTGAAGAGCGCGTAATGCAGGTAATATGGAAGTTGAAAAGCTGCTTTGTTAAAGATGTTATTGATGCCTTGCCTGATGACCCTAAACCGCCGTATAATACCATATCTTCTGTTGTTCGCATCCTGGAAAAAAAAGGGTATTTGAATTATAAAGCTTATGGCAAAACGTACCAGTATTTCCCTGCTATAACTAAAGCAGAATACCGGAAGGCTTTCTTCAAAAAAATGATATCGGGTTATTTTGATAATTCGGTGGAGAGCCTGGTATCATTCATGGTAAAGGAAGAGCAGTTGAGCAAGGAAGATATTGATAAGATCAAAGACATCATCAACAAAAACAAATAAGCTTATGAACGCCGTGGTTTATTTATTTCAGGTAAGTGCATGCATGGGTATATTTTACCTGTTTTATTATGCGCTATTGAGCAGGTTTACCTTTTTTACAATTAACCGCTGGTATTTACTAATAACAATGGCGCTTAGCTTTGTTATACCATTGTTGACCATTACAGTGCAGCAAAACGAAGCCTATCCTGAAATTATTCAAAAGGTGGTGTATGTTAACCAGTTGCAAACTGTAGCCGAACCTCTAAAAATAAGCGCCGCGCCTGCAGTATCTGAACGTGTAAGCACGCCATTAAACTGGATGGAGGTTTTAACGACCCTTTACAAGCTTTCTGTTTTCGCGCTTTCTGCAAGACTTATAATTATAGTTGTTAGGTTTTTATCCAAAATGCGCAACAAAAAGCGCACTAAGGTGGACGGTGTGCAAATAGTAACTGGCGACAAAACACTCAACAACGGCTCCTTTTTTAATTATATTTTTTTAAACAGCGATGAGCTTACCGCTGATGAACTGCAACAGATCATTGCGCATGAAATGCTGCACGTTAAGCTGCTCCACTCTGTTGATCGCATTTTGGTTAAAATTGCCCAGGTATTTTTATGGTTTAACCCATTTGTTTACCTGTACGCCCAAGCTATTGAGCAAAATCACGAGTTTGAAGTGGATAGAGAAGTGGGTAACTCAACCAACAGACACAAATACGCCGAATTATTGCTGCATTTATCGGTCGCATCCGGTGGTAGTTTGTACCACAACTTTAGTATGGTTCCGCTTAAAAAACGTATTACAATGCTTTTTACTAAACCCACACATAAAATGAAAAAAGTAATTTACCTGCTTACAGTGCCGGTGGTGCTGATAAGCTGCCTGGCTTTTGCCAAATTGAAAAGCGACGATTCAACTTACAGAAAAGTTAAAATTGAAGCCGCTACCGATAATTCAGATACATCAAAGGTTCAATACAGGCAAAAGTCAAAACTCACGCCGGCACAACGTAAGGCGAATGATGAAGGCCGCCGAAAGGCGCTTGCCTATATGGAATCGGCAGAGGGAAAGAAGAAAATGGAACAAAGCAGGGCTGTATGGGGTAAAGAAATAACTGTTGCCGTTTTGAATGATTACAATAACGAAAAAGGCTTGTTCAGAGGAAGATTAGTTAAGGAAAAAAATACCGGTGCTGAGTTTTTGCTACCAAGTTGGTACGGACAATCAAAAAAGCTTAACACGCAAATTAAACAAGGCGATGAGTTGACAATTAAAGTTTTTAGCGGTGGGGTTAACCAGGAAAGCCCGGTAATTATCACGCCTGCTTATGTTATAAAAAACGGTAAGAAGATTTTTCAGTTAGCTGAGGCTGACAAAATCCCTGACTACCCATTTCTGTTTGAAGCTAATAAAGTGCGCTTTGCCGACGGGCAAATTACCCGGATCACAAAATATCCAAATGGTAAATGGAAAACAGCCGTATTTGAGCGTGTTAACGGTTATAAATTTAATTTAAGCTTTAAGCCCAACGCACCCGATCTGAATGGCATTGCAGACGGCGATCATGTTACATTACGCTTTGTACACGAAGTGAAAACCGGTGCTAAAGCGTACAAAATAGCCGACTGGGTGGCCATATCGCCAGATATAAAAGATTATGGCATTAAAAACCCCGACTTTTTCTTTAAGTTTTATGAAGTAAAAACTGATAAGTCAGATGTTTTAAAAGGCCAGCGTTCAGGCAGTAACAATTTAAATTCGATAAAACCTACAACAATAGGCAATGTAACAGAGCCTGTAAATAATCCGGTTGATTCGGAGCTTCCCGATAATGTAATTGACTCTATGGTTAAAGCGAAGTTTGGCGGCAAGGTGAGTATCGTTCGTGACATATTGGGAACTAAACTGGTTATTATTAGAAATGGTGAATACTTTGCGGGGTATGCTAACCTTAAAACGGTAAATAATATAAAAGAGGGCGACGAGATAGCAGAGGGTCAGGTATTAGGCAAAGCGGGTATTGACATGGACAACAACATTGCATGGAGCTTTGAGCTATACCATGGACAACAGCGAGTAACCCGGGAGGAAGAGCAACAGGCTATCATAAATAGTTTAGCATCGCCTAAGTTTAATTTCAGAATTAAATACAATGATGGTGTTTTTAGTTTAGCATCAACACGTTAAACAATATAAAAGTTATTTTTAACCTAAACATTACCAGTTAGGCCGCTGATTTTTTTTAGCGGCCTTTTTATTTTCTAACGTGGCCCAGCCATTTGCTAAATTGGTTTAAATAACTAAATTGCGCTATAAACCAATTATAAACCCTTTTACCGTAACAATTTTTTATGAGTACCCCAAACGCTATAGCCAACCCGGCTCCGTTAGGTTTGTGCGCTTTCGGCATGACCACCATTTTGTTGAACATTCACAATGCAGGCTTTTTTGAAATGAACTCCATGATACTGGGCATGGGCATTTTTTATGGCGGCCTGGCTCAGGTTATTGCCGGTATTATTGAAGCAAAAAAAGATAACACTTTCGGCTTAACAGCCTTCACCTCATACGGCTTTTTCTGGCTGTCATTAGTATGTTTAATTGTGATGCCTAAGTTGGGTTGGGTAGAAAAAACCTCCAATAATGCCATGGTAGCTTACCTTTCTGTTTGGGGATTGTTTACGCTATTGTTGTTCTTCGGTACACTGCGTTTAAGTAAGGCACTGCAATTTGTGTTTGGCTCGTTAGTGATATTGTTTGCTTTATTGGCCATAGGCGATGCTATGGAAAACCCAACCATTAAAACGCTGGCAGGTTACGAAGGTATCATCTGCGGTGCATCTGCAGTGTATACCGGGATTGCGCAGGTATTGAATGAAATTTATGGCAAAACAGTTTGGCCTTTAGGTCCGGTTCAAAGATAAAATGCTGTAACTTGCAGCCGTGAAAGACTTTAAAAAATATTATATCATTCCGGCCGATCCTGAGGAGGTTTACCTGGCCCTTACCAATGCTGCAACCATTCAATTATGGACAGGTGATGTTGTAGAAATGGATGCCACACCAGGTGGTGAATTTTCTATGTGGGATGGTGCTATAGTGGGTAAGAATATTGAGCTGGATCCTGGAAAAAAGATAGTACAGCAATGGTATTTTGATGGCCAGCCCGAGGAATCAATAGTTACTATTAAACTACATGCGGATAAAGCTGGAACATCAGTTGAATTACGCCATGCCAACATCCCCGATGAGGATTATAATGACATTACAGAGGGGTGGAACGATAGCTATTTTGCCTCCCTTATAGAATTTTATGAGGATTAGATAAAGTAAAAAGTATATAAACAACAACGCCCGCGGATTATCCGCGGGCGTTGTTGTTATATCAATAAGTGCTTATGCAGTTACTTCCGGATGCACAAATACTTTAGAGTTGATTTGCGCACCGGCTTTTTCAAGGGTAGACGCAACGGAGCAATATTTACCTAATGAAAGGTCAACTGCTTTGGCTGCCTTATCAGGGTCAATATCTCCGTAAAGGTGAAATTCAACCTCAATATTTTGCCATAAAGATGGTTCCACACCCGCTTCGCGGTCGCCGTTAATAACCATTTTATAATCTTTTACATCCTGACGCTGTTTCTTCAATATAGCAATTACGTCAATGGCCGAGCAACCTGCCAAACCCATTAACAATAACTGCATAGGGCGGGCGCCATAATCCAAACCTCCGCTTTGCGGATTGCTGTCCATTTTAACAATATGTCCGTTTTCGTCTTTGGCATCAAAGCCATAGTCGCCGCTAACACGGCTTAATTCAATTTTTGGCATAACTTAAATGTAAAAAGTATGCTAAGTTAAACATAAGCCACCGCATTCTTTTTGATGTAGTTTAAGTTTAATGTAATTTTAAACCCTATAGTAATTAACCTGATGATGAAAAAGATCCTTATCACCCTTATTTTTTGTTGCGTGGCTTGCGTTGGTTTTGGGCAAGGCAAATTAATATCATACGAGGAAGTGAACCTCATGCTTCACAACAATATCAACAGGAACGACAGTTTGTTATTGGGCAAGGGTTACACACAAAAAGCAAAGAACGAAAAGAAGAAAACCCGCGAATATACGTTAGCTACTAACAGGGGTACATTTGTAA